>JAFUQZ010000046.1 GCA_017472085.1 Akkermansia sp. | reverse complement strand
GCTTCCACCGAAAAATGAAATTAATTCAACGCCGCGCCTATGGCTATCGTAACTTTCAGAACTACCGATTAAGAGTGTTAATTGAATGTGGTCACGTGGTGATATGAAAATTCAAATTCCACATAAATTGGGCTTGACCCCCCATTTTATCACTACCCACACTCTTGGCAAATATGTGTAAGTAAACTAAAAAACCTGCTTTCCAAATCGTATCGGAAAGCAGGCTCGGTTAATACACGGGAAGGGATTTGAACCCCTGACCAACTGTGTGTAAGACAGCCGCTCTACCACTGAGCTACCCGTGCATGAGGTGGCGGGAGTTTAACAGAGCTTTGCCGCTTTGGCAAGGATTATTTTGCGAAAATGTGAAAAAATGTGTGGGAATGGGTGTGGGCGGAAGGCTTTCGGGGTTTTTGTTTATGAGGTCAACCCGTTGCGGAGGAGTCCGAGGAGGGCGACGGTGCGAGCCCAGTTTTCCGGGTGGTCATCGGTCTCCGGGAAGAGGCGGCCTTCCGGGATGCGGGCGTAGCGTTCTGCTGCGGCGGAGTGGGAAAGCTCGCGGAGACCGACGGAGAAGAGGGCGCCGAGGCGGAGGAATTCGCGGGCGAGTTCGTGGGGGCCGTTCCAGGCATGGAGGAGGACGCGGGGGAGGGTGCGGTTGTGCTCGCGCTCGCGGAGGATGTCCAGCAGCTCGCTCCAGGCGCGCACGCCGTGAAGGTGGATGATGCGGTCATGCCGGAAGGCTGCGCCGAGGTGGATATGCAGCAGGATGCGCTGGGTTTCCAGGGTGGAGCTGTGTTTCGGGGAGGCATCCAGCCCGCTTTCGCCCACGCCGGCGTGGGGATGGCGGGTGAGCCAGTCATCCAGGTCGAAGGCGAGCTCGGCGGGGTCGGCGTCAGCGGCGTGCCAGGGGTGGATGCCGAAGCAGGGGGTCATGCCGGGAGTGGAGGCGATGCGTTCCCAGTCAGCGCGGGTGACGGCGCAGAGGTAGCCGCCGTTGGGGGAGGGATGGTGGGTGTGGTAATCTTTCATGCGATGGGGAAAAGGGGGGGGGGCTGGCAGCCGGGGCGGGAGGAGCTCAATGCAGGAAGTTGTTTTTGCGGAAGCTGTAGAAGGGCAGGGGGCGGCCGGGGGCTTCTGTACCCAGGATGACGTGGTCGAAGAGGGGGATGTGCATGAGCTCGCCGCACTGGGCGATGGTTTTGGTGAGCTCTATGTCGGCAGAGCTGGGGGTGGGGTCGCCGCTGGGGTGGTTGTGTACCATGATGAAGCATGCGGCGTTGCAGATGATGGCGGGGCGGAAGATGGAGCGAGGGTTGGCGGGGACGGAGGTGAGGGTGCCGCGGGCGATGAGGATGCGGCGGATGAGTTGTTTGCGGCTGTCGAGCAGGAGGAGGACGAGGTTTTCCTCTGTCTCATAGCGCAGGTCGCCGATGAGGTAGTCATACACCGTGCGCGGGCTGCGCATTTCGGCGCGCTCCAGGTTCTCGCGGACGGCGCGCTGGCCCAGCTCGAAGGCGGCGGCCAGGGTGGTGGCCTTGGCCGGGCCGATTCCCTTGCAGCATTCCATGATTTCCCGGGCATCCATGGAGCCGAGGTTGGCGAGTGAGCCGGCGGCTTTCTTGATGCGGGCAGAGAGTTCCAGCACGGGGCAGCCCTGCAGCCCGGTATGCAGGAAGAGGGCGATGAGCTCTTCATCGCTGAGGGCGTTGCGGCCGTGGCGCAGCATCTTTTCGCGGGGCATGAGTTGTTCTTCCGGGACTGAGGAGGGGGATTCCATGGTTTGGCTGCGGTCGATTAGCGTGTAGTGCGATTGTAGCGCAGGGGACGGTGGGTGCAAGCTTTTTTTGAAAAATCGGGTGGAAAAGAGTGGTTTTTGTTCATTATTGGCTTGCTATGTGGCTGTTGAGCGTGTAAAATGAGCACGACCGCGTGTCGCGTGGTGGTGCAGTGTGCCCACGGCGCGCAGCGAGTTACCGAGGGAAACGAGGGCCGGTTCCGGTTTTCTGAGGTGCAGCGAGGAGCCGGCGACAAGAAGAAAGAAAAATAATGAGTATACATTCCGTTACGTGCGCCGTCGGCGCCAATCCCATCACGATCGAGACCGGTAAACTTGCCCGCCTGGCTGATGGAGCTGTTACTGTTCGTTGTGGTGATACCGTGGTGCTCGTCACCGTTGTGAGTGCCACCAAGATTAAGGAGGGTCAGACCTTCTTCCCGCTGTCCGTGGAGTACAAGGAGAAGGCCGCTGCTGCGGGTATGTTCCCCGGCGGTTACTTCAAGCGCGAAGGACGCCCCACTGAGAAGGAAATTCTGACCTGCCGCATGACGGACCGTCCTCTGCGCCCCATGTTCCCCAAGGGCTATTTCTACGACACGCAGGTCATCTCTCTGCTTCTGGCTGCGGATGGTGAGAACGAGCCGGATATCCTGAGCATCAACGGTGCTTCCGCCGCTTGTGTGATTTCTGACCTGCCTTTTGCCGAGCCTGTGGGTGCTGTGCGCGTGGGCCGCATCAACGGTGAGTTCATCATCAACCCCACCAACTCCCAGCGTCTGGAATCCGATTTGGATCTGGTGTATGCCGGTTCCAAGGACCAGGTTATCATGATTGAGGGTTCTGCCAACGAGCTGCCCGAAGAAGACTTTATCGCTGCCCTGCGCTATGCTCAGGAGAATGTGGCTCAGATTTGCGCCGCTCAGGAAGAGCTGCGCGGTATCTGTGGCAAGCCCACGCGTGAGTATGAGCTGACGCTGGCCAAGCCCGAGCTGCTGGAAATTGGTTACCAGGTGGCCGGCGACCGCATCGAGGAGGCCATCTATGCGCCCAACAAGATTCAGCGCCAGAAGCAGGTGGGCGCTCTGCGCGACGAGGTGGAGGCCGCCATCAAGACCGCTTACCCCGAGTCCACCGACTTCGATGTGGAGCAGGTGTTCGAGTACATTCAGAAGAAGGCTTTCCGTATCTCCATCATGGAGCATGATAAACGCGCCGATGGTCGCGCCATCAAGCAGCTGCGCCCGCTGACGGCTGAGGTGAATGTGCTGCCGCCTGTGGTGCACGGTTCCTCCATCTTTGCCCGCGGTGAGACCAAGTCCCTGTGCCTGGCCACGCTGGCTCCCATGGAGGAGAAGCAGTATCTGGATAACTACACCGGTTCTGTGGATGAGAAGCGCTTCATCCTGCACTACAACTTCCCGCCTTTCACGGTGGGTGAGACCGGCCGTTTCGGCGGTCAGAACCGTCGCGAAATCGGTCACGGTGCTCTGGCAGAGCGTTCTATCGCTCCCGTGATTCCGGATGAGGCTGATTTCCCCTACGCCATCCGCGTGTCTTCCGAGATTATGGAGTCCAACGGTTCCACCTCCATGGCTTCCGTCTGCGCCGGTTCCCTGTCTCTGCTGGCAGCCGGTGTGCCGCTGAAGCGCCCCGTTTCCGGTATCTCCGTGGGTCTGGTGACCGAGTTCGAGAACGAGGGTGATCGCGAGCCCAAGCGCTACAAGACTCTGCTGGACATCATCGGTTCCGAGGACTTCTACGGTGATATGGACTTCAAGCTCTGCGGTTCCGAGGTGGGTGTGACCGGCTATCAGCTGGACCTCAAGCTGCCCGGCATTCCGCTGTACATTCTGGAGGAAGCCATTCATGTGGCCCGCAAGGGGCGTCTGGATGTGCTGGACACCATGAATGCCTGCATCTCTGCCCCGCAGGCCATGAGCCCGAATGCCCCGCGCATCGAGTCCACCAGCATCCCGCAGGATCGCATCGGTGAGCTCATCGGCCCCGGCGGTAAGAATATCAAGGCTCTTCAGGCTGAGACCGGCACAGACATCAACATCGAAGAGGACGGTACCGTGCGTATCTATGGCAATCGCCAGGAGGGTGTGGAACGTGCTCTCTACCTCATCGACCGCATGTTCAAGGAAATTGAGGTGGGTGAGACCTATGAGGGTAAGATTGTCTCCACCAAGGAGTTCGGAGCCTTCATGGAAGTGCTGCCCGGCAAGGATGGCCTCATCCACATCTCTGAGCTGGCCGAAGGCCGCACGCAGAAGACCGAGGATGTGGTGAAGGTGGGCGATATCGTGACCGCCAAGTGCATCGGTATCGATGACAAGGGCCGCGTCAAGATGTCCATGCGCGCCGCAGCCCGCGATCGCAAGGCCAGGGAGGCCGCCGAGAAAGGCGAGGCCTGATTTGCCAGCGCTGAGCTGATTTAATGCAGCCCTGTTCCGGGAAAAAGAACCGGAGCGGGGCTTTTTCTGTACTCTCTGCGAGAAAAAGTGAAAAAAAAGAGGAAAGAATGTTTTTTTTGATTGCCAAAGAGTGCAATCTGGTATAGATATATTAGCGTACATCTGCAAATTTTACTTACACCATGTGGAAATATATCATCATTGGCGCCGGCGTGCTCTTCTTGGGCGCATCTTTCTTCTTCTATAAGGCCAACACAGCCATGTCCGCTTCGGAAGGTGAGCTGGCAACCATTCAGACCCGTTTCGAACAGGCTGTCAAGAAGAGCCGCGATGTGGAGCTTGATATTGCCATCAAAAAGTATGCCGAGCTGCGTGCCGATTTCTTCCGTCTTCAGAAGCAGCGTTATGAAGAGCATAAGGCCGAGCTTGATGAGCAGGATGCCGCAGTTGTGGCCGAAGTGACCAAGAGCCGCGCAGACCTCGAGGCCGCAGAGGCAGAGCTGAAGCGCCTGCGCGAGGAATTCAAGAACTTCACCCAGCAGGTGACCGCCGCCGTGGAGGGTGAGGACAGTGCCGGAAGCTTTGCCGAGAGCGATGTGGAAGCCGCCGAGCAGATGGGTGCCAAGCTGGCAGAGCTGGTGAGCAGCAACAACACGCTGGAGGCCACGCTGGCCGCAGAGAAAGCCGCTGTGGCTGCTCTGGGTGCAGAAAGCGAGCGTACAATCGCTGCTACGGTTGCCGCCAAGAAGCTTAATTCCGACCGCATGGCCCGTATCTCTCCCGCCGAGCTGGAGGCAACTGTGGTGACCGCAGATCCGAATTGGGACTATGTCATCATCAATGCCGGTATCAACAAGGGCGTGGTGATTGGTTCCCGCCTTTCCGTCATGCGCGGCGACCGCAAGGTCTGCGAGCTGAATGTGACCACCGTGGAGCCCGACCGTTCCAGCGCTGAGGTGGTGTACAGCACCATTCGCCCCGGCGATAGCGTGAAGCCCGGCGACCGTATCATTTCCGTCCGCAATAAGTAATTTTTCAAACCTCTCCTCCCGATATGAAAGTCTCTCAACTCGTTATCTCTCTTATCACTCTTCTGATGGGCGTCGGTCTGATTATGTATTCAGCCGATCAGCAGCAGGTCATGGATGTGCTTGTGGCCACCCACGGCGGCGGCCCTCAGGTGGCGGATGCCGATGCCACCGGCCTGCGTAAGCTCAACAGCGAACTGGATGCCGAGGTGGCCCGGATCTCCGGCGAGCGTTCCGCTGCCATTGAGGCCACGGAAGGTGCCCGCGTGGAAATGCGCGATGCCCGCGACAAGCGCAACGATGCCGAAGCCAAGCTTGCCGCCGACAAGGCCGAGAATGAAGAACTCAAGGTGAAAGTGGAGTCTGCCACCAAGACGGCAGTGCAGCTGCGAGACACCTACAATGCCGCTCTGGCCAAGCTCAAGGCCGAGGGCTCCCTGGATGCCGACACGTCCGATCTGGGCGCTCTGGTAGAAGCCGTGAAGGCCGTCGTGGATCGTGAGAACGCCCGCAAGAAAGACCTTGAGACCCAGCTGGAGGAGGAAAAGGTCGTGCGCGAGGCCGCCACGGAGAAGCTGGCCAAGGAGAAGGTGGAACTCAACCGCATCAATGGTATCAACGAACGCTTCTTCAAGGATTACATGAAGAATGGCGATGAGTTTGCCCTGCTGGCTGTTGATATGCGCTGGCGCTTCGTGGCGTTCAAGGTGGGTGCAGACAGCGGCCTCGTGGCCGGTGATTCCACCCCGCTCCTGGTCAAGCGCGGCCCGGTGGAAGTGGTGAAGCTGCGTATCATCAGCATCAAGGATGGTATGGTAACGGCAGAATTCGATCCCAAGACCATGGCTCCCGGTGTTCGTCCGCAGGTGGGTGACCTGGTATTCCGCCAGAAGCCGCTGGGCAGCTGATGCAGCCTGGTGCCGGAAATACTTCCCGCCTGTTCGGACAGTTATCCGGGCAGGCGGTCATTTTTTTGACATCTTTTCAACAGAATAACCGTTAACCCCGTCACATAGAACACATGAAAACCAGAATCCTGATGCTGCTTCCGATGGTCGCGCTGACCATGGTGTCCTGCGAACTTCCCATGGATGAAGTGCCGCCCAACACCCGTAAGGTGGTGGGCCCTCCCGGAAGCTCTGAGAACGTGAAGCCCTGGAACGAAACGACCAAGCAGGAGGGTGACGCCACCCTGGGGCCGTTGAGTGATATGAACCGCCGCTGATGCTGCCTTGTCATGACCCGCGCAGAACGCGCAGCCGTTGTTCAGGAGGAGCTGGCTCGGGGAATCCCCCGGCCGGAGGTTCCCTTGCGGCATCATGATGCCTATACCCTGCTGGTGGCCGTCATGCTGTCAGCCCGCTGTACGGATGCGCGGGTCAATCTGGTCACACCCGCCCTTTTTGCCGAGGCTGATACCCCGCAGGCCATGGCACAGATGCCTGTGGCACGGGTGCGGGAGCTGATTGCCACCTGCGGCATGTGCGATACCAAGGCGCAGCGCCTGGTGGAGATGTCGCAATTGCTGCTGGAGCGGCATGGGGGGCAGGTGCCGGATACATTTGAGGAACTGGAAGCATTACCCGGGGTGGGGCACAAGACCGCCTCTGTGGTCATGCATCAGGCGTTCGGTTATCCGGCATTTCCGGTGGATACCCATGTGTACCGGCTGGCGCGGAGGTGGAAGCTCAGCCGCGGCAACACTGTGGAAAAAGTGGAGGCCGATTTGAAGAAGATTTTTCCCCGGGAAAGCTGGGGCGATATTCACCTGCAAATGGTGTTATGGGGGCGGCAGTTCTGCCCGGCCCGCGGTTGTCGACCGCCGTGCTCCATCTGTGCGCGACTGGGAGACGGGTAATTCGGCATTCGTGAATCAACGTGTTCCAAATCTTTGGGATATGCGTATGACGGCTTCGCTCATGTTGTTCTTTTGACTTGAAAGACGATATAAGGCGATGTAGAATGGAGCAAGATTATTCAGAGAGAGAATTCGGTGAATTTCATGGGCAGTAAAAAGAAAAGGACAGGACAGGCGATTTCACCTCTGCCTCCGGCTGATTGTCAGATGCCGGCAGTAGTGCAGGCGGTGATGTTTCTGGGGGCAGATTCGCTCTCCATGATGGTGGCAGAGACTCGCGGCGATACGCATCGGGTGCTGGATGTGCTGTCTCAGCCGCTGGAATTGGCACAGGATGTGTTCAATAAGGGGGAGCTGAGCCGCTACACGATGGATCGTTGTGTCCAGATTGTCCGTGGGTACGACGAATTGCTTTCCGAATATCGGCTGGCAGGAGAGGTGCAGGTGCGTTTGTTGGGGACGAACATTCTGCTCAATATCCGCAACATGGATACCCTGGTGAACCGCATGCAGATTACCTGTAATCTGCAGTTGGAAATCATGGATGACGGCGAAATGACCCGCCTGCTGTATCTGAATGTCAAAACTCTATTCAATAAGCACCCGGAGCTGGAGAAAAAGCGTGCACTCGTCCTGCATGTCGGGCCGGGGAACACACGTGTGCTGGTGCTGGAAAAAGGACGCATAGCCCACTACGGCAATTACCGACTGGGAGCCCACCGTACCGGTATCACCATTGCCCGCGCGGAAACCGACCTCAGTGGCGGAGAAAGCGTGCTGGTGCGTGAGCATATTCGCGGCACGATTGAGCAGATGCGTTATGATGTGGAAGGTGCGTTGCCCCATGCTCCGGATGCTCTCATTATCTTCGGTCCCGATTTTCGCCGGGTGGTGGAGGGGGCTACCGGAAAGACCGCCGTGACCACAGCCCGCCTTTCCCGTCTGGCGGAGCAGATTGCAGCCACCCCCATGGAACAGCGTACGGCGCGTTTTCAGGAGGACTACGCAAGCGTGTGTTACCTGTTGCCCTGCGTCCACATCTTCCTGGCCGCCGCGCGGGAGTTCCACCCACGCACCATCATTTGTCCGGCAGAGGAATATGACCACGCTTTCCTGGATAGCGTGCTGCCGGCCACCAGTCGCGATGACAGCGCGCTGGAGGATGAGGTGGTACACTTCTCTACTCTGTTGGCCAACCGCTATCGCGCAGATTTGGCTCATAGCGACCAGATTGTCATGCTGTCCATGTCTCTCTTTGACCAGCTGCAATCCCTGCATGGGCTCACCAGACAGGATCGCCTTCTGCTGCGGGTGGCAGCCATCCTCCATGAAATCGGCGGTTATGTCAGCCCCAAGAACCATCATCGCCACAGTCAATATCTCATCCTTAACTCTGAAATTTTCGGGCTTTCCCGCCGGGATGTGGAAATCGTGGGGCTGTTGGCTCGCTATCATCGCCACGGACCGCCCTCTGCCGCTGACAGCAGCTATGCCGAGCTCGATTTGAACAACCGTCTGCGGGTTCAGAAGCTGGCCGCCCTGCTGCGGGTGGCAGAAGCCATGGAGCGTGCGCATGCCCACCGTATCAGCTCATTCAGCGTGCGGTTCAACAACCGCAGACTGGAACTGCTGGTCCCGGATGTGCAGGACCTCACGCTGGAAAACATGGGCCTGCGAACCAAGGGTGCTATGTTTGCCGATATTTTCGGCTACGAGGCAGTTCTGCTGCCCTGCAGATGAGCGGCTCGGTGTTCGCGTGCTGTGTGGGGGCACATGCCCCGGGATTGAGACCGGGAGAAAAAAACTCGAGCCTCATGCCCGGGGCAGGGAAGCATTGGCAATCTCCTGCGCTGAAGCGGGGGCGAGGGCTGACTCGTTCAGGTCGGCCAGCCAGGCTGCGGCATCGGCGTACCGCTCTTCGACAAGGGGCCGGCAGGCTTTGTCGATGGAGCGCAGAATGGCCGGGGCATAGAGCACCAGCAGACGCGGGTCACTCGCCAGAGGCTCGGCCTTGTCAAAAAACTCTCTCTGGTGGCAGGGTGGCAGGCATTTGCCTTTCAGTGTATAATAGAACGTGGCGCCGAGAGCATACAAATCGCTCCAGGGGCCGGGGTGTCCGTCTGCTCTGAGCTGTTCCGGCGGAGTGAATCCCTGCGATTCCACAAAAGTGGGGGTCAGGTCGCCATACGATTCCCGCGCAGCGCCGAAGTCGATGAGAACGGGCAGCCCGGTTCTGGTGATGAGGACATTGTCCGGTTTGATGTCACGGTGCAGCAGGTGCTTGCTGTGCATGTAGTCCAGAGCATCCAGCAATCGCACCATAAGCCCCAGCAGGGCATCCTGTGAAATCGGCTGACCGCAGCGCGCATAGTCATCGGCCAGTTCTCCCAGCGAGAGCCCATCGATGTATTCCGTCACATAGTAGGCCGTGTTGTTGGCCTCGAAATAGGAATAGACCTTGGCGATATAGGGATGATCGAGAGCAGCCAGAATCCGGGCTTCCTTCAGAAAGTTTCCCCGGGCCCAATGATAGTTCTCGGTGCCGTTGTCCGGGTCATTCAGACAGACATGCAGGGTGTCTGCCTGGCGGTAACAGAGGGAATCAGGAAAACTTTCCTTGATGACGACCCTCCTGGCCAGATAATCTTCCTCTGCCAGATACGTGACGCCGAAACCGCCCGCTCCCAGCGGCCGGAGAATCCGGTAGCCGTGCAAATCCGCGCCTGCCGGAAGCTCCTTGGGCGCGATATCGCACTCAATCGCCTCCGCTCCGCTGATGGGGGCGGCCTGCTCAATGCCTGCCAGAATGTCATCGGCAAAGGAGGCGGCAGGTTGCGCGGCGGCGTTGTCGGGGGAATGCTGCATGGTCGTCTGTCCGCATCATAGCCCCGGAGGGAGCGAAACGCAAGAGAAATTTTGTGCCCGTGAGTGTTCTCGTTCTTTCCGGCGGGAGATAAGGCTTGATTTAGAGCGAAAAATAAGGTAGGCTCTGGGGCATGTTCGTAGACAACATCCGAATTTTTGCCCGTGCGGGTAAGGGAGGAAACGGCCTGGCCAGTTTCCGCCGCGAGAAGTTCATCCCCCGGGGCGGCCCCGATGGCGGAGACGGCGGCGATGGCGGCAGCGTCATCCTGGAAGTGAGCACGGGTGTGAACGACCTGCGCTCGTATTTCTATGACCCCAAGCTGCTGGCGACCGATGGTATGCCCGGCATGCATGCCCGCAAGCATGGTAAGGACGGTAAGACCGTCATCGGCAAAGTGCCGCCCGGTACCATCGTGTACCGCAGTAATGCCGCCACCATGCAGGAAGCCACATGGCTGGAGCGCGAGGGAGACGGTATCGAGCTGGAGCAGATAGCCGACCTCACCGAGCCGGGAGAGCGTTTTGTGCTTTGTCAGGGTGGCAAGGGCGGCCGCGGTAACTGGCATTTCCGCACGGCCACGAATCAGGCCCCCATCGAGTTCGAATATGGCACGGAGGCAGAATCCGGCGTGTTCTTCTTCGAGCTGCGCCGCATTGCCGATGCCGGGCTGGTGGGCTACCCGAATGCGGGGAAGAGCACCCTGCTGACGGCCATTTCCAATGCTACCCCGAAGGTGGCCAGTTATCCCTTTACCACGCTGCAGCCGATTGTGGGTGTGGTGGAGTTTGAGGACTACAGCCGCTGCGTGGTGGCAGACATACCCGGTATCATTGAGGGAGCATCCAATAACCGAGGGCTGGGGCACGAGTTCCTTCGCCACATCATGCGCTGCCATGTCCTGCTCTTTGTGGTGGATATGACTGGGCTGGAGCACGACCCTGTGGAGGCCATCCAGACGCTCCGCAAGGAAATCAAGCTGTATTCCGAGGAGTTGGCCACCCGACCGTGGGTGATTCTGGCCAACAAGATGGATGAGGAGGCCTCTGCCGAGAATCTGGCTGTGCTGCAGCAGCGTTTCCCGAAGGTGGAAATCATCCCGATTGCCGCCGCAACGGGGCAGGGAATACCGGAGTTCAAGGAACGCCTGCAGAGCATACTTCAGGAGGACTGATTCCGTGGTCGTTGCCCTGCTGTCCGATATCCACGCCAACCTGGAGGCATTGCAGGCCGTGCTGGCCGATATGTCTCGCAGGGGGGTGGTCGATGCCCTGGGACTGGGGGACTACATCGGCTTCAACGGTAACCCTGCGGAGTGTCTCAACCTGGTGCGGCCTCACCTGCTGGCAGCGGTGCGCGGCAATCATGAAGAGGCTTTGCTGGATCGCGCCGTGTTCGGGGTGGAGCTGTACCGCCGCATGATGGAACTGACCCGCGATATGCTGACACCGGAGCAGATTCGCTGGGTGCGGACGCTGCCCACCCATACCCCCTGGCAGGGGTGCATTCTTTCCCATGCCACCCCGGAAGCCCCGAAACGCTGGGGACGCGTGGCCAACGTGAACGATGCCCGCAAGGTCTTTGCGGCTGTGAAGAACCGGGTCAGCTTCTTCGGGCATACGCATCGGGCTTCCGTTTTCCGATTCCGACACGGCGTGGTGGAAAAGATTCCTGTGGAATATGATGCTCAGGGGGATTTTACCCTGCATCTTTCTTCTGACAGCCGCTTTCTGGTCAATCCCGGTTCCGTGGGACAGCCGCGCGATTTGGATTGGCGCGCGGCCTATGGGTTGTTCTGCCCGGAGACCTATACGCTGCACCTGCGGCGCGTGGCGTATGATGTGGCGGAGACCTGTCCGAAAATTGCGCGAACCGGGCTTCCTGAATCCTTTGCCGAGGCGCTGCGCAAGGGTGCATCCCCCACCGGAGATTGAACCTGTTAACCTTTGAGCCTGTCACAAGAAGTATGAAAATTTTCTCCTCCGTGGATGAGCTGGTGGGCGGCACACCCCTGTTAGCAGCATCACGCTATGCTGCCGCGCATCAACTGTCGGCCCGGCTCCTGCTCAAGCTGGAATACCTGAATCCCGCCGGATCCGTCAAAGACCGGGTGGCGCGAGCCATCATTGAGGATGCCGAGGCGCGCGGACTGTTGCAGCCCGGCGGCACCATCATTGAGCCCACCAGCGGCAACACGGGTATCGGGCTGGCGGCACTGGCCGCGGCGCGTGGCTACCGCAGCATCTTTGTGATGCCGGATACCATGAGCGTGGAGCGGCGCAACATGCTGCGGGCATACGGCGCAGAGGTCGTGCTGACTCCGGGCGCGCTGGGCATGCAGGGCTCGCTGGACAAGGCGGCAGAGCTGCAGGCAAGCATTCCCGGTTCCATCCAGGCAGGGCAATTTGTCAACCCTGTCAATCCTGCTTCGCATTATGCGACCACCGGTCCGGAAATCCTGGCAGATACCGGGGGACAGGTGGATATCCTGGTGGCGGGGGTCGGTACCGGCGGCACTCTTTCCGGCACCGGGCGCTACCTGAAGGAACACCTGCCGCACCTGCATGTTGTGGCGGTGGAGCCGGCTGCTTCTCCCCTCCTTTCCGGCGGACAGGCCGGCCCGCATGCCATCCAGGGTATCGGCGCCAATTTTATCCCCGCCACGCTTGATACAGGCGTGTATGATGAGGTGGTGCCCGTGGATAACGATGCCCCCATCGCCACCGCGAAAGAACTGGCCCGCGCGGAGGGCATTCTGGTGGGTATCTCCTCCGGCGCGGCTCTGTGGGCTGCCACTCAGTTGGCACAGCGCCCGGAAAATGCCGGCAAGACCATCGTCGTCATCCTGCCGGATTCCGCCGACCGCTATTTCTCCACGCCGCTCTTTGCGTGATGAAAAGCAGTTTGTATTCCGCATCGGAATGAGGTAGAATGCGAGTATGAGGAAAAAGACAGGGGGCGCGCTTCCTGGGGCGCTGCGCAGCTGCTGGGTGTTGCCCGCCGTCACGGCGGCGGGGTGGCTGCTGTATGTGCCGGCCGCTTGGGCCTTGAGCTATGTGTCCCTGAATGAGGGGGCGGCGATGCCGCTGTGGTTGAGCATCATCATGAGTAGTTGGTCGGCGCTGATGGTATCAACGCTGCTGTTGGGACCGCTGTGGCTCATCGTCATGACCGTGCTGTGGATTCGGCGGCGGCAGTGGGGGCGGCTCGTGTGGGGCTGGGTGTGTTCTGCCGGTACTGCCGGGGTATTTGTACTCACAGGGCTGCTGTTGATGGTGCTGGCCATTGCCGGGCCCGGAGATAACTTTGCGGAGGGCCTGCGCCTTCCGCAGGATGTGGAGTTTGTGTACCCCCGCAACTTGACCTTTTTTGACAATGAAGAGTATGCAGAGAGGGTTGCTCCCCTGCGTGTGGCGGCTCCGCAGCTGCCGCCCCTCACGGAGCAGGGGGATGCTTCTGCCCCGAATCTGATGAAGCTTTCGCGTGAAAACCCGGAGCTGCTGCAGGAGTACATGATGCGCTGCCTGTATGCAGAGGCTGTGAATCCGCGTTTTACGGCTTATGTTCTGCAAGAGGACGTGTTGCCGGTGCATGACCATGACCCCCAGGCGTATTTTCGCAGTACGCTGATGGATGAGCGCTGCAGTTATGGGGATGATGTGAGCGTGATGCTCGGGGATTGCCCGGAAGCCCAATGGTGTCTGCCGCTGGAAAACGGGTGGTCGATTGCCATTCGTAAACCGGATTATGCCCGCCCCGGCGAACAGGCGGATGTTGATTGTTCTGCTGCCGTTGCCCGACTGGATGCTTCATTGGCCGGGTTGGCCGGGAATCCCACGCGGGAATACCTGGATAGTATTCTGCCTGCGCTGCCGGATACTCCTTTCGTTTGCCTGTGGGATGATGGTGCCGGCTCTTATGAAATGCTGATGGTGATACCTGCCGATTTTGAGGAGGGCCGTTTTGAGCTGCGGGCACATGAGTATACGACCGGGAAGAACATCCAATTTGCTCAATCCTTTCTGCCGGAGAAAAAGTTGGGCCGAGTGTGCCGGGTCATCTGTTCCGATAGGTGGAATACTGTCTATAGCGGAGAGTGGAGTGAATACTACGGCTCCGTCTGGGAAATATGGTTCACCCCGGCCTCCGGCGGAGAGCCCCGCCGCGTCAGCTCTCAAAACTTCCTGATGATGGGTTGGAGTCATTGATAACCGCTCTTCCGAGCGCGATTTTTGGGAGAATTGTGCCGCCAATGGACGCTAAATTGTCGAAAAACGACAAATTGTGAAAATGTTCCGTTTGGGGAGGAAGTGTGACGACCCGAGGGAGCAATGAGGGAGGCATTTACCCCATGGAGGTGAAGAGGAGCAGTAGCCCGGATGCAGCTGATCTGCGCCATGCCCGTAAAATCCCGACAGACCCGCCGGAACTCAGACCGGGCATCGTGTTCTGCACGGCTGAGCAGCCATTCACCCTGGCCGATGGAATCAGAGCTTTCCCCATTTCCCAGTTGTAAGTAATCTGCTTGCGTGGACGGAGAGGGGGGGGCCGACCTTGCCTTTTTTTAGAAAGTCGTTCGAAAAATGTTCACTTCTGGTCAAAAAGTCGTTCGAATTATGTTTTCGGTGCGTTAAAAGTCATTGACTAATAACGGGAATGGTGCTTATTCTCATTCAGGCCTTGATTCCCTGGATATAGACGCGACCGGTGGGGGTGTGCACGAGCGCTTTCATGCGAATGGTCGGGAAGGTCGGGTCATCTGTAAAGCTGAGGTAGGCCATTTCCCCGGGGCGGCTTTTGGGGAGGCGTGGGAGGAATTCCTGCTCATAGAGCCATTTCCAGTCGCAAATCTCGTAGGGGTGCTCGCCGGTTCTGTTCTGCCAGCCGACTTCCTCCAGCGCGGCGACACCGCCGGAAATCGTGCCGAACAGCTCCCAGTTCGAATCCTGTACCCAGCCGTAGGAAAAATCGTTTTCCTCAATTTTCACCGGCTGGAGGCAGGTGCGGACATGGGGGGAGAATTTCAGCCACAGCCAATGAGCGGCCAGCAGAGCCGGCACGATGAGAGGGAGGAGGAGATAACGCTTTTTCATGGATAAAACAGGAGTTATTCTGAAAGTTAGAGTGTGCCGGACTTTTCTTTGTTCAAATTTTGAAAATATCGGGCAGAATGCGCTTGCAAAGCAAGGGGGGGTATGGTAGAGTACAGAAATGCAAGCAGCAGATTTCAAACCGGAGTGGAAGCGTCTGGCCGATTTGCCGGATGCCGAGGGTTTTGCCGGCTCATACGCCGGTGTGAGCAATGGAGCACTCATCGTGACCGGCGGTGCCAATTTCCCGGAGAAGCCGCTCTGGGAGGGTGGCCCGAAGCGCTGGACAGACAGAGTGTTCGTGATGCCGGAGGGCAGCATCGGCTGGCAGGATGCCACCCCGCTGCCCAAGCCGCTGGGCTATGGTGCTACGGCTACCCTGCCGCAGGGGATGATGCTCATCGGCGGTTCGAATGCCGGTGGTGCGGTGGCGGATTGCTACATGCTGACCTGGGAGAACGGGGATGTGAGCTGCAAGCCTGTGGCTCCGCTGCCCGTCACGCTGACCGGGCATGCCGCCGTGGTGATGGGGGGCAAGGTGTATGTGCAGGGCGGCAGCATTTCCGTGGGTGAGCAGGATGCCGAGAGCCGCATGTGGATTTATGACCCCGCCACGGATTCCTGGAGCGAGGGCGAGCCGCTGCCCGGACGCGGACGTTTCCTGCACCAGATGGCCGTCATGGGCAGCACTCTGTATGTGCTGGGCGGTATAGGTATCGTGCCCGGTGAGGACGGTCGCCAGGTGCGCGAGATGCTGACAGAGGCCTGGAGCTATTCCGAGGCTACCGGCTGGCGGCGTCTGAGCTATCTGCCGCACTTCTGCGGAGCTGCCCCCACGCCCGCTCCGGTCATCAATGGCTGCATCTACCTGATGGGTGGTGATGATGCCACCGTCAAGGGGTTCACGCCCGCCAACCATCCCGGCTTCCACAACCAGAGCCTCTGCTATTGCCCGGCTACGGACACCTGGAGCGACTCCGGCGAGATTGCCGTGGCTCGTGCCGTGTTGCCTTGCGCGGAGTGGAACGATCTGGCGGTCATTGTGAACGGCGAGCAGCGTCCCGGCAAGCGCTCCAACCAGGTCTGGGGGGCTAAGCTGCACTGATAATAACACCTGTTTCTCATTAAGATTATGCTGAAAACTCTTGCAATTCTGGCGGCTGCAAACGCCCTTCCGCTGGCGGCTCAGTGCTGCGGCGGATGCTGTTCTCACGCCCCGGTCTCTACCACGGTGCAGGCCCTCCCGGTTGCGGAAAGTCCCACGATTTCCGATAAGGTGGGCCGAGCCGGTATGGTGGCCTCCGTGGTGAAGACCCCGGAAGGACTCCGCATTCTGGCCATCGGCGGTGCCAATTTCCCGAACGCCAAACCGGGCGCCAAGACCCCGGCCGAGCGCGGAGCCAAGGTGTTCTACGATGAAATCCTGAGCATCAATCCGATGGACGGCAGCTGCGGGGTGCTGGCCCGGCTTCCGTACCCCATCGGCTATGCCGCCCACACGAGCAAAGGCTGCAGCATGGTGATTGCCGGCGGTTGCAACATGGAGGGCCACGTGGCTACCGTTACCCGCATCATGGCAGACGGCAAGACCGAGGCTCTGCCGAGTCTGCCTGTCACCACAGCGTACCCCGCCTTTGTGCAGGTGGGCAGCAAGCTCTATGTGTTCGGCGGTCAGGAAAAGGCCGAATCCGTCACCTGCCTGAGCAAGAGCTACGTGCTGGATATCGCCGCGCCTGATAAGGGCTGGACGGAGCTGGCTCCCATGCCGGGTGAGGGGCGCATGCTGGCTGCCGCCGGTGTGTGGCGCGACGGCAAAATCTATGTGACCGGCGGTTGCTCTCTGCACCCGGATGCCAAGGGCGCAGCCGAACGCACCTACCTGAAGAGCACGCTGTGCTACGACCCCGCCGCCAACAGCTGGAGCACCGCCGCCGATATGCCGGAAACCATCGTGGCGCCGGCCACTCCCATGCCGACCACTCCCGGCGGCATGCTGCTGCTCTGCGGTGACCCCGGCAACTTCTACCGCGCCAGCCTGGCCGGCAATGCTCCTGCTGACCATCCCGGTCAGAACAAGACCGTGTACTGCTTTAACCCGCAGACCGGTGCCTGGACCACCGCCGGTGAGAACAGCGTCGGTATAGCCACCGCCCCGGCCGTCAAGGTCATGGGCACGGTCTTCATCATCTCCGGTGAGACGCATCCCGGCGTGCGCACCCCCGTCATCTCTACTATCAACACGAAATAAACAACAACACATACTACTATGCCTGAACCTAATCCCGTATTAGCATTCCTGGCCGACCTCACCCCGTGGGTAGCCATCGGTATTGCCGTGCTGGCCATCATGGCCGCCTGTAAAAAAGGACTCGCCAAGCCCTCCATTCCTCAGAATGCCCCCGTCACCAAGCCCGGGAAATGGGCCTGGATTGCCGTGGCTGTGCTCTGGGTGGTGGTGATGCTGAACTACTTTGACCGCCAGCTGCTGGCGGTGCTCAACACCTCCATGACAGAAGGTCCGGGCTGCATCGAAATGACGCAGGCGGAGTTCGGTATGGTGACATCGGCCTTCCTGATTGTGTATGCCGCTCTGTCTCCCGTGGGTGGCTACCTGGCCGACCGCTTCAGCCGTTCCTTCATCATCATGTGCTCGCTGGTGGTCTGGTCTGTGGTGACCTGGATGACCGGTAAGTCCGAAAGCTACGAGGAGCTCATCTTCTGGCGCGCTGCCATGGGTGTGAGCGAGGCCTTCTACATCCCCGCCGCTCTGGCACTCATCACCGACTACCATCGCGGTGGCACCCGCTCGCTGGCCACAGGTCTGCACATGAGCGGTATCTATGCCGGTCAGGTGCTGGCCGGTTGCGGTGCCATGATGGCCGGCGACCCCTGCCAGCTCGGCTGGCGTCTCACCTTTGAGCTGTTCGGCTTCATCGGTGTGGCCTATGGTCTTATCGTGCTCTTCTTCCTGCGCGACCCGAAGACCGAGGAGGCTGCCGCCGTCACCACGGAGGAGACCGCTGTGGAAGTTGCTCCTGCTGCCCCCGAATTCACGATGGGCCAGATGCTCAAGAGCATCTTCACCGGCCGCGGTATGTACCTGCTGCTGCTCATGATTTCCTTTGCCGGTTTCGCCAACTGGTTCCTGCTGGGCTGGTATCCGCGTCTGCTGCAGGATATGTTCGGCATTTCCGAGGCCGAGGCCGGTCCGCAGGCTACGTTCTGGATTAACATCGCCAAGTACATCTCCGTGCTTGCCTGTGCCGTCATTGCTGACCGTTGGTATTTGCGCAACAAGAATGCCCGCGCCTATGTGCCCGGCATTGCCTTCTGCATCGCCGGTCCCTGCGTGCTGCTGGCCATGATGTTCGGTACGGGTATCGGTCTGGGTGCCGTGCTGGCTCTCGTGGCCATGCAGGGTGTGGCTCAGGGCTCCATGGATGCCACGCTGATGCCGGTGCTGCGCTCCACCATCGATGAGCGCTTCGCCGCGACCGGCTACGGCCTGCTGAACCTCACCTCCGTGGGTGCCGGTGCTCTGGTGTCCTGGCTGGGCGGTATGCTCAAGGATGCCGGTACGCCGCTGTCCGCTGTGCTGAGTCTGGCCGGTGTGCTCATGATGCTCTGCGGTATCATCCTCTTCCTCCTTCCCAAGAAAAAGGAAGCATAAGCTGACACCGCTTCAGCAGAATCTCTGATTCTTTTCTCCTGCGGGGGCAAGTACGAGCTTTTAGCTTGACTTGCCCCCGCTTTCGCGTCAGAATATGAGCGTGAAGTTACGTTCGATCCCTTTGATGCTGATGGCGGCGCTGCCGGTGGCGGCTCAGCAGCCGGATTCAGTTGTTGCCCCTCCTGCGCCGGCCACGGAGTCCGCAGCGCCTGCCCCCGAAGCGCAGCCCGCGCCCGTTGCACCTGAACAGGCAGCACCCGCGCCGGAACAACCCGCTCCGTCTCCGGAGCCTGTGCCTGCCCCCGCGCCCGAAGCTCCGCTCGCACCGGCACCCGCTCCCTCACCCCAATCTGAGCAGCCCGCACCCGCCCCGGCGCCTGCGCCTCAGTCGGCTCCGGCAACCGAGGCTCCCGACAGTCAAGCGGCAACAGCCAATCGTCAATCTTCTCTTGTTTCTGCCTATCGCGGCATTGTGAAAGTTGAGGTGGCAGCCAGCCGCCCGGATTATCGCACGCCGTGGCAGAGTGGTTCCTTTGGCAGAGGAAACGGCACGGGCTTCATGGTAGAGCCGGGATTGTTCCTGACGAATGCCCATGTGGTGTCCAATGCGGAGCGCATATACCTGATGCCGTACGCGGATGCCCGCCAGCTGCCGGCGCGGGTGAAGTTCATTTCTCACGAAGCAGACCTGGCCCTGCTGGAAGTGGCCGATGCCGCCGCCTTTGCAGATGTCCCCTGTCTGAAACTGAGCACCGAACTGCCTGACCTGGAGGATGAGGTTCGAGCCATCGGCTATCCCATCGGCGGAAAGCGTCTTTCCGTCACCCGTGGCATTGTTTCCCGCATTGATTCCATCAAATACGCCCATACCCGCCAGGATGAGCACCTGGCCGTGCAGATAGATGCGGCCATCAACCCCGGCAACAGCGGCGGCCCCGTCCTCAAGGGGGATGAGGTGGTCGGCGTGGCATTCCAGGGGCTCATGGAGGCCAATTCCACCGGCTACATGATACCGGCTCCCGTCATTCAGCATTTCCTGCAGGACGTGAAAGACGGCCGCTATGACGGCTATGTGGAGCTCGGGGCAACATTCAGCCCTCTGGAGAATCCCGCCATGCGCCGTCGGTTCGGGCTGGATGAAGCCGCGCACGGATGCCTGGTGGCCGATGTGGTGAAGGGCGGCTGCGCAGACGGCGTGCTGCAACCGGGCGATGTTGTGCAGAGCATCAACGGCCTGAGCGTTGACCGCAGTGCCATGATTGAGCTGAACGGCGTTCGCGTGGGGCTGGAGGAGCTGGCAGAGCGTGCCTTCCTGGGCGATGTGCTCAAGTGCGGCGTTCTCCGCAATGGACAGCAGCTGGAAGTAGAGCTGAAACCGGCTCCGCTGGCCGCCTGGAAGGTGATGGGGCTGGCTCACGATGAAAAACCGCGTTACATCCACTTTGCCGGTCTGGTGTTCCAGCCGCTGCATTTCAATGTGATTGCCTCTCATGGTATTGCTCCCGGCAGCTTCATGGTGGAGATGGATGCCTACCTTCAGGGCGGGTTCCGGCAGCACACGGATGTGGTGGCGCTGACCCGGGTGCTGCCCGATGAGGTGAACGCCCGTTTCGATGACCCCGGCCGCCGGATTGTGACCCGCGTCAACGGCGAAGAAGTGAAAGGGCTGGCGCATCTGTACAGCCTGCTCTATCCGGAGGACGGCAAGAGCCGCCCGGATTACACCGTCATAGAGTTTGCCGGGGCTGCCCGCCCGCTGGTGATAGATAATGCCACGCTGGATGCCGCCAATGCCCGCATCTCCCGGAGCTACAGTATTCCCGCTCCTGCACGCCTGAACCCCTGACCCCCCATAGTCTGACAACATGTTTCGTACTCTGACCGCTATCGTACTGACCGGCTTGCTGCTCTGCTCCTGCGAGCCGACCCAGCGCACCAACCCCGAAGCGGAGAAAGCCCGTGCGGCTGCCCGTATCAAGGCTCAGCAGGAAAAGGCCGCCGCCGATGCAGAGGCTGCCCGGCTGGCTGAGGAATCCCGCAAAAAGGCGGCTGCTGAGGCCGCTGCGCGAGAGGCCGCGCTGAAGCCCCCGCCAGCCCCGGAGCCCTCCTCCTCCATTCTGTTGGTGAACAGCACCCTCCAGAACTATAAACCCATGCAGCCCTGGGAAAAAGAAAACGAGCGCCGCGCTCATGCTCTGGGGGTCAGTCTCGGGAATGGGATGGTGTTGACCACCGGCAATGTGGTCAAGGCTGCCACCTATGTGGAGCTGAGCCTGCCGGACCAGTCGCGCACGGTTCCGGCGCGCGTCCTGCGCATTGATGAAGGGCTGAATCTGGCGCTGCTGAGTGTGCTGCATGAGGAGGACGCCACCCTCATCGGCGAGCGCGTGGCGCTCCAGACCGGCGAGCCCCTGAAACAGGGTGATACCGCTGAACTGGCCGGACTCGTGGATGGTATCGTGCCCGTCAAAGTCCCCATGCAGGTGGAGAGCTTTGCTGTGGATACCGTTCCGCAGTTGCAGTTGCGGGTGTCGCGCCCCATTCCGTCGAATCACGACAGCGGTGCGCCGGTGATGAAAGACGGCAAGCTCGTGGGCTTGAGTATGGACTATGATTCTGACTCCATGCTGCTCAACGTGGTGAATGCGGAGATGATTCAGCGTTTCCTCTCCTCTCAGAACGGAGAGGTCGTGCCGGTGATGGGGCTGCAGTTCGCCGTGCTCAAAGACCCGGTGTTCCGTCGTTACCTGAAGCTCGAACCCAATTCCGGCGGCTTGTACATCAGCAAGGTGTTCCCCGGAGGCTCTGCCGAAGCCGTGGGTATCCGCGAGGGCGATGTGCTCATGGCCGTGGATGATATGCCCATCGACAACGTGGGGCGCTGCAAGCATCCGTTGTACGGCACGCTGGATGCCACGGCGGTGCTGCGCGGGCATAAGCCGGTGGGAGCGGTGATGAACTTCTCCGTCAGCCGTGCCGGGCAGCTGCAGAATTTCAACATGCCGCTGGATCGCAAGGTGATGGAGGCCCGCATCTTCGGTGTGGATAAAGTGGGAGTCCAGCCCCGATATGTCATGTGGGGCGGGTTGCTCTTCCAGCCCTTGACAGAAACCTACCTCAACCACCTGCGCTCTGGTTCCGGCGGTAACCTCCCGCTGGAGTTCCAGAAGCTTGTCAACGACGAGGACGCGCTCCGTGCGGAAGGTATCACGGAGGTTGTGGCACTCACCGCCGTGGTGCCCACCCCCGCTACGCTGGGCTATGATTCCGTGCGTTTCTGCCGTGTGGAGGCTGTGAACGGCAAACAGGTGAAGGATTTTGCCGATTTTGTACGCCTGCTGGATGAGCCGGCTGAGAACGGACTGGTGGAACTGCGACTCAATAAGGCCCCCTTCCGCATCTATCTGGATGTCAAGGCCGTGGAGGCCGTCAATCAGGTTCTTCAGGAAAAAGGCATCTCCCCCCTCCGCGTGGTGGAGCACGAATGATTTTTCCCGGAAAATGTTTGGAGGCAAGTCTGCGCGCTGAGATGGCATACAGGCTTGCTTTCTGAGGTATCACACCTGAAGATTCGGCATAACGATAAAGGGAGGAAAAGCGATGAATTATTTTGCCTTGGAGTTTATCCTGGGAAGCCGGACTGAGGTTCGTCGGGCATTCAATAATATGTTGCAGATAATGCAGTCAACGCATTGCATCATTCCCTCGTTTTATCATAACACGGTTTCGCATTCTCTTGTGCTGGTTTGGCGGTACAAGAGGCACACAAACGAACTGGCATGGGATGTCTGCCACCACATTCCGCAGGTGTTGTTCAACGATAACAGATGCTCCTTTGTCAACTTTTGCAATGAATATCAGACCTCGCCCATCGTTTTGGGGTCGGAACCGTGTTGGCGCATGCTTCGATTCGGCAATCCTCACGCTTATACCTGCTTTGGCGAGATTCCTTTGTCGTTATCGGATGTCACGGTGTTGTATGAATGCGGATGGAATCCCCGGGCATTCGCCGCATGTGTCAATGAGTTGCAGTCTGGAATGATAAAAGTGGTGCAGTCGTTCGCGGAAGCGGGAATAGGAATGCCGGATTTCAGCATCACCTGTTTGATGTACAAAAAACTGGAAGCTATGGCCATCACAACTGATTCCATGGATAGCGTGCAGCCCTGTCTGCATTTGCTCCTTACGGAAGAAAGGTGAAATGTTGGTCTGGCTATGAATGGCTTGTTGTGCTGTCAGCGAAATTGACGTTCATAAAGCAGAGCCGCATTCAGTACCACCAGTACAGAGCCGGCATTGTGTACCAGAGCTCCTGAAACCGGCCCCAGTATACCCATGACGGAAAGGGTGATTGCCGCCGTGTTAATCAGCATCGAAACCGTGAGATTAAAGCGAATGGTTCTGAGCGTGGCATCGGCTAATCGCTTCACATAGGGGACACTGCTCAAGTCATCTGTCATAAGGGTGATATCGGCGGCATCGCGGGCTATTTCGCTCCCCATTCCACCCATGGCTATACCTATGTATGCCTGTCGGAGAGCCGGGGCATCGTTTACTCCGTCTCCAAGCATGCAAACGAGTGTTCCCGCCTGTTCATAATCTGCAATGATTTGTAATTTATCCGCCGGCAATAATGAAGAAAACACCTTTTGTATACCGACCTGTCGGGCTATCCTGTCAGCGGCAGCCGAATGGTCACCGGTCAGCAACATGACTTGGCACTTATTGTGTCGCAACTGCTGCACCATGGCCTCTGCTCCAGGACGCAGTTTATCCGTCAGGGTAATTATGCCCGCTATGGTTTCATTCCTCTTCACGACCAGGGCTGCTTTGCCTTTTTGCTGTAGTGCTGACAGTACGGAAGAGTCGGCGGTGTTCTCATCCGTTACTCGTCCGCAGAATATCCGATTCCCATCACATGTCGCCTCGACTCCTACGCCGGGTGTCATTCGAAAATCCGTTGTATTCGGTATGCTCAGTCTCAATTGCTGCACATGATGGATGATTGCTTTTGCTATCGGGTGTTCTGAACGGCTTTCCACAGCGGCGGCCATGGTGAGTAATTGCCGGGCGGTCAAACCTTCTTCCAGAGGGATGATTTCACTCACTTCCAGCGAGCCATAGGTCAGTGTTCCGGTCTTGTCTGAGGCAAAACAGGAAACTCGAGCCATGCGTTCCAGTGCCTCTCCGGATTTGATGAGTACGCCGTGCCGGGTTGCCTGGCCGATGGCCGCTATGACGGAGGTTGGGGTGGCAAGCGCCAGGGCACAGGGACAAAATACCACCAGTACTGTTACGGCTCGTTCAAGATTTCCCGTGATGATATAGGCCAATATGGCCAGTATCAGAGCTACGGGTACCAACCATGACGCCCATCTGTCTACCGTACGCTGAAGCGGAGCCTTGCGGGCATCTGCCTCTCGCACCAGGCGGATGAGCTGTTGTAGGGTGGTGTCCTGTGCTGGTCGCGTGGCACAGATATCCAGACTCCCGTGCCCATTGATTGTTCCGGCAAATACTGTATCCCCTGTTTTCTTTTCCACCGGAAGCGATTCTCCCGTCATGGCTGCCTGATTGACCGAGCTTGAACCATCTGTAATCTCTCCGTCTGCGGGGATAATCTCCCCGGGCAATATGCGCAGCACATCTCCGGGCATGACGGAATCTGCCGGAATATCCCGTACCTCGCCGCCTGCCAGCTGCCGGGCTTGCTGCGGCACGAGGCTCACCAGAGAAGCCAGCCCCTTGCGAGCCCTGGCTACGGTGATGTCCTCCAGCTTTTCGCCCAGTGCCATGATAAAGGCTACCTCTCCGGCTGCAAACGATTCGCCTATCATGATACACGCTGCCATGGCCATGCTGATAAGCAGAGCAGAGCTGATGCTGCGCTCTGCCAATAACCTTTTCATGGCGATATAAACCAGCGGAATGCCGGATATCACTATAGCCACGTATGCCCCGAATGCTGCCGCTGCTTCTTCTGCCAGCATACCATAGAGGCTTATTGCCAGGCTCGCACCGGATATCGTCACACAAGGCCATGAATTCAAGATGCTGATGATGGATTCAATGCGTTTCATTATTTAAGCAAGTGTTTAATTGTTGAAAAAAAAAAGAAATTACTCATACGTATGTTCAAGCCCGAGGTCGAGTATGCGCAGGACGTGTTCATCCGCTAGTGCGTAGTAGATGTTTTTACCTTCTCTGCGAGTTTTGACAAGCCGGCTGTGACGCAATATTTTCAGCTGATGAGACACGGCCGGGACACTCATTTTCAGTAGTTCTGCCAGATGCGTTACGCAAAGCTCCCCCTGGTGTAGAGCCCACAGCACTTTCAGCCTAGAGCTATCCCCAAAAACCTTGAAGAAATCTGCCAAATCGCAGATATCCTCATCCGGCAGCATGTCTTCTGCTTGCACCTGATTATGCGTACTCATATTTCAATGATTGTTCAAATGAGAAATAACATATTTTTTGCCCGAGCACAAGGGAAATTCGGTGTTATGACTCTATTTATACATGCGAGTCACAAATATTTGGGACACGTGGATTTACGAATGACGAATTTACCGTCTCCGGCAAGCCCTCGCCGTGTTAGGCAACTTGCGACTTTAAAGTAAGCTGCTTACGCCGACACCGGAATAAACGAACGCTTCCGACAATGAATGGGCTGCATGATACCCCGCCATGAGATATTTGACGAAACGTGCCTATTTTTAGTGTATAATGGGGGGCAAAATCCTTTGGGATACATGTGCTATTTATGTCACAGGGGGGGCAATGCCAAGAAGAAAGCCTGAACGGGAGCTGCGTTTCCGCAGCTCCCTTCGGGCTGAGTTTGGCTTAATCAGGACGTGCGAGCTTTTGTATCGCGTGCGCGATTTTCGCGCAGCTTTTTCAGCATGCCCGGCAGGCGGTATTTATGGCCACTGGCTTTGCGAGCAAGAGAGTTATGCACAGAAGGAGAATAGGAAGCAGCCTCATTAGACTGTCTGGTTACATTGTCCATCGGCTTCATATCGGCTGCCGCATCCTTGCATACATGCGTTTCATTGGCAAGAGCCGAAGCAAACGCACCCATCATCAGAATAAGATAAGTCTTCATTTGTTGAAAAGAAAAGAGTAAGAGTGTTCATAATACAAACGGCGAATACAATCTGTATGCTACACACTTATCTTCAATTCAACATGGGACGGCAGAATCCGATACCTCCGATATGGGATACTCTTTCCGGATAACCTGTCCACGGCGGGTATTTATTACTCCGCAGATGTTGGATTCGGAGGCGAGAGAGTAAGAGAGCCATGCAGACTCCGATAACAACACTTACCAACAGGCAACGGAGCAACGCTGCTCGTAACCATGGAACAATATCCAAACCCAGTACCATGTGCCGGTGGTGGTGATGCGGAGATCTTTCTTCCATGGACGAGAGATGAGCAACCACATGTTCATGGTGGTGGTGCATGCATTCAAGATGGATTATCACGCCCCCATCGTGGTCATCTTCGCAGATGACCAACACCGAACGCCCGGCGACCAATAGCGCCAACAGCAGAAGCAGCGTGGATATGATTTTAAACTGTTGCATGGAGTTCCACCTCTTGGATATTGACACGGAGATGTAAACTGGCGCCGTTTTTTCGACACTTAGGAGGCGAATTTAAGCCCCCCCCCTTTTCTGGGTACATCAGGCGTGTAGCTTTCTTATATCATTCGGTATCCCCTGATGTCAATCCATTTTTTGCGCGATTTTGTAGCGTAGGCGTTGCGTCCCGAGCGGAGCGAGGGCGTGGCGCGTAGCGCTGCG
>JAFUQZ010000045.1 GCA_017472085.1 Akkermansia sp. | reverse complement strand
CAGAAGGGTATCTGTCGCTGCTGCCGGGTATACTCAATCTCTCTACAGAGAAGACGGGAGGCAAGAAAGTCGCCCTGTGAGCAGGAGAACCCCTCGCATGTAAGCCCCCTCAGGCTACAAGCCTTTTGGTTGAATGCTTACGCCGATTTCGTCGTGCAACGATTTCGTCCGAGCGAGAGCGAGGATTTCGTTAGTCGAAGGGCGAAATCCGTTCCCTGGCAGGAACGGACGAAATCTTACCTTTCGGTAAGACGGAATCCAGCCATTCGGCAGGGAGAAATCCGCCGCCTGGCGCGGCGGGTTATTGCTCCGGCAATTAAAGATTGATGTGTTATACGCATTGATGGGGGACAAAAGCGAGACTATCGAACAGCCGGTGAGCCGCAGGCGAACGTAACATTGCGCCCCGGCGGAACCCAAAATTCCGCAGCCGTGCTGTCCGCCAACGACCTGGCTCCAATGTCAAAGAGTCATCTTTAATTGCCGCATCATTAAATGACGGCGCATCCTTGGCAATCTGAGGAATTTCTGTTTAGGGGTTGCTGCAACGGTGCTTTGAGGGGGATTTTTTGACATCAAAATGAAGTTTTTTTAAGTTTTTTTGCATTTTATGCTTGCAAAACAGGAGGAAAAGAAGTAATATACCCCCGCACCCCGCGATGAGCGGGCAGCGCAAGTGGCTCGGTAGCTCAGTTGGTAGAGCAGCGGATTGAAAATCCGCGTGTCGGCGGTTCGATCCCGTCCCGAGCCACCATTTTTTTTGCCAAAATTTTGGCGAAATTTTAACCGGGGCGTAGCTCAGCCTGGTAGAGCGCCAGCTTTGGGAGCTGGATGTCGCAGGTTCGAATCCTGTCGCCCCGACTGAAAAACACCCCCAACAGCCGCCAACAGGGCGGCTTTTTTACATCCGGCGCGACACTCTTTGTTTTTCTTGCCATGCGGCAGAGCGTACGTGCCCGGTTCACGTCCACCACGACGGTGTATCAGTTCGGCTCAGGGATTTCGTTGTTCAGGAAATGGGTTGCGTCCTCGTGTCCTTGAGCAGCGGCCGCATGCATCCATTTGAACGTCTCATCTATATTTTTCTCTACGCCGTATCCGTTGTAGTAGCAGATGGCTAAATTATATTGTGCATAGGCATGCCCCTGTACAGCAGCTTTTTTCAGCCATTTTATCGCTTCCTGTGCATCTGACAGAGAGAGCAGACAGATTGCCACGTTGAATTGAGCATTGGCATACCCTTGTTCTGCCACGGGGAGGAAAAATTCCATGGCTTTTTTGTATTCTCCTTGTTCAAAATGAAGCTCACCTCTGAACATCTGATTGCGAAGTTTTTGCACGGAAACAACTTGTTCCAGCGCTTTATCCGCTTTCTCAAAGCCCTGGCCCCGGGCGGCGCAAAGCAGACGCTCTGCTTCCGGCAGATTTTCCGGGACAATCTTACCCTCTATATGGAAGAAGGCTGTATTATACTGAGCTTCAGCATGTCCCAGATCAGCAGCCTTCTTGAGCCAGCGCAGGGCTTCCTCATGGTTCTGCTCCGTGCCTTCTCCCAGATAATAGCAACTACCGAGCCGGAAACATGCTTCTGCATCACCCTGACCGGCGGCTTGTCTGAAACAGGTTGCGGCTTTCTCCGTCTCATCCAGCAACAGGTATTGCAGCCCCTCCCGAACCTGTGCGTTTTCGTGATGCTGCATTGTTTCAATAACTTGGAGTACTGTCTGCGCAGGCTTATTTCCCTGAGCCGCGCTTCTGTGAAGCCAGAACTCGGCCTTTTCCCTGTCCTCATCTACGCCATAGCCGGTGTAATAGAGCTTTCCCAGATAACATTGCGCGCGTTCGTCACCCTTTTCCGCTGCGGAAGAGAACCACTTAAAGGCTGATGCCGGGTTTTTCTCCACGCCAATACCGCGGCAGTAGGCATAGCCCAGATGGTACTGCGCTTCGGTGTTTCCTTGTTCTGCCAGTTCGGAGAAGAGCGCAATGCCTTTTTCGTATTGCTTGTTATCCATGTATTCCGCCGCCTGCATCAATTTTTCCTGTAGCAGTTGCTCCTGTTTATCCTGCTCGACGCGGCTGAGTAAATTGATGGCTTCCCTGTTGCCAAGTTCCGCTGCTTTTTTCATCCATTTTTCCGCTTCCTGACGATTCTGTTCGACACCTTCGCCATTGTAGTAGCACAGGGCCATGCAGCGGATAGCCTCAGACTCGCCCGCTTCTGCGGCTTTGCTGAACAAACGGAAAGCTTCCTCCAAATTCTTTTCTACACCCTCTCCCGCATGGTAACATTTTGCCAGACTACAGATAGCATTGATATTTCCCATCTCGGCAGCCTGGCGCAGCTTGTCGATAGCTGCTGCCTTGTTTCCGTTGTTGAAGTTTTCCATGCTTTGGAGGAGTAGTATGTCGGCAGGCGTTTCCTGCAGACGCTTCAGAACTTGCTCTGCATCTTTATATCCCTGAGCTGCTGATTTCTGAAACCACTCACTCGCCTTTTCCGTATCCTGCGGCATTGCCATACCCTTTAAGTAAAAAATACCGACATTGTACTGCGCCTGAGCATTTCCGGCTTCGGCAAACGGGAGGATGAGGGCAAATGCCTTTTCATACTCCTGCTTATCCATATATTCCTGCAGCTGAATCATCTGCCGCTGATATTCATCGGCGGATTCCCGCTCAGCCCTGATTTTGCTGAGCTCGGCTGCCGCATCTGCGTGACCGGCAGCAGCTGCTTTGCTGAACCAATCTTCTGCCTTGGATATGCTGTGGAGAGTCCCGATTCCTTTATAGCAGCACACGCCGGCGCTGTACATGGCGTCCGGTAGTCCCTGCTCAGCCGCCGCGAAAACCCAACGCGCCGCTTCAGAAAGATTTTGTTCTACTCCCTCTCCTTTATCGTAAAAAACAGCCATGTTCAGCTGAGCTCGTGCATTACCTGCTTCTGCAGCTTTTCGAGTCCAGTACAATGCCTGTTCCGGATTTTTGTCCACGCCGACTCCCATCGCATAGCACGCACCAAGTGAGCCCATGGCTCTGTCATCTCCCATATCAGCTGCTTTGCGGAATAAAGAAAACGCCTTGTCGTTTTCCTGCTTCTCGAGATGAAGTCTTCCTAGTGCTACCAGAACCTGACATTCGGTCAGCATCCACGCCTCCGTGGTTGTGGTAAGAATTTGCTTTGCTGCAAATTCTCCGTCTTCTGCGGCTTTTTTGTACCATTCGAAAGCCTGTTGGTATGTAGCCGGTTCGAGTGTGTCAGCGATTGCCGGACAGCTCAGAAACGCTGTCGCGCCCAGAAGAAGTACTGTTGTGCGGGTAATTGTATTCATGGTCATACGGAAAGTTCAGGGCAAATCTAACGGATAAGCTGCACGGTGTCAAGTTTATAAAAATATCGCTTCAGTCGTGAGTGGCGCGAGTTCTCGTCGCGAGTCTGAAGAGGAAAAGTGATTGGGGGCAGCTGGTGCTCCTGCGGAAAAAGGATGCGAATGGATTTGGCATTGACTTCTCTACCCATTTGCTGTATAAGAATGCTCCGATGAGCACCTTACCGTTTGTGAGCCATATGAAACATCCGGAAGTAGCCGCGAGTGGCAGTCCCGGGCGCATCAATGTAGGGACGGCAGTCTGTGTCGCCCTGTGCGGTGAGGTGTACGACTCAAAAACAGAAAAACGGCAAGATGCAGTCAGTCTGACACGTCATTTGTCACATGTTGGTTGCAAGTTGTCAATTTATCAATGCTTTTAATTCTGTTGTCCCACTATTATGCCTGAGCTGAAGAGAGAGCTGATTTTTGGGATTCCCTATGTGGTGGGCGATTTAGCTGCTGCATCCGATGAGCTTGTAGAATTGGCCGGGCGCGCGGAGCGCCCCTATCTGGTGGCACACTCGGATGTGCATGTACTCACCCGCATTCTGGGGGAAGAGGAATATGGCAATGGGGTAAGAACTTTTGATTATATCTGCCCGGATGGGATGCCGATTGTGTGGCTGATGCGCCGGAAGGGGGCAGCTGCTCACCGCCTGTACGGTCCGGATGTGATGGAGTGGATGTGGGACAGGGGACGAGCCGCGGGGGTGCGTCATTTCCTGCTGGGCGGCACGGAGGAGGCTTGCGAGCTGCTGCGGGAGCGTTTGGGAGAGCGTTTTCCCGGGGCTCAGGTGGTGGGGCACTTCTGCCCGCCGATGGGCGAGTGGGCTGCGGGCACGAATGAACGAATGATTCAGATGATACGCGAGAGCGGAGCCAACTGCGTGTGGGTGGGGCTGGGTTGTCCCAAGCAGGAGCGCTGGCTTTTCACTCATCGTGAGCAGTTGCCGGCGGCGGTGTATTTCGGTGTGGGGGCCGCGTTCAACTTCCATGCCGGGTTGGTGCAGCAGGCTCCTGCCTGGATTCGGTCACACGGGCTGGAATGGGCGTATCGCCTCTGCCGGGAGCCACGGCGACTTTTCAGGCGCTATCTGGTGCATAACAGTCGTTTCCTCTGGTACTGCCTGACTCGGAAGGTGTGATGGATTTACGATTTTGGAATTACGAATGACGAATTTTAAAATTCCGTTCGCTTTGCTCACAGAATGAACGATGAATGGCGCTTGGCGTTAATTGAAGTCAGAGCAGGGCTCTCTTGCCTTTGGTGACAATGTAGGGATTGTTAGTCAGTTGTTATCTAATTGTCATTGTTTTTGCGGTGTCTGGGGTGTATGATGCGTTTCGGATTCGCCGATGATGCGCGAGCCCGAACAAACATACAAAAATAATACCCCATGAAATTACACATACCGTTGCTGTTGCGCCGCGTGCTTGCGGCTGCAGTCGTGGCCGTGACCGGAATGGCAGGTTATGCCTTTGCCGCAACTCCCGGCTCATCCGTAACGCTGGCTCCGCTGTCTGTTCTGGATGGCGCCAGCTATCATCTCGATACCCTGCGTTCCCGCATCCGTATGCCGGAGCCCTGTTCCCATGATAAGATTGGCACCCCGGTGATGCCCACGCTGAAGGATTCGCTCTGGGTTTCCTATGTGGGTGGCTACAATCGTTTTAACGGAGATTCGTCTCACCCGTCTGATTATACGCGAACCTTCCAGGGGTTGTTGATGGGGTTGGACCGCCAGCTTTGCTGCAATTCTCTGGTGGGTATTGCCTTCGGTTACGAGGAAGCGATTGCCCGCACATCCGGTGCCCGCATGGATAATGATACCTATTTCATTGATTTGTACGGAGCGGTGAAGACGGGCTGCCTGAATCACCGTCTGAGCGTGGGTGTGGGTCTGCATGACTTCAGTTCCAGTCGCCACGGAGGCTGGGATGTGCTGGATTCTGCTTCCGGCGGTGTGGATTCGACCTCCATCAATGTGGGCTATGAGTTGAGTCGTGATTATGTGGTGGATACCCGCACCACTTTTACCCCGTTCATGATGGTGAATTATTCCTTCTCACATTATGATGCTCTGCATGAACAGGCCGGCCCGTATCGATTTGTGTCGGACTATGATGATCAAAACCTTCTGCAGATGGGGCTCGGTGCCCGCGTGGCCTACAAGTTCAATGTGATGTCTGATTGGGAAGATGCTACGCTGACTTCCTCTCTGGCCGCTGTGGTTGAGTTCTCAGAACATAAGGTGAAAGGGACGCATCGTTTCGGCGATGAGTCTTTCAGTATAAGCTCCATGAAGCGTGAGCCGTTCTATGGTCAACTGGGCTTTGATTTGTCTATGCCGATGGCTTCCCAATGGGAAATGCAGGCCGGCGTGTATGGACGTCTGGGGACGGATCGGGGTGGTGTGGCCGGTAATGTGGGCCTGAAGTACGACTTCTGATGCTGTATTGCCAAGATTATCAGACCGCTCTCTGTGCGTGGCGCGGAGAGTGGTCTGCCGATTCCCCGCGACGGACGCGCCCGGATGAACGTGCGGGATATCGCGCTTGTGAGGGGAAGGTATAGGAGGGGCGGACGATGCGGCAGCTATGTATTCCGGGGGCGGTGCGGCTTGCGGTCAATGCCCGGTAGTGAATGGAGGGGTGTCAGAATATGAGGTAGACCAGCAGCATGAAGCCGGCAATGATGAGTTTTGCTACCACGCCGGCCAGATAGCCCAGGGTGGCACCCATGCCGGAGGTGGCAGAGGCTTTGGCATCCTTTCGGGCAAATATCATCTCTGCCAGGAAAGCGCCGGCAAAGGGGCCGATGATGAGGCCGAAGGGGGGGAAGAACGCTCCTGCAATCACTCCGATGAATGTGCCCCACAGGGCAGCTTTGCTGCAACCGAAGCGGCGCGCGCCCATCAGGGTGGTGATATTGTCCACAATGGTGCCGAAAATCATCAGCAGGGTGAGAAGCATCCATACCCACCAGGCGGGATAGGGTGCCCCCTTGGCAAAGGCTGCGGAAATGCAGGCTCCCAGCACCATCAGATGCCCCGGATAGGGCAGCACACAGCCCAGGAAACCGGCTGCTGCCAGAATGATGGCGAGGCCGTAGAGAAGCATGGAGACGGTGCTTCCCATGTCGGGTATCATTTGTGTGAACCAGCTCCAGTCCATGGTATTGATAAAAATTGAGGGTGAAATCAGCCCAGGTTCTGCTCTGCGATGCCGGCGCGCTTGCGGGCGGTGGCATCCAGAATGCGCTTGCGCATGCGGATGAAATGCGGGGTGGCTTCCACCAGCTCGTCCGGCTCGATGTATTCGATGGCTCGCTCCAGGGTGAATACGCGCGGCGGGGTCAGCTGAATGGAGTCATTCTTGGTGGCAGAGCGGTGGTTGGTGAGGTGTTTTTCGCGGGTGGGATTCACCGGGATGTCGATAGGCTTGGGGTTTTCGCCCACAATCATGCCCTCATACACTTCATCACCGGGGGCTATGAAGAGGGTACCACGCTCCTCTATGGATTGCAGGGCGTAGGGGCGGGCGATGCCGTTTTCCATGGAGATGAGCGTGCTGCTCTGGCGGGTGACAATTTCGCCTGCGTAGGGGGCGTATTCCTTGAAGAGGTGAGAGAAAATGCCGTGTCCGCTTGTCAGGTTCACCAGCTCAAACTCGAAGCCGATGAGTCCGCGTGTGGGCATGGTGGCCTGGATGGCGGTGCGGCCGGTGCCGTTGGCCTCCATGTTTTCTAGGATGCCGCGACGGTTGCCCAGAATACGCACCGTACCATTGGCACACTCATCCGGGACCTCGATGAACACGGTTTCAAAGGGTTCGCACATGACGCCATCCTGTTCCTGGAGAATCACCTTCGGGCGGGAAACCAGCACCTCGTATCCCTCGCGGCGCATTTGTTCCACCAGAATGGCAATCTGCATCGTGCCTCGTGCAGACACCATGAACACACCGGCCAGATCCGTGTCCTCCACCTTGATGGAGATGTTGGTGCGCATTTCTCGCATGAGGCGGTCGCGGATAACGCGGCTGGTCACATTCTTGCCATCGCGTCCGCCCAGCGGACCATCGTTGATGCTGAATTCCATCTGCACCGTCGGCGGCTCGATATCCACAAAGGGCAGGGCTTCGCCCTCCGGGTCGCCGGTGAGGGTCTCGCCGATGTCCACATCTTCAAAGCCGGAAATGCCGATGATATTACCGGCTTCTCCCACGGCGGAGTCGGTCGTCTGCAATCCGCTGTATTCAAAAAGCTTGGTTACTTTGCCCTGGATGCGGCTGCCATCCGGTCGCAGCAGGAACACGGTGTCACCCTTCTGCACACGCCCGCTGGTGATGCGGCCCACGGCGACTCGCCCCACGTAGTCATCCCAATCAATGTTGGAAATGAGCATGAGGAACGGCTTGTCCGGGGCGGCATCTCTGGGGGCGGGGATATGTTTCACAATCCGGTGGAGCAGGGGGCTGCAATCCACGGGCGGCTCACCCTCCGGTGCGTTCATGAAGTAGCCGTCGCGGGCAGAGCCATAGACAAAGGGTGCTTCGAACTGTTCTTCCGTGGCATCCAGCTCCAACAGCAGCTCCAGCACCTGGTCATGCACTTTCATCGGGTCGGCATGCGGACGGTCAATCTTGTTGATGACCACGATGGGCTGCAGCCCTTCCTGCAGCGCTTTACGCAGCACGAAGCGTGTCTGTGCCTGAGGCCCCTCGTAGGCATCCACCACCAGAATCACACCGTCCACCATCTTCATCACTCGCTCTACCTCGGCCCCGAAGTCGGCATGCCCGGGGGTATCAACAATGTTGATGGTGTAGTCATTCCAATGAATGGAGGTGTTCTTGGCTTTGATGGTGATTCCCTTTTCCCTCTCCAGATCCATGGAGTCCATGGCGCGGTCCTGCACCTCCTGATTTTCGCGGTAGGTACCGCCGGCTTTCAGTAATTGGTCCACCAGGGTGGTCTTGCCGTGGTCAACGTGTGCGATAATAGCCAGATTGCGGAACTTGGAGGGATCACTCATAAAATATGTATAACGTGGTGTTGCGGGGGGGGCTTTCCCACCCGCTCGCCGCGAATTGTATCACAACTTGTTTTGCGATAAAAGTCTAAACACCGCCATTTTACGATGAGTGTGGAAGAAAACCGTTTTTCGGGGGGAGAAATCTTGCTGTTTCTGATACTCTGAAAACGTCTCCATTGGTAAGTGTTGCGTGTCTCCATGGAGAAGAATTTACCCCGGTATGGATGGACAGAGGGGGATTATGCCGCTGTTTTGAAGGAACATCCGAGCGGGGTAAGTAAAAAACACCCCGGCGGGTGAGACCGCTGGGGTGGAAAAGAGGGGTGCGTGTCAGAGGCGTCAGTTTTCTTCGCTGTCAGGCTCTTCTTCCTCCTCTTCCTCATCATCGAAGAGTTCCTCGAACTCTTCATCTGTCATCTCTTCCTCCTCTGCCTCGGGCTGAGCATCGGCGGAGGGTGCGGCCGGGAGGTTCTGCCGGAGGAAGTCGAGCAGGTAATCGGCGGTGAGCAGCTCACGGGTAACCACGGGGTCGCCCTCCGGGAGGTAGAGCGCATTCACGGGCACGGAGCTGCGGTTGAGCTTGCGCATGGCTTCATCAATAGCGGGGGAGGGGCGGGTTTTGTCTGCACGCATGAGCACCACATTGCCTTTGCGGAATGCATCATACACCTCATCGGAATAGGCCACTCCCTTGTTGGCCAGACAGGTGGCACACCATTTGGCGGTGAAGTCCACGAAGACCGGCTTGCCTTCGTCGAGCGCTTTCTGCATGGCGGCTTCGCTCCATTCTCCCCACTCAAGAGCCACGGGGGCTCCCTCTGCGGGTTCTTCCTGTGCGGTGGGCATGGAGTAATACACACCGGCAGCTGCAAGGAGTATGGCAACAACAAGACCGTAGAAGCGGCTCTTTTTGCTTTGGTACATGGGACACCAGCGCCCATAGACCCAGAAGGCGGAGCTGAAGATGACCAGCCCCACAAGCACTTGCAGGGTAAGCGCCTGCTGCTCTGCCGGGATGAATGCCAGATAGACGTAGAGAATCCAGGCTGCTGCGGCGAAGAGGAGGAAGGAGAGCCCCTGCTTGAGGGATTCCATCCAGGCGCCGGGGCGCGGCAGATACTTCACCAGTGAGGGGAAGATGCCCAGCAGAATGTAGGGGAAGGCAAGCCCCAGGGCCATGAAGGTGAGAGCAAGCATCATCCACACACCCGGCAGGGCCATGGCTGCGGGCATGGCGGCGCCCAGGAAGGGCGCGCTGCACGGTGTGGCCACCACGGTGACGAAGAGTCCCTGGAAGAAGGAGCCGGTGAGCCCGCCCTTGTTCTGCATGCTCTGTCCGGCAGAGGTGGCGCCCACGCCGATTTCAAAGACACCGAACATGCTCAGCCCCAGTGTCAGCAGCAGCAGCAGGATGAGGTAGACAATCCAGTCATTCTGCATCCACACCGCCCAGCTGCGACCGGAGGAGCCCACGTCATTCCACAGCGTGGTGAGCCATTGCGTCCAGGACTGAGAGGCCAGAGCCTCCAGGTTGGAGAACACGATGAGCAGCGCGGAGATAATCCAGAAAGAAATGAGAATGCCCAGCACAAAGAAGAGCGAGTGCAGGAATACCTTGCGGCGGCTGCCTCCCCCCAGCTCTACAAAGCTCATGATTTTGAGGCCGATGACCGGGAACACGCAGGGCATCAGGTTCAGGATGAGTCCGCCCAGGAACAGGGACAGGAATAGTGCCCCCATGCCCCCGGAGAATTCGACCGCAGGTGCGGTCGCGGCTGTTGCCGCTGTTGCGGAGGCGACTGTCAGGGGAAGTGAAATTTCATACGCCTTGCCGTCAGTCACCAGGATGCCGGAAATATTGCTGAGAGGTTTGCCCACCTGACTCTGATTCTTGGCGGGGTGCATGGGGTCTTTGTTTTCGTTGCGCACGAGAGTCAGTGCCCCGGAGGCGGGGTCGAGTTTCTGCTCCGCCGTGGGGGAGATGCAGTTGTCCTCGGAGAAGAAGTGCGCCTTGGTCGGTATCTTGCCTGCGGGGAAGGTGATGGTCACCTCCTTATCCGTCTGGGTGGCTGAGAGTCCTTCCGGTGCAGGCGTGAGGCCGGCAATCGATTGCAGCGCAGCGCTGTCCCAATCAGCCGCAGGGGTGGCATCGCCGGCGGCGATACTGATGGTCACCTGACTCTCCACGGGCGGGGAACAGCTGTTGTCTGAGCACAGCTGAGTGTTGGCGGTGATGGAGAAAGTGGCGTTCTGCGGAGCATCCGCCTTCGGGCTTACTTTCCAGACAATAATCGGTTTTTCATAGATGTATGCTACGTAGCCGTTGGAACTTTCGTATCGCTCCGGTGCAGACCAGAACGGCCCCTCCAGCTCAAATCCGGCGGGTGCATGCATTTCTACCGTCATGGAGGTCCCCGCGGTGCCCGGGTTGCGGAAATAGGCGTGCCAGGTCGGTGTTGCTTCACCCCGAACCATCAGATAGAATGGTTTCCCTGCTTTGTAGGAGGCCACGGAGGCAGAACCGGTGAGCTTCATTTCCGGTGATGCTGCCTGTTGCCCGCACAGAATGGAACCGATAGCCGTTCCGCGGGTGTCATCGCCGATGATGCCGGCGGGCAACTGAGCCGAACAGAGTCCCGCTGTCGCCAGCAGGGAAACGAAAAACAGTCGCAGTGTTTTCATGCGGATATCATATCATACTTCCCCCCGCAGACGCAAGGCGTTAGTGTATTCCTCCTGCCATAAGGTCTATCTTTTTTCCGATTCGGGCTAACGGTGATGGCGGGAAGCCGAATAATGCGGTAAAATGCGTCCTGCTATGAATCCCTATATTATCGAAGCTGTCAATCGGCAAATCAAGGCAGAATTCGAAGCCGGGTTCCTGTACCTGGCCTTTTCCGTGAACCTGCATGCCTACGGCCTGCCCGGCATGTCGCACTGGATGCGCGAGCAGTATCGGGAGGAATGCGGTCACGCCCTGCGACTCATCTCGCATCTGGAGTTGCGGAATGCGCCGGTGCAGATTCCGAGCGTGAACCACCCGGAGTACAAGTGGGAGCGCCCGCAGGATCTCTTCACGCTGGCTCTGGAGCACGAGCAGCGCATTACCTCCGCCATACATGACCTGCTGGAGCTGTGTATGCGCGAAAAGGATTATGCCATGCAGGTGCTGCTGTTCGACTATGTGAAAGAGCAGGTGGAGGAAGAACACCAGGTGGAGGAAATTGCCCGTCAGCTAATGCTCTGCGGCAGCAATGTGGAGGAACTGCTGGGGCTGGATGCCCGGTTGGCCTCCCGCTCCTCCACCGCATGGGAGTGAGTTGTATTTGCGATTTGTCTGTTCCGGTGGCCTGTTTAGTGGGCTTCCAGCCAGTTGGGTGCAGTATTGGCCTCCACCACCAGCGGCACGCCGTTGGGCAGGGGGAGGGCCTGCTGCATGGCGGCGCAAATCTGCGGGATGAGGTCGTGTTCATCCTCATGCAGGTCAATGAGCAGTTCGTCGTGAATCTGCATGATGAGGCGGCTGCGTTTGCCTCGCAGCAACTCTGCCACACGAATCATGGCGATTTTAATCATATCTGCCGCAGAGCCCTGAATGGGGGTGTTGATGGCGGTGCGCTCTGCTGCGGCGCGGAGGTTGAAGTTGGCGCTGTTGATATCCGGCAGCCGGCGGCGGCGGCCGCAGAGGGTTTCGGCATAACCGCGTTCCCGGGATTCGGCAATGAGTCTGTCCATGCATTCCTTAACCAGCGGGAATTGCTTGAAATAGCTTTCTATCAGGGCGGCTGCCGTACCGCGCGGACAGTCAAGCCGCTGGGATAGTCCGAAAGCAGATATGCCGTAGATGATGCCGAAGTTCACGGTTTTGGCTGCGCGGCGCATATCGGCGGTGACGTCCTCGCGCGGCACGCCGTAGATGCGGGCGGCGGTTTCGGCATGGATGTCTCGTCCGTTGCGGAAGGCTGCTACCATGGCGGGGTCGCCGGAGAGGGCGGCCATGAGTCGGAGCTCTACCTGAGAGTAGTCCGCGGAGAGGATGGAGTGGTGCGCATCTCCGGCGACAAAGGCCCGGCGGATGAGCTTGCCTGCTTCGGAGCGCACGGGGATGTTCTGCAGGTTGGGGTTCTGGGAGGCCAGACGCCCGGTGGCGGTGACCATCTGCTGCAGGGTGGAGTGGATGCGGCCATCCACGGGGGATATATATCGGGGCAGGGCGTCCAGGTAGGTGCCCTTCAGTTTGGTCAGTTCGCGGTATTCCAGAATGCGGCCCACCAGCGGAGAAATCGGCACGAGTTTGCGGAGGGTCTCCTCATCGGTCACGTACTGCCCGGTGCGGGTCTTTTTAGGCTTTGCCAGCAGTTTCATCTCGCCAAAGAGCAGTTCACCCAACTGCCGCGGAGAATTGAGGTTGATGGGGCGTCCTATTTCTGCATCGATGGCTTCTCTGAGGGCGTCAATCTGTTGTCCCAGCGCTTCGGATGCGGTCAACAGCTGCTCCGGCTCCACCCGCATGCCCTCTGCTTCCACATCTGCCAGCACCGGTACGAGCGGGAACTCAATCTCGCGCATCAGTCTGTCCTGTCCCGCCTCCTCCAACTGCACCCGGAGCACATCTGCCAGCTGAAGCGTGATATCGGCATCCTCTGCGGCATAGTCGGCCATGATTTCCTGCGGTACGGCAGCGGTGTCAAGCTCCTTGCCCTTGCCGGCGATGTCTTCCAGCCGCACCGTGCGGTAGTGCAACAGCGCTTCGGCCATGTCGTCCATATTATGCCGCAGCTCCGGGCAGAGGGCGCTGTGAGCCAGCATGGCATCAAAGAACGGGCCGGCCACCGCCACGCCCGCAGCTCGCATCACCTGCAAATCAAACTTGAGGTTCAGCCCCACTTTTTCGGCGCTGCCGGCAAAAGCGGTGCGGAAGGGGGTCATGGCAGACTCATCGTTCACGGGCACGTAGTATGCCTCATGCGGGGTGATACAGAACGAAACGCCCAGCAATCTGTCCTGCAATGGGTCGAGCCCTGTGGTTTCCGTATCGAACGCCCAGCGGGTGGCCGTTTCCAGCCGGGCTGCCAGTTCCCGGCGCTGCTCCTCCGTGGTAAGGAGCTGATAGCAGTGCGGCGTGCTACGGATGTCTGCCAGCTGCGGTGCGGCAAACAAATCCATCTGGGTGGGTTCGGCCGGAGTGCTTTCTGCCTGCTGCGGAGCGGCGGCCGCAAAAAGTTCGCCGAAATCGGCCTCCTGCGCAGGTTTTTCTTCTTTGCCGCAGAGCCGGTCGGCAAGGGTGCGAAACTCCAGCTTGTGGAGGATGTCGCGCAGGGCTTCGGTGTCAAAATCCTTACGCTCGCAGTCGTCAATGCTCACCGGGAGCGGGACATCGCGGCGAATGGTGGCCAGTTCGTAGGAGAGGCGTGCATTGTCGGCATTAGTTTCGATTTTCTCACGCATTTTGCCTTTGATTTCGGCGGTGCGGGTGAGCAGTTCCTCTACACTGCCGAACTGCTGAATGAGCTTTTGCGCGGTTTTGGCTCCCACACCCGGCACACCGGGGATGTTGTCGGAGGCGTCTCCCATGAGTGCCAGTATATCAATAATCTGTGAGGGGGTGGAGATGCCCCATTCTTCCAGGAACGCCTCTTGGGTGACATGCTCGAACTCGCTGCCTTTCTTGCCCGGGCGCAGCATGGAGCAGGTGGCAGAGAAGAGCTGGCCCAGGTCTTTATCCTTGGATACCATGTACGAGGTCATGTCGCCCCGTTCATCTGCCAGGCGGGTGAACGTGCCGATGACATCATCTGCCTCATACCCGGGCAGTCGGACGGTGGTGATGCGCATGGCTGCCAGAATATCCGCAATCCAGGGAATGGAGTCGCGCAGTTCCTGCGGCATGGCCTGGCGGTTGGCTTTGTATTCCGCAAAACGCTCATGGCGGAACGTGGGGCCGGAGGGGTCCAGACAGGCAACGATGTGGGTAGGCTGTTCTTTCTCAATGATATGCACCACGGTGTTGATGAAGCCGAACATGGCCGAGGTGTTCAACCCGGCCGCGGTGCGCATCGGATTATTGATGAACGCGTAGAAAGCGCGGTATATCAGCGCCATTCCATCCAGAATGCAGAAAGTACCCATTGCGCCGCTCATGGTAGCATGCCCGCCCCCGCGCACGCAAGCAAAAAGCATGTTCTGCTTCTTCGTTTGCCGGGTGGCTTTCTGTCCACGGAAAGACTGCGCCGGATTAACGGGTGAGTTGCTGCATGCAGAACCAGTATACGGCCACTACGGAGACAACCAGCAGGAAAAGTACACAAAAGCTTTCCCCCAGACTGTTGCGCCGCGAGTTTGCTACTGCTTCCGTGCCGACAACGCGTTGACGCCGCACGCGGCGCTCCTCCATCACATCCTCCTGCGGGCCCAGGGTGTTGCGTCCGCGGCGCGGCTGCTCCAGCATATAGTCGGATGCCTGCCAGGCTGTGTCTCGCCAGGCTTGAGGGTCATCGGTATAGCTGTTGCGGCGCGCGCTGCGTTCCAGATCCTGCATCTTGAGACGGCGGATGGATTCGTTTCTGGACATGGGGTGATACGTGGGGGAGAGAGGTTATTACGGGTGCTTTCAGGAAAGCAGGAAATGATAAACGGCCCAGCTGATGAGAAGCAGGAGGAAAAGAGGAAAATGGAATGCCAGCCCTCGCAATAATTCATCGCGAATGCCCTTCCAGTTTAAGCCTTTCTTTTCTTCTTCGCCGGGCTTCCGGGTGAAGATGTCTGTGTGTTTGTAATGGCCGGCTGAGGCGTAGATCTCGTTAAAATCGCTCTCAGCCCGCTCCAGTTTGGGCAGCGCTTCGTGGAGTCGGGCGGAGAAGCCCTCAGTGCTCCATTGCTCCGGCTGCATGGAGGATAAAATCTTCAGATGTCGCTTCAGGTGGTCGCATACACGCGATACCTCTTCGTATTCGCGTTTCATGGAGTCCAGTTCATGATCCATGCGCTGCACGGCGTAGTGCAGCTTCATGCCGACATCGTTCAGACCTTCGTTGAACAGGGCTTTCTGCTCGTTGCTCTGTTCCAGTGCCTGTCGCTGGGCTTCCCACTGGGCGCGCTGTGCTTCAAAGAATTCGGCTTGCTGACGTGCCTTTTCCATTTGCAGCCGCACCTGCTCGGGACTGTGCTGTTCCCCGTCTGCTGTGCGCGGATTCAGTTCCATCTGGCGGTATTTTGGTTCAGGCGTCATTCTCGTTTCTTCTTTCTCCCTGTCTCGCCGAAATTTAACTATCTTTTCCTCCCTTTGTCAAGAAGATATTTAAGAAAAATTGATAAATATAGTTTAAGAATAATAAGTATAACTTGGAAATCAGGAAATGTTTATTATTTAGAAACTAAAATATGCAGAAAAAGGGGTGCGGAGGGGGAGAAGAAAGGGGCGTTGGCAGGGGGGGGCTCGGAGGCGTAATGATGGTGAGAACGCTGATATCAGGGGGCAGAGCATTTGCCACGTCGGAATCGGGAATTCAAAAAAGAAACCGGCCGTAGCGGCCGGTTGGAAAAGGAACTATCTGATGAAAAGGGAGAAACAGGTTAACTCATTGCGTCGGCGGCCCGAAGATGCGGGAGAAGACCGGGCTGTTGACGAATTCTGCGAGCTCTGCGGAGTTGTAACAGTTGTTTTCCTGCATGTGTTGCAGGAGCGGGCGAACGCGCCGGGAGAGCTCAAGTGCCGTATCCCTGCCGCTTCCCCAGCATTCCGGCCATGGCAGAGAGCCGTCAGCCATGGCGTCAACCAGGTTCTGTCCGCGCCGCTTCAATCCCGGCAACAGTGCCGCAGCGGTGCCGGAATCCTCCACCATAGCCAGGTAGAAGAGATAGCGCAGCAGTTCCTTTTCCGTGGGCGTGCCGCAGAAGCGTTCCGGCAGACCGGTGGGGGCTCCGCGCAGGATGTGGTGGCGGGGAAGTTTGCTCAGCGAGGCCGGGATGGTCGGCCTCTGCAAGTCGGCAGCACCATCAATCAGGTCTACCACCATCTCCTGCAGATAATAGGTCTGACGGCTGAATCCGAAGCCGTAGTCCGCCGTCAGCTCACATGCCAGAATAAAGTGTCTCTGCGGGTGCAGTCGGGTGTTGGGCATGCGCAGCTGAATCATCGGCTTTTCCGTGATACAGTAGCGGGCTCGGATTTTGCAGAAAGGAGAGGAGGACTTCAGCACGGGAGCGTCGGCTTTGATGATGATTTTTCCCTCTTTTGCCGTCAGGTCAATCCCCCAGATGGCATCACCCATCACCAGGTCGGTAACGGCAGGCTCAATAGCGCCCAGAATTTCGGTATCGGCAGGACAATCCCGCAGATTCCAACGGTAGGAGAAGTGAAAGTCGGCTTCGGCTTCCGCGCCGGAGAGCGCCGTGCCTTCAGCATGCGGAATCGGCAGCGGGAATTCCGCCGTATCCTGTTGCAGAAAGCGATAACCCAGCATCACGACCAGGGCGGCGGTGACAACTAATGAAATGAGCAGACAGAAGCAGGACTTGCGGCTTACCTTCATGTTTTCATTCTACCCTTCAGACATGCCGGAATCAAGACTTGTTTTTTCAAAATGACGGGTATATGCTGACGGATAGCAGATATGAGCATTTTAGCGTACGCCAATCAGAATGTGTGGGAGCTGGTAGCTTACAAGCCCGGCAAGCCCATAGAGGAAACCGCTCGTGAGCTGGGAATGGCTCCCGAAGATATCGTGAAACTGGCCTCCAACGAGAATTCTCTGGGCCCCTCCCCCCGTGCCCAGGAGGCCATGCAGAAAGCCGTGGCCGGGGTGCATATCTACCCGGACGGCGCGTCGTTTTCGCTGCGTTCCCGTCTGGCGGCGGACTATGGCGTCAGCTTTGAACAGACGGCTGTGGGCAACGGCAGCAGCGAGCTGATAGAGCTGCTGGGGCATGCGTTCCTGAAACCCGGCACAGAAGTGGTGGCGGCAGAGTATTCCTTTGCCATGTATTCCATTGTGGCGAAGTTGTTCGGTGCGGAGTATGTCGCTGTACCCAACAAGCCGGACTGGACGCATGATTTGCAGGGGATGCTGCATGCCATCACGCCTCAGACTCGACTGGTATTCATCACCAACCCGACCAACCCCGTGGGGACCATGGTGGGGCAGGAAGAAGTGGATGCTTTCATGGCTGCTGTGCCGGAGCATGTGACGGTGGTGTTTGACGAGGCCTATATGGAGTTTGCGGCAGAGCAGGTCGATACGGCCAAATATGTCCGTGCCGGCAGAAATGTGGCTGTGCTGCGTACTTTCTCCAAGGCCTACGGCCTGGCCGGTGTCCGGGTGGGTTATGCGATTACATCCGCGGAAATTGCCGGGCTGATAAACAAGGCACGCTCTCCGTTCAATGTGAACCTGATTGCCCAGGTGGGGGCGCTGGCCGCGCTGGACGATACCGAGCACCTGCGACGCTCCGTGGAGATGGTGAATGCGGGACGCTCGCGGTATTATGCCGCCTTTGATGCCTTGGGAGTGGAATATGTGCCCTGCCACACCAATTTCATTCTGGTGCGTGTAGGCAACGGCGCCAGGGTATATGCCGATGCTCTGGCTCGCGGGGTCATCACCCGCCCCATGGGTGGCTACGGTCTGCCGGAATACATCCGCATCACCATCGGCAATGAGTCGGAAAATGAAAAATGCCTCGCCGTGCTGCGAGAGCTGCTGCCACCGTGCTAAGCAGCAATACCTTTCCTTCATTTTCGAAAACTTGCTGTGTTCGGCATGGGAGTGCCGAATACGGTGATGAGTATCGTCGCGCCCGGGTGCGTCTGCCTCATTCGGGGATTACTTGCTGATAATTATTGCGTTCGGGGAGAGTCCGTGGATTTGCGGTTCGTACATGAGCCGGGCCTCGGCGGGTGGCGCGGTGGAGATGCCGGCACGTTTCACGCGGGCGTAGTAGCTCATGTTGAGCAAATCCCGTCCGCCCCAGCGGGTGCAGAACCCGCGCACGCGGTCTGCCAGGTATTCCCTGTGGTCAAACCAGCGACTCCAGGGTTGCCAT
>JAFUQZ010000044.1 GCA_017472085.1 Akkermansia sp. | reverse complement strand
GGTCGGATGCCCTATCCGATAGTGAAAGTATAGAGTACTTCTGTTCTGCTGTACAGATTTTTTTGTGTATTTGTCACCAATATTTTCTGCAAAGGCAAAACGCTCAGCAGCGGCTATTTCCGTTACTGAGCGTTTTTTGTTTTATCGGGCAAGCGGGATTCTACCCGCCCCCTGCGGCCCTGTCGGGCTTCCCGCCGGGAGGTATCCCGGCGGCGCAGGGTCTGCTCGTGCCACCGGCACTCGCAGCCCACTCCCCCTTTGCGGCGGGGGCGTGTGTTCGAATTCCCGCTTTTTGTGGCAAAAGCAAAACGCTCAGCAGCGGCTATTTCCGTTACTGAGCGTTTTTTGTTTTATCGGGCAAGCGGGATTCGAACCCACGACCCCTTGCACCCCATGCAAGTGCGCTACCAGACTGCGCTACTGCCCGTTTGATTTGCCCCCGCAGAGCGGCGACGGGCGCAGTATACAGATAAATTTTGTGATTGTCAACACATTTTTTTCATGGTAGACTCTTTTTTGCCATGAAAAAGGTCAAAACAGCAGTTGTGGGTGCCAGCGGGTACACCGGACAGGAGCTTCTGCGCATTCTGTTGCGCCATCCCGGAGTTGAACTGGTATGTGCCACCTCCCGTCAATACGCAGGCAAGCCGCTCAGCGATGTGTTCCCCCGTTTTCGGAATGTTCCCGGAGCGGATCTTCTTTTCACGGATTCAGATGTGGCGGCCATTGCCGCCACGGGGGCCGAGGCGGCTTTCCTTGCCCTGCCTCACGGGGTTTCTGCCTCGTACGGGCGCGGGCTCGTGGAGGCGGGCATACGCGTGGTGGATTTGTCGGCCGACTTCCGCCTGAATGACCCGGCGGTTTACGAGGATTTTTACGGCAAGCCGCATCCGGATGCGGAGCTGATGCAGGAGGCCCCCTACGGTATGCCTGAATGGCACAGGGCAGAGATTGAGAAAGCCCGCATCGTCGGGTCTCCCGGGTGCTATCCCACCAGTATCATCCTGCCGCTGGTGCCGCTGCTGCGCGCCGGGCTGGTACTGCCGGAGGATATCGTGGTGAACAGCGGCAGCGGGGTCTCCGGCGCCGGGCGCAAGGCAGATGTCACGCTGCTGTACTGCGAATGCAACGAGAGCATGCGGGCCTACGGTGTGCCGCGCCACCGCCATCTCTCGGAAATCGAGCAGGAGCTTTCCCTCGCGGCCGGAACGGGTGTCACCATCACGTTTACCCCGCATCTGATGCCGGTCAACACGGGTATCGTGACCACGACGGTGGCAAAGCTCGCTCCCGGCACTACCGCAGAACAAATCACCGCATGCATGGAAGTGGCCTATTCCGATGCCCCCTTCGTGCGGCTCATGGGGCCGAATAAACCGGCAGATACGAAGAATGTGACCCGCACCAACTTTGTGGACATCGGCTGGGCTATTGATGAGCGCACCAAGCGTGTTGTGCTGATGAGTGCGGAGGATAATGTCATCAAGGGCGCCGGCGGTCAGGGCGTGCATGCTTTCAACATCATGTTCGGTTTTGAGGAGACGGCCGGGCTCTGGATTATCTGACCCTTCTCTCACCCACCACCATGAAGCCCGTTCTGCTGATAGTGGATGATGAAAAATCCACGCGTACTGTGCTCAGCGCCGCGCTGGAGGACAGCTACGAGGTCTTTGCCGCAGCCAACGGTAAAGCCGCACGGGCCATCATGGAAAGTGAGCCGGTGGATATCCTGCTCACGGATTTGAGACTGGGCGGTGAAAGCGGTATGGATTTGATTGACGTTGCGCGCAGTCAATCAAATCCGCCGCTCTGCATCATGATGACCGCCTACGGCAGCCCGGGCACGGCAGCTGAGGCAAAAAAGCACGGGGCATACTATTTCCTGACCAAACCGCTGAATCTGGATGAGGTGGAACTGTTGCTCCGCCGCGCCACGCAGGTTCGCAGTCTGGAATCGGAAAACCGCCGTCTGTCGGACAGGCTGGAGCCCAACTCCGGGTTGGACCGCATGCTGGGCGACAGTCCGCAGATGCAGGATATCTTCAACCGCATCCGCCGCGTTGCCCCCAGCAATGCATCCGTGCTCATCGAGGGTGAAACCGGCACGGGCAAGGAGCTGGTGGCGAGGGCCCTCCACAACCTTTCTCCCAGACAGGCCGGCAAGTTCGTGGCTGTCAACTGTGCCGCGCTCTCTCCCCAACTCATGGAAAGCGAATTATTCGGCCATGAAAAGGGGGCTTTCACCGGCGCCACCCAACGCCGTATCGGACGCTTTGAAGAAGCAAACGGAGGCACTCTCTTCCTGGATGAAATCGGCGAAATGGATGCCACCACACAGGTGAAACTCCTGCGGGTACTGGCAGAACGCAGCATTGAGCGCGTGGGCAGCAACACGCCGATTCACGTGGATGTGCGCGTGATTGCCGCCACCAACAGAAATCTGGCCTCCATGATCGAAGCCGGGAGTTTCCGGCAGGATTTGTTCCAGCGGCTCAATGTAGTCACGCTGACGCTGCCCCCTCTCCGCGAGCGTCATGGTGACATCATCCTCATGGCCAATGCCTTTCTCCGCGAACTGAGCGCAGAAAATAACCGGGGAACGATGACATTCACCCGAGAGGCTCTGGAGCGGATGCGAGATTTCAACTGGCCGGGCAATGTCCGGCAGCTCCGAACCGCCGTTGAACACGGCGTTGTCATGAGCAACGGCGTAGAAATCACCCTTGCCGACTTGCCCGAATATCTGGCAAATCAGCCCAAAATTGCGCCAATCACGCAAAATCCTCAGTCGATAACGTACTTTGAGCTTGAAAGCCTGCCCTCTCTTAATTTACAATACGTGGAGCGGCAGGTCATCCTCCTCGCACTCAAGCGCACTGGGGGCAACCGCTCTGCGGCTGCGGAAATTCTGGGAATCAACCGCCGCACTCTCCAGCGTAAAATGGCCGAAGCGCCTCAGGACTTTCAACAATATCTCTGACAATCAATTATGGACAACAACGACAATTCCATCGTCTCACGAACCAACGTATTCCTGGTGATTCGGTTGCTGCTGGGGGTAGCGCTTTCCCTGCTCTGCTTCACCCAGCTCTTTTTCACGTTCCGCGGACTGGACAGGCCCGAGGCCATGGATCAGGCTCAGATTGCCCGACAGATGGCCCGAGGCGAAGGAATGACGACCAAAAATCTGGCCCCGTATGACGTCCGGGTCAGAAGTCAGGAATCTGAAACAGGGCTCGATTTCAACGACTATCAGGCTACAGCATACGGCCCCATACACCCGATGATTCTGTCCGCAGCCATCCGCGCGACGGGGTATCATCACTTTAACGAAAAACGCATGGTTCCGGATCAGGAGATGGTCTATGACGGCGACCGGGTCATCGCCTCCGTCAGCACCGTGTTCTTCATGCTGGCGCTGGTTCTCAGTTACATTCTTCTGCGAAAGTTGTTTGATGAAGTTCTTGCCGCGACCGTTGTTCTTCTCATGGGATTCAGCCAGCTGCTGCTGGATTTTGCCGTCAGCGGGCTGGCGCAACCGATGTTGATGTGCCTGTTCATCGGTATTGCCGCATGCGTATATGCTGCCATTCGTGCCGATATGCACAATAAGGACAGGCAGGTTTTCATCTACAACATCCTTGCCTTTGTTCTGGCCGTTATCATGTGCCACACGAGCCGAATCAGCGCATGGTGTATGCTGGGACTCATCGTATTCACCGCGCTGTACTTCCGGCCCAAGGGCTTATACGCCATTGTAGGCGTTGCAATGGGAATAATCCTTGTCCTGATTCCCTGCTCTATTCTGCTGTCCCCCGGCGGCGGCATAGGCACTGCTTTCCAGCAGGCGTTCTATGGTGGCTTCGGCGTTGGTGACATGGGGCGCATGATGCGCTCTACCGATGAGTTCGGCTTCAACGTGGACAGCACTAATTTCTTCCTGCGTCTGCTGGGAGCCACATTCTCCCAGAGCAGCACCATCTATGCGCACATGGGCTCCATCATCGTCACGCCCTTCTTCCTGCTTTCTCTGTTCAACCGCTACCGCAATCCGGTTACAAACGGTCTTAAATGGCTCATATTCAGCTGCTGGCTCTGCTCCTGTGCCGGCATGGCGCTGTTCGGAGAGACTTCCGTCATGGGCGTGTGCCAGATTTCTGTCATTTTCACCCCATTCTTCGCAGCCTATGGCATTTCTCTGGTATTCATTTTCCTGGCAAGACTTCAAATCGGAGAGAACTTCGTAACTATCAGAAGTCTGGCCATAGCCGCCATATTCCTGATATCATCCGGCAAGTTCCTGTTTGAATTTCCCCGCGAGCTGCAAATTGGTGTTATCACCAGTGCCCGGGGCATTCCCCAGTTCCCGCCCTATTATCCGAACAAGCTCAACGGAGAATTGCACGACATCACCAATCCCCGGGACATCATTGTGACAGACCAGCCGTGGGCCGTTGCCTGGTATGCAGACCGCAAGGCACTGTGGTTGCCCACCCGGGTCAGCAGTTATACCGATGACCTGGAACCCGTATTCAAGCGCGCTGGCCTGGGCGTTCAGGGCTTCCTGATTACCCCCTCTTCCCACTCCATGCAGAGAGGAGGAATAGGCGGCGTCATCAGCAACGCAGGCGAATTTGCACCGCTGGCGCTGGAAGGCAAAATCCTGCAAATCGTGCCCAAACACAATCTGGCTCTGGCAGAGTTGTTCAACAATCACGGCGACCGTCAGAAGAATGCCCGACCGCTCGCCAGTCTGGTTTCGTCTCAGGGCCAGTTCCCCCACAGAAAGTTCCTGCTGGGCGCAGAAATGGTGTATTACAGCCGGGACGCAGTCAAATAACCTCCTCTTTTCCCTCCTTCCGACCATGGCAGTACGCAGCAAAAAAAATCCTCTCAGCTTTGAGCAAGCCACGGCGCGGCTCGAAGAGATTGTCTCTCGCATGGATCATCCGGAAACCGGGTTGGAAGAGATGATAACCCTCACGGAGGAAGGCTTAAAACTCATCCGCGACAGCCGTAGCATCCTGAAAGAAGCAGAACTTCGCATTCAACAACTGGAAAATTCCGAATCTGAATCCCAGACGCCATCCACCTCTTCCCTCCGGAATAATGACGACTTCTCCCTCATCTGAGCCGTACCCCGTACTCTGTCAGATACAATCCCCGGACGACGTAAAAGCGCTGTCTGCCGAGCAACTGCCCCAACTGGCAAGTGATATCCGGCAGCTTCTCATCACCACGCTGGCGAAAACCGGCGGACACCTGGCGCCGAATCTGGGAATCGTTGAGCTCAGCATCGCCCTGCACCGCGTCTTTTCCACCCCGAGGGACAAGATTCTCTTCGATGTATCACACCAGTGCTATGTCCACAAACTTCTGACCGGGCGTCAGGAGAAATTCGGAACACTCCGACAGTTTCAGGGTATTTCCGGCTTCTGCAAACGGAGCGAATCGGAGCATGATGCATACGGAGCCGGTCACGCCGGAACGGCGCTCTCTGCCGCGCTCGGCATGGCCGCAGCCCGTGATTTAGCCGATGATGACTACCACGTTGTAGCGGTAGTGGGCGATGGAGCATTCACCTGCGGCACCACTCTGGAGGGGCTCAACAGCATCTCGACCACCACCCGCAAGTTCACCCTCATTCTCAATGACAATGAGTGGAGCATCGACAAGAATGTGGGGGCTCTTTCCAACTACTTTGCCCACCTGCAGGAGACCGATACCTATGCCTGGCTGCGCAGCCGGACCAAGCAGATTATTGAGAGCATTGCCGGACAAAATGCCAGCAAACAAGTCTCGAAACTGGTGCGCGCCGCCCACGGACTCATCACCCCGCTGAGCTTTTTCCAGGAGCTGGGGCTCTCCTACTATGGACCGGTGAATGGGCACGACACGGCTCGACTGGAAAAACTGCTGCGCATCGCCGCGCGCAACACCTCGCCCTCCATCATCCACGTCATCACAGAAAAGGGACGCGGCTATGAACCGGCCAGCTGCAATCCGACCAAATTCCACGGCATCGGACAATACAACGTGGATGACGGCAGCACCAGCCCCGGAGGCGTCATCACCTACTCCGAAGCATTCGGCAAAGCGCTGACCGCCATGGCGGCAGACGACCCGGCCATCACCGCCATCACCGCCGCCATGCCCTCCGGTACAAAACTGGATATTTTCCGGGCTCAGTTCCCCAAACGCTTCTTCGATGTCGGGATTGCAGAGGAGCACGCCTCGCTCTTTGCCTGCGGTCTGGCCACACAGGGATTCAAACCCTATCTGGCCGTATACTCCACGTTCATGCAGCGCTGCATCGATATGATTCAGCACGATGCAGCATTGCAGAATCTGCCTGTGCGTTTCTGCATGGATAGAGCGGGGCTTTCCCCGGACGATGGGCCCACGCACCATGGCTTATACGACATTGCCATGATGCGAGCCATCCCCAATCTCATCATGATGCAGCCCAAGGATGAGGCCGAGCTGGCAGACATGCTCAGCACCATGAACGGCATCAACTCCTGCCCCAGCGCCATTCGCTACCCGAGAGGCGCGGCAGAGGGCGTCCGTATGCCGGAGGCCCCCAGACAACTTCCCATTGGCAAGGCAGAAGTTCTGGCCGAAGGCGGGGATATCGTCCTTCTGGCGCTCGGGAACATGAATGCCACAGCCCGGAAAGTTCGGGAACAGCTTCAATCCCGGGGTATCTCCTGCGGCCATATCAATGCGCGGTTCATCTGCCCGCTGGACGAGGCGCTCCTGCTGCAAGTGGCCGGCACATGCCGACTGCTCGTCACGATGGAGGACCACACCATCGTCGGCGGCTTCGGCTCCGCCGTCATGGAGCTGCTCAATGAGCATGGGCTCCGCACACCCGTTCTGCGCATCGGATGGCCGAATGAATTCATCGAGCACGGCAAGGATTCCCAGCTTCGGGAAAAACACCGACTCACCTCCTCAGCCATCACACAAACCATTCTGACGCAATATCAGGCATGAGATTTCTACTGACGGGATTATTGGGTCTGTTCACCCTTTCTTTGCCCCTTGCTGCCCAGCAGCAGCAAACGACTCCGGTTGCCAAATGGCTGGCAGATTTTTCCAACCTGCCCAAGGAAGCACGGGCAGCATACATCGAGCTCTTTCGTCAGGCCAAAATCGCCTACGCCACCGGCGACTGGGTCATCTGCTATACCCATCTGGAGGAATGCGAGCTGATATACAACAAAAACCCCCATGTCTGGAATCTCCGGGCCGTCTGCCTCATCGCCCAGAAAAAACTGGAGGAAGCAGAGCAGGAACTCACCAAGGCGCAAAAGGAATTACCCCATGACGAAACAACCGTCATGAACATCGCCAACCTCCACATGGCCAAAGGCGAATACCGGCAGTGCATCGAGGGGCTTCGCTCCATCATTGATTCCCTGCCCGACCCCGTCTCTCAGCCCCTGGTGGATATCCTCACCTTCCGCATGTTCCTCTGCCACCTCATGCTGGGAGAACGGAAAGAAGCCGGAAAACTCGTCAGCCACCTGACGCCGCTCTCTGATACCCCGCTATACTATTACAGCCAGGCAGCCCTCCATATCAGCCGCGGCAACCGTAATCAGGCACGGCAGGACATACAGGCGGCCGATACCATCTACGCCAAGGGAAACGCCACCCTGCCCTACCTGCGCGCCATTCAGGCCTCCGGGCTGGAGGAAAAGTATCTGACGGGAAACCGATAAATGGAAAAGGACATCGGCACCATCCTGCAGCTCCATCCCTTGGGAGAAAACGGAGTCATTGTGTGCTGGTGCACCGCGCAGCGGGGAATCCTCCGCACCGCTGCCCGTACTGCCCGCAAACCGGGCAGCGAGCTGAGCGGCCGCCTGGATTTGTTTCACGAATGCGAGCTCGTGTACCGCCCGGCGCCGAGAGGAAGCGATTTGCACAGCCTCTGCTCCGCCGAATTGATGAGCCCCCGGCTGGCGCTGCGCAGCAACCTCACCCGCCTCCGCCTCTGCAGCTATATGGCACGCCTGATGCTCGCCACCGTAGAAAACGAATCCGGCGACCCGTCCTGGCACACGCTCATCTCCGGGGCTTTTGATTACGTGGCAGAGCACCGGCCAAGCGTTGCCATCCTGCACCATTTTGAAAAACGGCTTGCCACCCTGCACGGCATCTACAGCCCGGAACAGACTGCCCACCATTGCATGCAGCGCCACTTCCAGCACCTCCCGGCAGGCCGTGCCAAGCTGCTGGAAGCGCTGAAGAAATCCCAAGACTGATTTTCAGACAGAACAGAGACTTTCCGACTTGCCTTGCCGCCGCGAGTCCAGTATAATGCGGGACTAAGGAGACCCCCTGTTCTCTGCTCTCTCTTACAGACCGAACCATATATGAAACTTCGCTCCACATCCCTGTTGGGAAGTCTTTTCTGTTCAGCGCTTGCGCTGGTGTCTGCCGCCTTCCAGACCGCAGATGCCGTTGTCATCTATCCCACCCCACAGCACAACGGTGCCCGTTCCGTTACCACAGAGGTAAAAGAAGTACGGGTCATCATGCGCAGCACCGGGGACACAAGCCCCATGTGGAAACGCCTCCCCAATGTGCCGGACGGCTACGCCATCGACATCACCCCGGGCAAACTGACCATCTACGCCAATGATGAAGCCGGTGCATACTATGCCCGCCAAACCATCATCCAGATGCTCTACAACGTGCAGGACGCCACCCTGGCACACAACGATGTCTTTGCCGATAAGAGCCTGCGGGAAGTCACACGCTTGGGCAAGCTGCCCATGGGCATCATCGTTGACTGGCCGGATTTGCCCTGGCGCGGCGTGGTGGAGGGCTATTACGGAGCCCCCTGGAGCTTTGAATCCCGCTGCTCCATCTTCCGCTTCATGGGGCGAAACAAGCTCAACACCTACATCTACGCCCCCAAGGATGACCCCTACCACCACGGCAGCGGCTGCTACCGCCCCTACCCCGCCGAAAAAGCGGCTGAGCTGGCCGAACTGGCGCGCTACGCCCGCCGCCACCACGTGCGCTTCGTCTGGGCCATTCACCCCGCCAACACCGTCAATTGGAACGATAACGGCGGCAAGAATCAGCTGGATGCCCTCTGCGACAAACTCCGCCAGATGTACGATTTGGGCGTGCGCGACTTCGGCGTGCTGGTGGATGACTCCAGCGGCGAAATCGGCAAGGCTGAGCGTCAGGTCCAGCTCACCAACTATATTCTGGAGAATTTCATCCGCAAACACCCGGATGTGAACCAGACCCTCATCATGTGTCCCACCGGCTATAACCGCAGCTGGGCCAATGAGAACTTCCTGCAAACACTTGGTTCCGGGCTGGACAAGAGCATCCCCGTCATGTGGACGGGAAACACCGTTGTCCACGATATCACCCTGGAGGGACAGCGCTGGGTCAACCAACACGTCCAACGCCCCACATTCATCTGGTGGAACTGGCCCTGCAACGACTTCAAGCGCAGCCGCCTTTCCCTGGGCCGCACCTATGGTCTGGATACGCATACGGACATGAAGAACCAGATGAGCGGCTTTGTTGCCAACCCCATGGAACATGCAGAAGCCAGTAAAGTGGGTCTTTTCGGCGTGGCCAATTACACCTGGAACATCGAGGACTTTGAGTCCGTCACCACCTGGGAGGCTGGCATGCGCCGACTCTATCCGCGGCACAGCGAGGCCATGAAAGTGCTCTGCTCTCACAACTCCTACCTGCTGCCCAACGCGCACGGCTATTTCAGAGAGGAATCCTCCCACATCGTAGAAACCGCAAACTCCTTCATCAACAGCATTCATGAGGGGAATCCGAACCGAAAGGACGTCCAGCTGCTCCGGCTGGAGTTTGACCGCATGGTCAGCGCCGCGCGCGAGCTCAAGCACACCCGCAACCCCGTTGCCGGACTGTGCGAGGAAATACGTCCCTGGCTGGATCAGTTCGAACTGGTCGGTGTGGCCGGCGCCTCCATCATGACAGCGTTCAACACAGAGGACGAGTACCTCTTCCACTACTTCTACGACACCGTGAACGCCCTCTACGACATGCGCTCCGTCACCCGCGGAGAATGGTCAGCGCAGGGCGTGCGTCAGGTAGATGACGTGGAAGTAGCAGCCTACGCCATGACACCCGTTCTCAACGCCGCATTTGCCTACATGAACGCCCGCGTATACGCAGACCTCTCCGGGCAGCGCCGCCCGGTTCCCAAGTTCTCAGCCTCCATCGGCGACCCCGCTACCGATGCCGCAAAAATCATGGACGGCCGGCCGGACACCTTCTGGTCCAACAATGCTCGGCAGCAGGAAGGTCAGTGGTACTGCCTGGACCACGGTTCCCCCATCAGCATCAACAATATCAGCCTGATCATGGGCGGCTCCAGGCACAATGACTACCCCGCAGAAATACAGTTTGAAATATCTGATGACGGCACAGCGTGGCAGTCAGTCGGGCGTCCGCAGCACGGCAACATGGCCATCGTGGATTGCTCAGACTCCCCCCTGCGCGCCCGCTACGTGCGCTTCCGCATCACCCGCGCCCGGAACAACTGGCTCTCCATCTGTGATTTTGCGGTCAACCGCACCCTGCCGCCCTATGTCTCCAGCACCGTAGCAGGACGCAACTTCACCGCCTACAGCAATACGGACGACATCGGCATCAACCGCATCATGGAGTTCTTCCCCATCCACCCGGGAGAAGGCATCTCGCTGGAGCTTCCTCACCCGCTCCGCCCGGAGTGGCTGGAAATCAATGTCGAAAACCCATCCGTCAACCAATGGGCAGACATCATCCTCACCCTGGAATCCGGCAAGGAAATCAAACTGCAGAAACAGCTCGTGAACAACCGTCTGTACATGAAAAAGGATGAACTGCCGGAGGAGCGCGTCACCTCTCTCTGCCTGACCAACACGAGCGACAAGGCGCAGGACATCAAGATTACCCTGTTCCGCATCGGCACCACGGCAGAAGCCCAGGCCACGGATCCCCGCTGCATCAGCGATGCGGATATCGCCACCACCTATTTCTGCGCCAAGGCTCCGCTGGATATCACCATGCCCGTCCCGGAGAACACCACGGAACTCATCACCATGGGCAACGTGCGCTGCGATATCACCAACGCCACCCTCACCACAGAAGGTGAGCACGTGCGGCGCTACAAGCTCACCCCCGGTGCAAAGGAAGTGCGCATCACCCACCCGCAGAAACCTCATTCTTTCGTGAACGAAGTGATTTTCAAATAATTGCTCCGCTTACCATTTCCCAAGGCGCATTCGTTCACCGAATGCGCCTTTTTGCATGATGCGGGTATCATCCCCGAGCACGACAGTATAGAACCGGATAGCGACGGTTCAACAACGGACATTGGCAAGGTGTTTTTGAGCTTGTATTCAGCATTGGCGATGCTGATGCAAGCCTTAATAAATGCAAATGTCTAAAATGATGCGAGTTTTAGCTCACTTTTTTAGATTTCGAGTAACGGATATACCGATCGTTCATAATCCCTCAGCCATTGAGAATGCACAACACACCAAGGCATCAGCATCGCCAATGCTGTACAATGCGTTCGGAACGTGTTTCCAACACGATAAATTAAAACAGCTCCAAAACCATGAAATTACATTTACCAAAATTACTCAGTATAGCAGTCATGTCCGCCCTCGCCCTGCCGACCATGGGCGCAGTGCTGACATCAGCCGATATTGTTACCCCTGTTGAAAGCGGGAACTCTTATCTTAATGTCGGCACAAACAATAATGATACAACGCATACATGGTCGGGTGATTTAGTAATCGGCGACACATCCGAATCCACGGGCGATGTAGATAATGTAGGCGCTTTCGACGATAATTGGGACTGGGTGACGCCTGATGGGACGGGGTCACTTTACACCTGTAATCTGAAAGTTGAGGGCAACGTCACAGTACAGGGCAATGGTAAGATTGTCTTGGGTGGCGCATTTAGTAGCACTCATTACAAAGGGCTTGAGTCTACGGAGAGCGTTACCGTCAACGGTGGCAGTCTTACAGCAACAAAAATTATAACCAACGATCTGGTAGTAAACGGAGGTTCAGTATCGACCCACACAGCAGGATGTAACAACGGCACCTTCAGCACGGGTGTTGCCGCCCTTCTCTTGCAGTCATATATCAAAAACAGCCTGACTATTAGTGGTGGTGAGCTTTCCTTGGGCTATGCCGGAGATGATATAAAGGGCATTGGAGACAATTCTGACCGCATGACTACTTTCGGTGACATGGTCAGTGGCTCCGTCACCATGATGCAAACAGGCGGCATCATGAATGTCTATGGCGATATGGGGCTGTGGGATGGTGCTACCATTACGCAGGAAGGTAATGCCGGAGTAATGTCACTCCGTGACACGGTATGGATGGATTCCTCCGGTACTACAACCTTTAACCAAAGCGCAGATAAGGCCACATTGGTTATCGGCAGATTGGAAAGTGCTAAAACAAAAAACAGCCATGAAGTTGTGTTCAATCAAAGCGGTGACGGGCTGATTCACCTTGCCTATGGCAGCAATTTTGCAAAGGATAGCACTATCTCTCTGAATCAAACGGGTAACGGTACCATCAATATCGGCGGCGGTCATGACACCGCATTGACCGGGGCATTGCCCATCGATTATGCGTTGGCCCAGACAACGTTCGAAAGCAATAACACCACCTACAATATCGACCAGACCGGCACCGGTACCATTAACGTCAATGGTGCGCTGGCTGCCGACACCGTGAAGATTGGCGGAGAGAGTAAGCTCAACATCAATGAGGATGTGTCCGTCAACAGTCTCACCCAGAGCGAAACGGGTAAGATTACTGTGGCTGAAGGCAAGACGCTGACGGTGAGCGGTCTGACCATCTCGGGCGGAGTGTTTGAGAACAACGGCTCTATCAACAGTGTTGCAGTCATGACGCTGCGTTCCGCCGGAGAGACCATCAACATCACCGATGGCGAGCTGGTCAACAGCGGTACCATCAATGCCACCGTCAACATGACCGGTGGCACGCTGGTGGCAGAAACAGGTAGCGAAATGGCCGGAATCAACGCCACGGGCGGTGATATTCTGGTGGAGGGTGACTTTACCATGGCCGGTGATATAATGCTGAACGGCGATGCCGAACTGATTTTCGCCGACGCGGATTGCACGATTGCTTTGGGAGAATACGATGTGGTGTTCGCCGGCAACAGCGGTATTGCACTGACTCTGGGAGATGCAGACATCTCCGAGGTGGTGCTCTTCTCCGGAGTGAAGGAAGACTCCTACTCCGGCTATGAGGTCACACTGCTGGATGCAGAGGGCAACAGCACCGGCACCGCCGTGATGCAGTACAACGCCAATGGCGATGTCTCGCTGGGCGTCGCCGCGGTTCCCGAGCCGACCTCGGCCACGCTTTCCCTGCTGGCTCTCTGTGGATTGGCAGCCCGTCGCCGCCGTCGCTAAAGCTATGGCGCGACAAGCCGATGCAAAAAATAAGCCGTTAATCCCCCGCTATGCCGAGAATGGTTCATTCCTGTTTCGGCATGGCGGCAACGCACAAGCGCTGATGCGAAACCGGATGTCAAGTCCGGCTGCTCGCTTTATTTGATGAAGGGCAGAAATAACAGCATTTTCTTTGTAGCGCTTATTCGTTTTTCTGCAAAAGGCCGCTGCTCCTGTGAGCAGCGGCCTTTTTTTGAGGGATATAGGGAAAAAAGTTATTTCTCCTCAGCCGGCACCCAGCGGGCATAGAGCTTGCAGACCGCCGGCATGACCACCAGGTTCAGGATGGTGGCAGACACCAGACCGCCGAACTGCACAATGGCCAGCGGAGCCAGCAGCTCGCCGCCGGGCTGATCCTTGGCCCACACCAGCGGCAACAGACCGAGGATGGTGGTGAGCGAAGTCATCATGATGGGAATCACGCGCTCCAGAGAGCCGGAGCGGATGGCCTCCTCCGGGGTCATACCCTCCTGCTCCAGCACGCGGTAGCGATTCAGCATGATAAGGCCGGAGCGGATGGCAAAGCCTATCACCGTCACAAAACCCACCAGCGAGCTGACGGAGAGGATGGGCGGGATATAGGTTCCGCCCCCCAGTACGGATTTCACCGTATCGGGAGAGGCCAGGAACACCGCCACAATACCGCCCACCAGACAGAGCGGAATGTTCACCAGTGTGATGAGCGCCCGCCGCACGCTGCCCAGAGAGCTGGAAAGCAGCAGGACGATGAGTACACACACGGCAGAGCCCAGCACATACAGCAGATTACCCGCCTCTTCGCGGCTCTTGATGGTGCCGGCATAGTCCACCGAACAGCCCATGGCATTCATGACAGGGTCCAGCTTTTCGCGGCAGGCCTCAGCCAAATCACCCAGGTTGGAATCCGGCGAGGGGTTGCAGGAAATCATGGCCTTGCGACGGCGGTTATCACGCAGGATGAGATTCGGCGCTTCCTCGCGGTACACATCGGCAGCCTCTGCCAAGCGCACCGTTTTTCCTCCCGGCGCGACCAGCTGCAGGTTGCGTATATCGTCCTCGCTCATACGCAGTTCCGGATCGAGGCGCAGCATGATGTTCCAGTGGTCGAGGTTGCGAATCACCTCCCCCACTCTGGCACCGTTCAGCGCAGCGGAGACCTGTTCCGCGGCATCGCGCACGGTCAGGTTATAGGCCGCCAGCACCTCGCGGTTGTAGTCCACATGCACCGTATCCACCAGCACCTCGCGGTTGGCGCGGGCATCCGCCACCTGCGGCAGTTCACCCAGGATTTTGGCAGCTTCCGCCGCCGCCTTGCGAATCTGCGGCAGCTCGGAGCCATAGATATTGATGGCAATCTCGGAGTTCGAGTTGGAGAGAGCCGCCGAAATACGGTGCGCCAGGGGGAAGCCAATCATTCCGCTGGTGCCGGGTATGCCGTGAATCACCTTGTCGATTTCATCGCGCAGTTGGCGCTGATTGTAATCCAAATCCACGCGCACCAGCAGCTCGGAAGCACTCACCGGCTCGGCGTGCTCGTCATTCTCCGCACGCCCCGTGCGCTGGGTGACGGATTTCACGCCGTCAATCTTACCGAGTTCGGCCATGACGCTGCGAGAGATACGCTCTGTTTCCTCCAGAGAGGTACCGGGCACCGTGTTGATGAAAACCGTGTAACAGTCCTCATTGAACGGCGGCAGGAAACTCGTGCCGAAGGTGCTGCCCAGCCAGAGGGAGGCCCCCGTGATGAGCATCAGCACCGCACAGACCCACCCGGCACGGCACATGCAGAAGTTCAGCACCGGGGCATAGAGCCGCTTAATCAGGCGGGTGGAAACGGAATCGCCGTCATTGTTTTTGTTCTTTCCGGCCTTGAACCAGATATAACAGAGCACCGGCACCAGCGTGAGCGCCACCAGCAGCGATGCAGAGAGCGCCAGCATGTAGGAGATTCCCAGCGGACGGTAGAACTGACCCTCCAGACCGCTGAGGAACAGAACCGGCGAGAACACCAGCAGAATAATGACGGAAGAATACGTGATGGAGCTGACGATTTCTCCCTTCGCATCCATCAGCACCGCAAAACGGCTGCGGCGCTCACCCTCCGGCAAGGCCGCATTGCGGCTCAGGTTGCGCCAGGCCACCTCCACAAAGATGATGGCATTGTCCACCACATCACCCACGGCCACGGCCAGACCGCCCAGTGTCATGATGTTGATGGCCAGCCCGAACAGTGGGAACAGCGCCATGCCCAGCAGAACAGATACCGGCATGGTAATGAGCGTGATGAGCGCCGTCCGCACATTCAGCAGAGTCAGCACAATCACCAGCATCACCACAATGGCGGCAATCAACAGCGTCTCCTTGCCGTTTTCCAGCGACAGCGTGATGAAATCCGACTGGCGATAGGCATCCGCATGCAGTTTCATGTTGGAGGGCAGATGGCTCTCCGAGAACTCACGCACCGCTTCATCCACCGCCCGGGTGAGTTCCATGGTGTTGGCGCCCGGCACTTTCTGCACGGAGAGCACCACGGCCTGCTGACCGCGATACCCGGCATTGCCACGGCGCGGCGCGCCGTCTATCTTCACCTCTGCCACATCCTCCAGGCGCAGGACGCCGCTGGGATGCTCCGGCACCGGGGTACGCATCAACTGCTCCGGGGTGATGATACGGGAAGCCTGCTGCACCGGCAGCTCCAGCCCTGCCACATCCTCCAGATATCCGGCAGAGAGCGTACTCTGGGCGCGTTCCACCGTCTCGCGCAGCTGCGGCAGGGTCACTCCCGCCTGGCGCATCTTCTCCGGGTCGTACAGCACCTGGTACTCCGGCAGACGCCCGCCCAGCACCGTCACCTGCCCCACACCGGGAATGGACAGCAGACGGTTTCGCAGCTCGAATTCAGCCACGCGGCGAACCTCCAGCGGGTCAGCCGTCTCATCACCCGTGAGCGCCAGCAGCATGATTTCGCCCGTCACGGAAACGATGGGAGCCATTTCCATCTCCACATCCTCCGGCAGCGATTCGCGCACGGTAGCCAGGCGTTCGGACACAATCTGACGGGCCAGGTAAATGTCCATATCCCAGTCAAAGTCCACCCAGACAAAGGAGAGGCCGATGCCGGAGGAACTGCTGACATTGCGGATACCGGGGGTGCCGGAAAGCGCCGATTCGATGGGGATGGAGACATACTGCTCCACTTCCTCTGCCGTGAGGCCGCCGGCCTCCGCCTGAATGGTGACACGCGGCACCTCCAGCTCCGGGAACACATCCACGGGCAGTTTAGTTATCTGCCACACACTCAGCGCCAGCAGCACCAGGGTGATGCAGATGACGGTGATGCGATTGCGCAGGCAGAATTCAATGAGTTTGCTCAGCATAATCAGTGTTCTCCCTCGTGGAATTTACCATCGGCGTGGAAATGCCCGGCAGACTTCTTCTTCTGCCCGTCGGTCGGCAGGAGGTAACGCAGCTCCGCACCGCCTTTCACCACAATACGCTGTCCGGGGACCAGGCCCTCCACGGGAGTCATCCCGCGGCGGCTGGCTCCGGCATGCACCTTCACCATGGCAAAAGTTCCTTCTTTCACCTCAATGAACACCACATCATCAACCCCGACCCGCACCACGGCCGAATCGGGAATACTCACCTGCCCGCCTTTGCCGGTTCCGGCATAGATATCCAGGCGGCAAAGCTGGCCGGCACGGGCTCCGTCGGGCAGCTCAGCAGGCGTGAAATAGAGCTTGCGGGTCTGCTTATCCGTGTCCACCTGCTCATCCAGACGCCAGGAGCCTTCCACCGCCAGCTGTTCCCGCCCGACAGGCATGGTGGCGCGGACGCGCTCAATCTGCGGCTGGTCCCCGGCATACAGTGTTGCCACAATTTCCATGGCCGCCGTGTTGCTCATCGTCACCACGGCTGCCCCCTGCTCGCCCCAGCTGCCCTGGGTGATACCCACGTTGCGAACGGTGCCGTCATTCTTGGCTCGAACCACCAGCACGGACATTCCGTTCTGCTGCTGCAACTCTGCATCCATGATGAGCATGCGAAGCCGGGATTCCGCAACGGCCACTCCCTGCACCAGCTGAGCCTGCTCTGCACTCTTGAACTTGTATTCAGATTCCAAATCGCTGTTGGCCGTGCCAATGGCCTGCAATTTCTCCAGGCGCGTCTTAACGGTGGCCAATTCCTCGTTGCATCGGGCCAGCGCTGCCTGCGCGGTCTTGAGCTCCGCTTCCTGGGCTCCCACTTCAGGCGAAATAACCGTATACAGCACATCGCCTTTCTTCACGCTCTGGGCAGATTTGACCGCCAGCGAAATACGCCCGGCACAGGGCAGCGAGTATGTCTCCATGGCGTGTTCCGTGACCGTGAGGTAGCCGTACAGGCTGTGTGTCAGCGCCAGATCGACCTGAGGAACGGTCTCGATGAGCATCCTCAGCATCTGACGGGATCGCGCATCCACCGTCACCAGAACGGGGCCGTCGGCATGGCTCGCATCGCCGTTGGCGTGGTCATGCGTTTCCGCTTGCGCTTCTTCGCCGTGGGCATGGTCATGACCGCTGCAGTTGGCGTGGTCATGCGTTTCCGCTTGCGCTTCTTCGCCGTGGGCATGGTCATGACCGCTGCAGTTGGCGTGGTCATGCGTCTGCTCCGACACTCCTGCGGCGCCCTGAAGCGCCATTTCATGCAGTTTCTTTCCATCCGACGGCATGCCGGCATGGTGGCGACCGGCGGAATCCACATGGTCATAGCCGCAGCAGTTCTCGCCGCTGTGGGAGGAGTGGTCGTGTTCCTCCTGGGCCTGGAGGACAGGTGCAAGCCCCAGAGATGTCAGGGCCAGGGTCAAAAAATAAGATTTCATTGTTTTTCAGTAAATTGAGGGTTCAGATATTGAAGTTGCGTACGGATTTCCAACAGCTCGCTCAGGCTATCCAGATAGGACATCCGGCGCGTAAAATGCTCCTGACGGGCATCTGCCAGCTCCGGCAGCTGGATTTCACCCATATCGTAGAGTTTCTGCTGGTGTTCCACGGCTTCTGCCAGAGAACGAATGCGGTTGAGTTCCTCCCGGCAATGCTTTTCTGCCAGTTCACCGCGGTCTTTCAGAGAGGCAGACTGTGTGAGCAGTTCGCGCCACACGGCCAGCGTCTCCTGTTTCTTGATATCTCTGTCACCCGTGGCCCGCGCGATGGCCTCGCGGTTGCGATTCCAGAGCGGAAGGTTGAAGCTGATGCCGGGGGCCACCTTGTCATTTCCATCGTCATGGGCATAGGTGAATCCCAATTCGAGCTGGGGATACTGTTTGCGGATTTCGCGCCGCAGCTCCTCTTCTCCGGCACCGTAGGAGGCCAGTTGCGCTCTGATGGAGGGGCTCTCCAGCAGCTGTTCAGCCGCAGGTGCCGACACCATGGCGGGCACGCCGCGAACCAGATGCTCCGACACCTCGATTTCCCGCACAGAGGGATGCAGACCCATCTGTTTCACCAGTTCCAGATGACGGTTGAGATACTCGCTCTCCATTTCCTGTACCTCGCGCAGCAAATCACTCACCCGCCGGGTAATGACCTGGTAGTCCGCAAAGCTGATTTCGCCCAGGCGATACAGCTCCGTCACTTTGCTCTTTTCCTGCTCAGCCTGACGCAGCCGCGCCCGCAGAGCATCCAGCTTCACATGAGTCACCTGCACTTTGGTGCAGAGGATATCCAGCTCTGCCAGGTAGGCGCGTTCCTTTTCGCGCATGTTCCAGTAATCGGCCTCCTTGTACTGCTCGGCAATGCGTTTGGAAATGGCCGGTATGCCGGTGACAGGGATGGAAAGCGAGGGTGAAATGACCCCATTGGTGATATGCTCCTGCAACACCCGCTCCACCTCAGCGGAGAGCGAGGGGTCATCCCACAGCCCGGCAAACTCTGCCACCGATGTGCTGCGGGCGAGCGTCAGACGAGCCTGATTCAGCTCCGGATTGAGCAACAGGCCGATGCGACGAATCTCCGGGATGCTCAGGCTGCGTTTGCCGCCGCACAATTCGGCAGACATCCGCGCCCACTCAGCCGTTTCGCGGTTCAGGTCTATGGGCTGCGGCTGATACAGCGCACAGGAACTCAGCAGTCCCGCCGCGGTCAGACACACCAGCATGCCCTTGTTCTTTCTGCCCGCCATGCGGGCCTTTCTGTGTATGAATTTCATAAATCGTTCCATTAAAAAATCAGATGATGGTAAAAGCTTCTGCTCCCTCTCCAAAAAGCCACAGGCACACGACGGAGAGAGAGAGAGAGACACGACGTGCACGGCTCAGAACAATCAACAAATCAACGGAAGCAGATAACACCCTGACGGTGATAGCTTTCTCCCGGGCGGGGCCGATGCCGCAACGGCGGGTTCCCGCCGATCAACAAGCGGCAGGCAAAGCGGAGCGGTCGGTTGAATCGCAGCCGCGTCAGCGATATACAAGCGCACGGGGCGTTCGCCTATATCCATGAGCAGATACACCTGCTCATGGTGGTGGTGATGCGAACAATGACAGGATTCATCCACCGGCACCACCTGCCCCTCATGATGCCCGCAACACGTCATGTGCTGCTGGTTCTCATGGAAAAGAGCGACACCCCGCCCCTTGCACACCTCCAAGGAAGTCCCGGCTGCCAGCACCGGCAGCAACAGAAGAATCAATACCTGCATGACTTTCAGGAATCGGGACATGGTTCGAACAGGGATTTCTCGTCGCGGGAAGTTTAGCGAAGGCTAACGCCGCTGTCAAGCCTATTATTACGCTCCGTTGCAGAAAGTCGTACGCGTGCGCGTCGGGAACGTGCCTTATGCTTGACAGGACACCGCTATTTGGTAGAATAAGCGGCGTTATGCGCCTTGCCGTCATCACAGGCTACATTGTGGCTTCTGTCTTTGCGCTGTGTGGTTTATTCAACACGGTGCGATACTGTCTGTACGGTCGGTATGCAGATGCCGGAGACTTTATCAGCGGACTGGTCGTCATCCTTCATCCGCTGGCCGTGGCAACTGTCATTCTCCTGCTGGTACAGCTCCTCTGCCGGACGGGACAGCAGCGAACCATTGCGGAAGTCATGCAGAACAAACGTCCGGTGCAACACGCCGCTTCCCCCCGTGCACAACAGGGCTGCACGCCGCGAAAAATGCCGGAGCGCTACTTCCCGATTCCCGAAGAACTCCCTGCTGCCGCACCGGCAGAGACGCAACCGAACGAAGCCCCCGCCCCCCCACAGGAGGAGACAACTGATTCGGAGGAAAAGCTGCAATTCTTCAAGCTCCATTAACGCCTGCATGACCGCTCCCACTTCATCAGCCCGCCGGATTCTGGCAGCTCTGGCTCAGCAACATACCGGCAGGGAAACAAGCCCGGAGATGCTCGAACCGGTAGCCTCCGGTGCATCCGGTCGCAGCATCATGCGCGTCCACGGGCTGATGGCCATTTACTGGACAGGCGCCCGCGCGGACAACAATTCCTTCCTCCCCGCCGCACGTGGGCTGGCGGCAGCCGGTATCCGCGTACCGGCCATTGCGGCAGAGCTGAGCCTGCCGGATGCCTGCGGAGCATGCCTGACAGAGGATTTGGGAACGATTGACCTGCTCTCTCTGAAAAACGCCCCGGAGGAGGAAAAGCTGGAGGCCTACCGCCGAGCTATCGATACCCTGATTCCTTTCCGGCAGCTGAACCCGGATTGGGAGCTGCAACCGGCCTTCGATGCCGCCATGTACCGCTGGGAGCAGGAGTACTTTGCCGAACATTTCATCGGCAGACATGCGGGCCAGAAGCCGGAGAGCTTTCTGAGCCACCCCGCCCTGCAGGACATGGCTGATTGGCTGGCCTCCCTGCCGCGCGTGCCTGTTCACCGCGATTGCCAGAGCCAGAATATCATGTTGAAAGACGGAAAGGCATGGCTCATCGATTTTCAGGGCATGCGTATGGGGCTGGCGGAATATGACCTCGCCTCCCTGCTCTATGACCCGTACATGGAGCTCGGGTCGGACTCCCGCCGGATAATTCTCCGCTACTGGAGCGAACAAAGCGGGCATTCCCTCCGCACCGATGTTTTCTCCGCCTGCGCCATGCAGCGCCTCATGCAGGCGTTGGGAGCCTTCGCCAACATCGGGTACAACATGGGCAAATCCTGGTATCTGGAGCAGATTCCCGCCGCACTCACCGCCCTGCGTCACGTCATCGATAACACCCCGCCGGGGTCACCCGCAACCGCCGCCGCCGCATGTCTTCTTCCCGTCGCAAAATAAAACGCCGCGTCAGTATCATCGGCGTCCTGCTCTGGACCGGGCTCATCGTTGCAGCCTGGTTCATCGGGCGCGCCTTTCTCCCGGAACACCGGATCTACGACTACGCCAACAGCCTCCGCGGGATTTTTCCGAAAAACGGTGAGCATATCCAGCTGGTGCCGGCCGGCAGTGAAACACAGATGGAATCCTACACCGTGGAGCACCGCGAGCTCATCTGCCCGACGGTGGGAATGGTGGAGCTCAACAATGCCGCCTGTGCCGCCAGCTTTGCCGCCCTGCCCCTGGGGCCGCAGGACATGGCCGTGCTGTTGAATCGGCTGAAGCAGGAGGGAGTGCAGGATATCGCCCTCTCCTCTCCCCTCACCTGGCAGCAGGAAACGGGCGATATGTCGCGCGAAATGTTCTGCCGGGTCATGCAGTCTTTCCCGCATGCGGTGGCCGGGCTTCGGGGCCGCACGGCCGCCCAGCCGGATTTCACCCCGCTGGAGCTGCGGCAGTCTGCCATACCGGCAGAAAACGTGCAGGGCGATGCCCGTGGGTTGCCCATTGCCAACCGCCCGCTTCCCAACAGCCTGACCTCCACCCCGGATTCGCTGGCCGTGGTGTGGGCGCCGGACTGGTTGCAGGATGAGCCGCACACTCACAAACCCTCTGCCGTAGAAAAAATGTCCTTTCCCCTGCTGGTGCGGTGGAATGGTGAGACGATTCCCACGCTGCCTTTCCGTCTGGCTCTCCTGCGCCTGGGGCTCAAATCCGAGGATGTGCAGGTGAAGCTGGGAGAAAGCATCACCTACGGCGGTATCACCCGCCCGCTGGACAGACACGGCCGCACCCGAATCAACGAGGCAAAAGTCGTTTCGCTGGCCTTATCCGATGTGGTGAGCGGCAACAACATCCGCACAACTCTGGGGGACAATTCCTGCGTGGTCATGGAAGAACCCGCCCCGAAGCAGAATACCCCCCGGCGGCTGGAGCGACTGGCTCTCACGGTTTCCCAGCTGGCCGGGACAGAAAAGGTCACCCACGAAACGGCACAGCGCATCGTGGGCGGTCACGCCCTGCAGGAGCATGTCCTGCTGAGCGGATGGAAGCAGTACGGCATCGCCATCATCAGCCTGCTGCTCATTCTGTTCATCCTGCCGCGTTTCCACGGCATTCTGCGCTGGCCGATTCTGCTGTTCCTCCCGCTCTGGCTGCTCCGGGAAGCCTGGCTGGTGTGCACGGTCACATGGGTACCGATATCGACGCTGCTGGTATGCTGGCTGCTGTTTCTGATTGCCGTCTGTGTGCTCAGACCGACAAAGAAAGGACTTTTTGATCGGATGTAACCGGCGCGGACGGTCGGAAATAGAGGCGTCTGCCCGGCCCGTCCAGCCAGACCTCCACCTGCTCCAATATCTGGGTTCCCAGCACCACATGCGGTGACTTGAAGAAACTCTCGCAGACCATCACGTTCTCCAGCTGCAGGCGACCCAGCTGTAATTTCGGCACCGGTACCACCGCAATGCGGAAATAGCCGCCCGCCGCCGGGCTGTCACCGCTGAATTGCAGAATGCGGGCCTGCGGATATGATTTCAGAAAGCGTTTCCACTTATCCGGCGGCAGGTAGACGGCATGGGGAGCACCACTATCTAACAGGCAGTCGCCCAGGCCTTTGATATGAACCATGGGACGCCCCCACTTCCGCACCGCCACGCTGTCCCATTGGCGCACCTCCGGCGGCAGCGTCGCCCGGAACTCGTGTTTTCCCTTGTCATAGTCCAGATGCCAGACGTGCTTCCGCAGCTCCGGCCAGCCTATCAACCCATCCGTTGTAGCAAAAAACGAATGCACCACCGGGCAATTCTCCTGCACGGGTGAACCATTTCTCGTCAGGCTCACCGAGAGAGAGCCGGGCTGGACAGGTTTGCCCCATCGGATTTTGCTTCCCAGCTTTGTAGCTGTTACCGGGAAAACAACTGCCGGAAGCTGGGAGCCGGTATCGGCTCCCATGGTCAGTTTCTCTCCCTTGCTCCAGGCTTGAACTTCCGGCATTCTCTCCGGCGGATTCACCGCAGAAATGCCCATGTCCAATCTGGTACGACACCCCGGCAGCAACACGGCCGCCGCCAACAGCAACAGACACATTCTCGTCATGCCTGTTGAGACAAAAACCGCCTCCGAACCGCAGGTAAACGGTTGGAGGCGGTTGGTAAACAGTTTAAGCAGCGCGTTTTATGCCTTTGCGAAGGTATCGCAGCAGGGGCACTCACCCAGCGTCCAGACAGCCTTGCCGGATTCGGCAATGTGTACCAGTGCGTGGTAGGTGTCTTCCTCGTCTGCGGAAACCCTGGCGGCAATATCGGCAGCCGTGGCAGGCTCGGTCGTCAACGCCGCTTCGGCAGCCGCCAGCAGCTTCAGGAATACATTGGCAGCCAGCTTTCCGGCCTGCACACCGGGCTGGTGGTAGGCGTTGATGTGAATGAGACTGGCATAGAAGCTCACCGCACGCTCAAAGAGTGCAATAAGCTGGCCGAGAGTGTAGGCATTCACCGTGGGAATGGAGATGGTGATATTCTGACGGCCGCTCTCCGTCAGCGCCTTGCGCGTACCGCGCAGGAAGCCCTGCAGGTAGTCGCCTGCAGTAAACTCGCCCTCCACTTTCACCGTATCGGTGGGAGCCTGACGCACCTCAATGAAGGTGACGAAGAAGTTGTTGATACCGTCGCGCAGCTGCTGCACGTAGGCATGCTGGTCGGTGGAACCCTTGTTGCCGTACACGGAAATGCCCTGGTGAACCGTCTTGCCGTCCAGGTCCAGTTCCTTGCCGAGGGACTCCATGATGAGCTGCTGGAGGTACTTGGAGAAAAGCACCAGACTATCCTTGTACGGCAGCACCACCATATCCTTTTTACCGCGCCCCTCACCGGCGGCATACCAGGCCAGAGCCAGGCGCATGGACATGTTGGAAGCCGTATCGGCCACACGGGTGCGGGCATCCATATCCGCAGCACCCTTCAGCAGGCTGTCGATATCCACGCCCTGAAGGGAGGCGGGAACCAGCCCCACGACGGAGGTCTCAGAGGTGCGGCCGCCCACCCAGTCTTCCATGGGGAAACGCTTCAGCCAGCCCTCAGCCACGGCCACCTTGTCCAGCGTGGAACCCACACCGGTCACGGCCACCGCCTGCGGTGCAAACGCCACTCCCTTGTCCGCAAAATAAGCCTGAGCACAGACCATACCGTTGCGGGTCTCAGGAGTACCGCCGCTCTTGGAGATGACCACCACGAGCGTCTCGGTCAGCGGCAGCGTGTCCAGCACCTTGTACATGCCGTCCGGGTCGGTATTGTCCAGGAATGCCATGTTGAGGCCATCCGCCGGCAAAGCATCTGCCACCAGCTCCGGGCCCAGAGCCGAGCCACCGATACCAATCACCAGACAGGTGCTGTATTTCTGCCCGTTGGGGGCGAGAATCTTTCCGCCCAGCACATCGGCTGCAAATGCCTTCAAATCAGCCAGCGGGCCGTCAATGGCCGCACGCAGCTCCGGAGTGGGAGCGATAGCGCTGTTGCGCAGCCAGTAATGACCGACCATGCGGTTCTCATCCGGGTTGGCAATCACGCCGCTCTCCAGCGCAGCAATGTCGCTGTAGGCACGGTCGATGAGAGGTTTCATCTCTGCCAGGAACTCGGGAGTAAGCGGCAGCTGAGAAAGATCCAGAGATATCCCCATATCGGGGTAACGCAGAAGTTGCTGTGCGTACTGTTTCATAACGGCGCGCATTATACTCCTCTACCTCCGCTCTGGCAAGCCGAATCAGAACCGCAGCGTGTCAATCCGCCGCAGCGGTAATCGGTGCGTATGCCGTGTTCTCTATCATTCCGCCTGTTACCTTGATGCCTTTTCCTCCGCGGATTTCGAGAGCCGGCTGCACCTGATCCGGCAGTCCCGGGAGCGCTTCGCCGATGAGCCGCTCACCCCACCAGACATAGTAGCCGGGGGATGCCCCTGTCACCGTCGGCTCCGGCACATACGCCATGGTCACATCCACAAGATTTCCCATTTGTCCGGCGCAGAGCATCCTGTCCCCACCCCAGCGAATGCCGCAGTCCAGCACCTGCACATGCCCTCTGCCACAAGTCATTTCCGCCAGGATTTCCCCGCTACAGGATTCTTGGGGAGACGCCATATCCAGCAGCTTCATGCGGCAGGTGAATCCGGCATCTTTCCGCTGTTGGCACCATGCCTTGCGCAGGGGGGAGTGAGCAGCTTTGTTCGCCACCTCACGGCGCGGCAAACCCGCCGTTGCCCCCGGCCAGCCGAGTTTCTGTGCCACAGCACCGGCGATGAGCAAATCCCCCTGCGGCGAGGGGTGCAGGTGGTCAAAGGGCTGAAGGAACGCAGGCACCGCCACACCGGGCTTATCCGCGCGGGTATAATCGCGGAGCGAGCTGCTGATATCCACAAAGGTGACACCGCGGGACACAGCCCACGCAGCGTATGCTCGATTAAATTCCAGCACCGCCGCAAAATCTGCCGCTGCGGTATTATCCGGCTGTATCGTATCATGCCAGCCGGGAATGCTCAGCACCACGATGTTGGCTTTCGGATTGGCGCGCCGCATGGCACCGATGATGGTGTCCATATCCCCGCCCTCCCCCAGCATATTCTTCCGCAGTACTGCCGCGTTATCCCCTGCTCCCACACCCCCGCGCAGTGCGTTTTCCCCCAGAGCATCGTTGGTGCCGATGAGGATGAAGAATAAATCGGGCATCTGCGAGGCGGGCTCGATGCGGAACTTTCCGGAATAGCTCGCATCCAATCCGAGCCAATCATGGATATTGCTGTTGCCCAGCCGCCCGGAGACATTTCTGCGCCCGGCTATCTCGTATGCACGCTCGCTGCACATGGCCGAGTGCCGATTGTTGAATGCCACCCCGCCGTATGTCGTACCGGGAGCAATCCCGCGGCTGTGATTGCCCACATGCACTCCCACCACCTCAAAGCGCATCCCGTTATCCACCCAGAGCCGGTGCAACGGCCAGCGGTACGAGCCCGCCCCCACGCCATGCGTGATGGAATCCCCCACGAACATCACTTTCTCTGCCCCAAAGAGCGGAGCCGACAAAGCAAGAGCAACCATTAAGCTACGAACAACCGTCATGCTCTTCCTATACCGTATGCACCACCTGCTGTCAACGAAAAAAGCTTCTCTTTTTCTGTCCACTATCCACTAATCATTAGCAACGCGTACCCAAAACATAGTCACAAGCAAGCTATCACTTCCGACAAACTTGCCACTGGTGCCAGATAGCGGGCCGTGCTTTCCTGCCCTTCGGCCACGGTATTGAAATGCTGCTCTGCGCAGTGGATTTTGCCGCTCTCGGTATCGCGGAGTTCGCCCAGCAAATCCGTGCCTTTAGTCTCTACAACGAAGTACAGATGGTTCCTACCTTCCACGTCCAGTACGAGAGCCCAGTCCGGATTGTAAGGCCCGAGCGGCGTGTGAATGCGGAAGGTGCCGGGGAGCTTCACATACATCTTCACTTGCTCGCAGGCCTCTGCATCCAAAGCAAACTGCTTTTCTATCTCGGAGTCCCAGATAACATGGTCCAACACGCATTTCTCGCCCGCCTTGACCATCTTGTCCAGATACCCCTCTGTGTCTTTGAACAGCTCCTGCGCATTGTATTCTTTCTCGCCAATAGTGACAGGCTTATAGCTCACGCCTTTCACCATCAGCTTTTTCATCTCGGCGCGTATCACGCGCAGTACTGTCTTCTCGAATAGGGGGCCATTGAACCGTATGGCTTGCAGGTGCTGAATTCCGGTCAGAATACGGCTGAGAGTCTTGCGTGTCAGGTGCGTGGAAGCCTCCAGAGATGTCAGAATATCACCCACCGGAACATGGGAGGTATCCATCACCGTGGCAGAAGTCTTCTGAGTCCCCGCCTGAATACCATTGATATCCATCACGGTCTCTGTCACCGTCTTGGTGATAAGAGGTGCTTTGATTTTGGCAAGCTCAATATCCAGCACGCCAATGATATTACGAATCAGCTCCTCAGAATCGAACTGCACGCGGTAGGTCGTTTTCTTCTTGATTCTGTTCCAGAGTTCGAGGAAATCCTTATCCAGTCGCATTTTCTCATAGCGGCTGGTCACAACCTGCCGTTCTCTGGCGTCCTTAATCTCTATCGGTCGGGTGAGCTGTCGCAAGCGGCCAAGGATTTCCAGCTGCGCGCAGCGGCATTCTTCCGGAACTTTATATGTCCCGGCATCCAACTGCTTTTTGAGCTCCTCGGTAGGCTTACCTTCCTTGGTAATGAGCTTTTTGCTCTGCAGGTCATCCAATACTACCTGCGCCAATTCCTGCCCCAGTCGCACGGTATTGCCCTCATTATCCGTATATTCCAGCACGCCCAAGCGGGCTTTGGTAATAACCCCGAAACGCACCCCGTCAGCTTCATATTCCTTCTGCAACCGGGCAGCGTAGGTCTTGAAATCCTCGCGGGCAATGACAGTCAGAGTATTTACGCCGCTTTCTCGTACGCGTACACCCTCCTGATTCACGCATAGGCGCAGGCCACGCCCCAGAGCTTGACGCCGGGATACAATGCTGCTCATATCGCGCAGCACGCACACCTGAAACACATTCGGGTTGTCCCAGCCCTCACGGAGAGCGGAGTGCGAGAAAATGAATTTCAAAGATTTATCCAATCTAAGCAGCTCTTCCTTATCTCGCATAATGAGATTGTAGGCTCGCTGCGCAGCTTCCTTGCCTTTGGCATTGTCTTCCGTGTCCGTCCAGATATCAGCCTGACCTTTCTTTCTGTCAATGGAGAAGTAGCCATCATGCACCTCCGCTGCAGCCGGGGGTGCATTATCGTACAAGCTACGGTATTGAGGCATGCGCATGACCTTCTCATACTCCTGCTCAAATATCTGTACCAGCGGGCCAGGTTTGCGATTACGGGCCGCATCATATTGACGGTAGTCGGACACTTGGTCGATGAAGAACAGACTCAACACCTTGATGCCCTTGGGGCGCAGCTTCACCTCCTTCTTCATGTGCTCCTCGATGGTGGCACGAATCATGGCGCGTGTCATCTGCTCTTCGTCCATGCCTCCGGTCGATTGCCCTATGAATAGCGGGCTTTCCAAGTGGTTGCAAACCACATAGTCCTCGTGTACTTCCTGCACCACTACGTTGTCGTAAACTCCGGGGCAATGCGTACACATACCCAGCAGCGTACCGGGCAACACTTCCACCTGTTCGCGCCCGTAGTCACCGCTCGCCGTCTTGCAGAGAACCTCCAGCTTGGCACTGCCGCCTTTCTTGGGAGATGTACTCACCAGCTTCATATACGGCTCCACATGCGTGATGTCGGATTGTATACTGGCTACCTCAATGCCTTTGACCAGTTTCTGAGCACTGGCATCCACGGCATTCAGCGCATACACCGGGTGGAACAGGTTCTTGTGCGTGGCAGAATAGCGCAACGTGCAGAGCGGATGCAGACAGGCAATACCCTTTTCCTCGCCTTTTGTACCGATGTTCTGCGGCTCATCAATAATGACGATGGGGTGGCACTCGCGGATGAACTCAATGGGCTTGCGGTCATCCGTCTTTTCGCTCACCGCATACATCACACGGCGGGCGCGTTTACCGCCCTTGCGCTTGGCTGTGTCCTGAAATTCTTCTTCGGCTTCCTTGCCGATATCCGTGATGGATTGAATGGTGCAAATCATGATTTGCAGCTTGTCGGAATTGCCGAAGTTGCGCACCTCCTGCAATCGGGCGGAATCATAGGTGAAGCTGTTCATCTCCACGCCATCATACAGTGTGCGGAAGTGCTCCCGCATGATGCTGATGGATTTATCCACGCCCTCCTTGATGGCGATGGACGGCACCACGATTACAAACTTACTGAAGCCATAGCGTTTGTTCAGCTCGTAGATGGTGCGCAGGTACACATAGGTCTTACCCGTGCCGGTCTCCATTTCCACGGTGAAATGCCAGCCATCCGGCTTGACTTCCCCGGACATCTCGATGCCGTTGCGCTCCTGTATGGCTTGCAGGTTGCGCAGTAACTCATTGCCGGAGAGCGTGGTGCTGTTTTTGTGCACACTCAATTCCAGCCCCAGCTTCTGCTCGCCCTGCTTCAAGGCCACGGGTAAACTGACGCTGAATGCCTGGTTGCCGCTCTCTGTGCCCTCGAACAATCCGCACACGGCTTCGATGGCGCGGTGCTGATACTCCAGATTCGGTTCAAAATGCAGTCGTATCTTGCTCATGTTGGCTTACAGGGCTTTGATATTGCAGATGCCGTGTTGCTCCAGTATGGCCACGAAGTTCATCTTGGCAGCATCGTTCGAAGCAAAAGCGCGGTCAGATACAAACACGGTGCATGTATCCTGTTGTTCTCCTCCGGCAAAAGCGCAGTCTTCTTCATGCCATGCTGCAATGCCCAGTGCGACATCTTCCGCATCCTCCGCTAAATCTGCCGCCATGCATGCGTAGTATTGCCCGAAGCCCAGACTCAGCACGCGGTGCCCCGCTATCTCTCGTACCTCTACTTCTTCCACCAGATCAATGCCACTTTTCAGCATGATTTCGGTCAGGAAGTCTTCTTCCGTGCGCCCTCCGACCAAGTGCTCGGCATAGTTGTTCACGGCAGTAGCCAAATCCTCCGTTTGCGGATTCCAAGCCTTCACGTTGCTGCTGTCCAGCTTGTAAACTCGGAAGCCAATGTCCAGATTTTGCCCAGCAAGCCCGGCTTCTTCTTTTACTTTCTCTCCAGCGCGGCGTATGCGTTCTTTGCCGATTTCGCAGATGTTTTTGTAACCGGCTTGGTGGGCTGGAGAAGATTCTTCGCAGATTATGGGCATCTGGGTCATGATGAACTTGCAGCTCGCATTTTTAGTGGCATTGTATTGCATTAGAGCATGTGCAGTAGATGATGAGCCTGAAAAGAAATCCATAACTATGCTGTCTTGTTCTAAATTTGCCAAAGTCATAAGTCTTTGAAGCAAGCGTATCGGCTTAGGTCCATCAAATACTCCTTTGTCTCCAAATAAAGCAACTACTTCCTTAGCTCCTTCTTGGCTATGTCCAACTTCCTTGTAAAACAAGATAGAAGTAGGAGCCATCCCCTCATACTTGAGTTCGGAGAGGAATCTTTTCATGGATGGCACACTATCCCCATTTGGCCCAAACCAAATTCGTCCATCTTGGAGTCTCTCGCAAAACGCGTTTTGCGAGAGACTCCAGCAGCGTCCTGCTGGAGGCTCTACGACGCGCCCGGAGGGCGTCGTAATAGGATAATCACAAGCGGCATTGTAGGTTTTAACAGATATATCACTAGCTTTCCAAACTCCTCGTGGGTCATTATCTGGATTGCTGTATCTTGCATTAGCTTCCTCAGTTCTTTCCAGTCGTCCTATCTGAAAATTCTCACTGTTCTTCACATACATGAGAACATAATCATGGCTGTTGGAAATATATTTGGCGTCATTTTTGGGAGAATAAGCTCTTTCCCATATCATTTGAGCAATAAAGTTATTCTGTCCAAAAATCTCATTACATAGCTGCATCAAATTACTATCTTCGTGGTCATCTATGCTGATGAAAATCACACCATCATCGCTCAGCATGTCTCGAGCAAGCACGAGCCGTGGATACATCATATTAAGCCAAGTGGTATGAAAACGCCCGGAAGACTCTACATTGGCAGCAAACTTACTCTCTTGTCCCGTCAGCTTTTTGTAATTCTCGATGCCGTTCTGGTAATCATCGGGGTAAACAAACTCCTTTCCCGTGTTGTAGGGCGGGTCAATATAAATCATTTTTACTCTGCCGCCGTAGGATTTGCGGAGCAGCTTGAGAACCTCCAGATTATCACCTTCTATGTACAGATTCCGGGTTGTGTCCCAATCTTTACTCTCCTCCTTGCAAGGGCGAAGCGTACCGAGGGAGGGCGTAAGCGCCGCGCGGCGGGCTTCTGCCTTACCGCGCCAGTTGAGCCCGAACAACTCATCTTCTTTCACAACGGCCTCGCCGCAAAGTTGGCGGAGAGCATCGACATCCACCTGACCATCTCGCACCACAGAGGGGAAAAGCGAGGCAAGAGTCCGGAGATTTTCTTGAATGGGGGAAGCGGATTGAGCTTCGGGAGAAGTAGGAGAGGATTCTTCGTACGGCATAGATTAAGGGAGGATGTTGTGAATTTGAAGAAGTTGATAGATTTGAATGCCAAGATGTCGGAGCTTCTTGGAAAGAGTGATACGCTGTTGCGGGTTCGTCGTCTTTTTGAGGTCCTGAGAGACGGCTTTCCATTCCTGATTCAGACGATGCAAATCAGCCACCAGCTGAGCGGCAACTAGCGGAGAATCAAGCGGAACGAAAGGCAAATCCGCACAGACGGCAGGCTTATTCTGCATGAGCGCAAGGGCGTGCAGAGCGCAAGCCCAGCGATGGAACAGAGCCATGAGGTGAGGTGGGCGAGCTTCCTGCTGCCATGCGACATAGCAGAAGAACTCCGGGACTGTGGGTAATGCCTGAGCACGTAACAAGGCCTCCAGCGGAGCTCCTTGCTGGAGAAGAGAAAGATACACCGCATTCCCGGCATCCACAGCCAGCAGAAGCGGGTACTGCACCGCTATGTGTATCAGCTGTTGCAGTCGGGCAATCTGTGCCGGGGTAATTTCGGTATGAGCCTGCACACCCACGACCAGAAGCTCGGAGAAGTCTCCTTCGGTTTCGCTTTTGTAGGGGGCTACGCCGCATGTATCATGTCGCAGGGTTGTCACCCAGGCAGAAGAAACGGCGGCATCAATAAGGGCCTTATCTCCCTTGACGCGTGCAGCATGTTTACGGAGTAACTCCTTGGAGAGACGCACCCCCATGCGCAAAGCAGAATCCGGCAGCATGCCGGTCAGCACTGTCGGAAAATCAGCCATCCTGTCGCGTAAGTGTTAACATTGCCAGCACCTCAAAATCATCCACGCCACGCGTCTTGCCGCCCTTGGCAATGGTTGTGCCGCCAGGGGAGAAAATACTGGCAGCCTGAGTCTCCTCTGCCTGCCCGGTCACAGAGCGCACGGCAGCAGCGAGCAAATCTGTGTAGCGTTTCATCTTGCGGGCGTTATCCGTCTGCTGCATATACTGAGCCTCTGCCTCGGGAACCACGGCCTCGTGAGGCATGGCAAGTGACTTGAGCATATCCAGGCACTTCTTGACGTGCGTGTAGCTATGCGTCACGGTACCATCTTCCGCCACATGCAGCAGGAAGTAAGGCATGAAGGGGTATTGGCGGGAAGCCAATGACAGGGACGCATGCGAACACAGCAGGAAGAAGGCTCCGGCGGGAATATCAGAGCGGGTGACATCCAGCGTGGCGGTAAAATAGGAAGGCAGCTGCTCAATGAGCCTGCGGTGCTTCTTGCGGAAGTTGGCAAAATCCGCCCGGTACTGATGCATGCTCAGGTCGGAGATGGCACAATTCTGGTCGATGGAGTCGATATCCAGCTTACCGGCACGCAGAGACTTGAGCTGTTTATCACGGAATTCGCCATCCGTGGCGGATATCTTAAGGAAGGTCATGCGCCCGAGCACGCGCCGCTCCAGATTGATGTAGGCATCCAAGTCCGGCATGGGCCAGATATTGACCAGCTGAATCTGCTTGTTGGGGCTGCCGATACGGTCGATACGACCGAATCGCTGAATGATGCGCACCGGGTTCCAATGGATGTCGTAGTTGATGAGATAATCGCATCCTTGCAGGTTCTGACCTTCAGAGATACAGTCGGTCGCAATCAGAATGTCGATTTCTCGCCCGCCGGTGGAAGCTGCATCGAAGCCGTTTTTGGATTTGGGGGAGAAGGCTGCCAGCAGGTCCTCCTGACGCTTTTTCACGCCATCCAGATTTGTATCGCGCTTACTGCCGGAAAGCAAGGCCGTGTATACATCGTATTGGGAATGGAGTTCCTGCTCTAAGGCCTCGTACAGATACTGAGCCGTATCGGCAAACGCGGTGAAGATGATGATTTTGCGATTGGGGCGGCCATCCACTATATTGAGTGGCTTCTGCATTTTCTCTCGGATAAGGCTGCGCAGCAAGCCCAGCTTGGCATCATTCTCCGGGGTTGCATCGCCGCAGAGTGCTTTCACTTCCCGAAGAATCTTCAGGTCTGCGGCAATATCGTTGCGCCAGCGTTCGCGGTGGATGTGCCTCAAATCAACCTTGATGCGCTGGCCAATGACAGTAGAGAACTCCTCCACATCTTCATCGTCGAAGTCATCCTCAGAAGCGGCTGCGAGCAGAAAATCCTGATTTTCCGCATATAAATCCAGCTTGGCCAGCAGGTCCTCCGCTGTGGCAATCTGCTTGGAGAGAGTAAGGGCAAACGAACAGACAGAGCTCTCCATGCGCTTGAGGAGGTTCATCATCATGAGCGCGGAAAGACTGTTTTCTCGGTCTGCTTGTCTGAATGTGCGGTTGCCTTCTATCTGCTGGTCGTACCCGGCATACACTTCCTTGTATTCCTCATACAGGTACTCAATCGGTCGGTAGGAAGCCATGTTGAGCTGGGCCAACAGGTCATTGATTTCCTCCACCGGGAGCACGATGCCGTGCTGAGTCTCTGCATAGGTATTGCGTGCCGGGAGTTGCTCCGGGAACAGGTTGACACCCTCAGCATCATGCGGGTACCATGTTTTGATGTGCTTTCGGGAGCGTCCGATGGTAAGGAGGTTGAGCAACTGGAAATAGTCGAGCCCCAGAGAATCGAGAAGGTTTTGCGAGGTACGTTCTTCCTCCGGCAAGCGAGTCCAGTTGGTGAAGGCAGCTTGCGCCATGCGGGTGGTATTGCTGATGCTTTCAATACCCTGTGCTTGCAGGAAATCATCCTTATCGCCGGAAATCAGAAGAATCTGGTTGCGCAGGTCGCTGGCTTTGTTGTTGACCGGGGTGGCGGAAAGGAGCAGGATTCTGGTCTTGATACCGGCCTGTACTACTTTACGCATCAGGAAATCGTAGCGGGAGGTCGTTTTATCTGCCTTGGTGGAGCGATTGCGGAAGTTGTGAGACTCATCGATGACCACAAGGTCGTAATTGCCCCATTCTACCGTGTCCAGAGCTCGCCCGTGGCTCATGCCGCCGGAACGCCCGAGATCTGTATGGTGGAATAAGTCGTAGTAGAAAGGTTGCTCTGCAAACTCATTGAACTTGCTGTTGTATCGGTAAGCATCCCAGTTCTCGCGTAAACGCTTGGGGCAAAGTACCAGCACCTTCTTGTTCATGAGCTGGTAGTAGCGGATGACGGCGAGAGCCTCGTATGTTTTACCTAAGCCGACACTATCTGCAAGAATGCAGCCGCCGAAACGCTCCAGCATCTCCAGCAGGCTCTCCACGCCATCTCGCTGATAGGAGAACAGTTTTTTCCAGATAAGCGAATCATAAAAGCCTGTTTCGCCCTGGATGTAGTCCTTCGGAAGTTTGGAGTTGTCCAGCAGCTTGTAACAAGATTTATAGTATACCCAGGCTGCAGGGTGCGTGCGCGACAGGAAATCCAGTTTTTCACCTACAACGGAAGAAGCTGTAGCAGAGTTCCATGCAAAGTCGAACAGACCGTTGATGGACTGGCATTGCATGGGGAACATCGGAACGCAACCGGAAAAGCCGTCAATGTTCGGCAACAGGCCAAAGCCCTGGGCGCTAAATGAGCAGCCGCCCATCAATCCACCTGTTATAGTAGCCTCGTTGAAGAAGATCATGCTCTCCATGTGCACCTCGGTGCAACGAATATCAGCCTTCCCGGACTGAATCCAATTGCAGCAATCGCGAGCCCATGACTGAGATAAGAGCGAATTATGCAGAGCTCGCTCTTCTTCGGCATTCAGTATTCCCCAATTCTCCAAGGCTGATTCCGGCAAAACTATTCTCCATGTAGCTCCTGCAAGCTCCTGAGGCAAATGAGCGTAGGCGGCAAGAGTGAAAGACGTTGTGGCGGAATCCACGTGTGTGGTTCCGCTAATGTCGGTCTGGGAGAAAATGCTTGCATTGGACATCGTTGGACTCCTATAGAAAAGGAATCAATCGAGTAGGGGGCTTTCGCCCCCTCTCACACCACCGTACGTGCCTTTTATGGCATACGGCGGTTTCCTAACCATTACAGACTACGTTCTGCAATGAGACTAACCCCAGCTTCCTGAACCACTCTTTTCCCATGGCTCG
>JAFUQZ010000043.1 GCA_017472085.1 Akkermansia sp. | reverse complement strand
CAGAAGGGTATCTGTCGCTGCTGCCGGGTATACTCAATCTCTCTACAGAGAAGACGGGAGGCAAGAAAGTCGCCCTGTGAGCAGGAGAACCCCTCGCATGTAAGCCCCCTCAGGCTACAAGCCTTTTGGTTGAATGCTTACTGTGATACACACGGTGATGAACTTGTTTTTCGGGTTCATATAGACAACCGTGAGGGGAAGCGAGGAGGGGAGTCACAGTACTAGGGCCATGATGAACATGCCGGCGGTGACACCGTAGATGGAGAGGTGGTGGTGATGCCAGCGCTCTGCCATGGGCAGGAGTTCGTCAAAGGAGATGTAAACCATGATGCCTGCGACCAGTGCAAAGAGGACGGCAAGTGTGGCGGGCCCGATGAAGGGCATGAGTATCAGCATGCCCACGAGTGCTCCGAGCGGTTCTGCCAGGCCGGAAAGGACAGCCCAGCCAAATGCCTTGCGGCGGTTGCCGGTGCCGTAGAGCAGGGGGAGAGCCACGGCGATACCTTCCGGGATGTTGTGAATTGCAACAGCCAGTGCCACGGCAGCGGCTATCTCCATATTGTCAAAGGCGGAGGCGATGGTCGCGATACCCTCCGGAAAGTTGTGGATGGCGATGGCCAGGGTAAACAGCAGCGCAGAACGCTTTACCATGGCATTACCAGCAAATTCACCGGTAGAATTCACATTGTTCATGCTGCCGTCAGCGGGAATTTCGTGTGGGTTTTCATCGCTGGGAATCATGCGGTCGATGACACAGGCTGCGACCATGCCTCCGAAGAAGGCAGCCGTAGCAATCCATTTGACATGGCCGGCTCGTTCCAGCAGCTCACCGGCATGCGGCATCAGCTCCATGAATGAGATGTAGACCATTACCCCGGCGCTGGCGCCCAGCGCAAAGGTGAGCAGCTTCGTGTTGGTCTTGCTGACAAACAATGCCACGGCTGCGCCAATGCCCGTGCTCAGCCCGGCCAGCACGGAAAAGGCAAAGCCCATGACCAGATTGTCAGAAAATTCCCAGCTCACTCGCCGAGTTTACCCCCGTACCGATGCATTGTCAATGCTCATCTGTGCCAGAACCAGCCGGATTCTTCGCGGCGATGCGGGGAACTGCAAAGAGGTTGCTCTGATATGTCTCTTGATTTGCAGATGAGGGAGAAACTCAAACACCGCATCCCTGCAACAAGTTTCTTGCGAAACTTGTCGATTATAAAGGCTATGCGTGTCTGAAAGCCTTTTAATGTGCCTGTTTACTGCATCAGGAAAGCATGGCAGTAGGCCAGGAATGAGGCCTGTGGAAATCCGGCTCGCCGCTCGTGTCCTCTGCCGTGGTCAGAAAAATATAGTCCGGGCTGTTCAGGATGGCGGTGGCTGCCAGTCGGCAGTTTTCCGGATGTATGCCCAGTTCGGCCAGAAGGTGCAGGGGGATGCTGATGCTACATTGCCAACCTTGCTCTGTCACCACCCCGGAAGCCTCCACCCCGGCCCAATCAGGCGCGGGGCTCAGCGGTACCCTCGGGGCGTTGAACGCACAGGCCCACCATGCGCCGTTCGGCGCGATGTTGATTTCTACATAGGGAAAGCCGCTCTCGGCTGCAATGAAAAATTCGGCGGTGTCGTACTTCCACAGCTCCTCACGAAATTCTCCGCTTTTCCCATCCGGGTGGGCATGGACAGCAGCTGCCTGGCTCGCACGAAAGATGAGGTGTTTGTCGTCCGTTGTGAAACTGTACGCGATGGCTGGAGTAACCGGGTTGCCGAACCATTCGCAATCCAACTGCTGAGTGAGGGATGCGGGTACTGTACAGATGATACTTTGCATAGGCTGTATACTAACACGTTTCGTTGTTTTTTCAAGATTATTCCTCTATCTGGGACGCTTGAGAATTCATGGCGGACTAACTTTTGGAATGAAGCAGAATCTGTATGAGGTTTTGGGCTTGATGAGCCGAGGAATACATAGTAGAATACAAGCATGTTGAAACTATTGCTGACGTTGCCTTTAGGCATGCTGATGATACCCGGCCATGTTTTTGCTCAGCCGGAGACACTCCCCGCGCGGCGCGTGCAACAAACACCGGAAGAGGCGTTTTCTGAGGCTTTATCACAGATTTTTCAGTCGCAGTCGGAGGAGTTGTACCCGGCAGCTCTTTCGGTGCTTCAATCCGGCGGGACGGAGATTGACTTCTTCAGACTCATGAAGCAGGCCGGAGAATCCGGGAATCCGGTTGCCCGGAAATGGATGGCTCAAAATATATTGCAGTCTGCCTCTGCATCATCGGGGGATTTGGCAACGGCTCCGGCAGCCATTCGAGCGAGAGAGCTGATGAAAGAGGCCGCCGATGCCGGTTTTATTCCGGCGCAGGTGGAAATGGCGCGCTATGCCGGTAGCGGGGTGGGTGCTGTCGCCAGTGAGTCGGCGGGACTCAACTACCTGATGCAGGCATGCAAGGGCGGCAGCAGTCGGGCGCGCGCTGCATATCTGCTGCTGAGCGGTCGCTTGAATGCCGGGCAATTTGATGCCCCGGAGATTGCATCCGAACTCGGGAAGAAAAATTACCATCTGGAAGAGGTTATCGCCTCTCTCTACGGTGATAGCCCGGAAGCGCAGGAGTGGTTGGAAAAGGCTTCTGAGCATGGCAGCCCCACGGCTGCGTTCCTGCTGGGCCAGCGTAAGTTGCAAACGGATGAGGCTGCCGCTTTGGCTTTGTTGAAGCTCTCCGCAGAGCGTTACCTGCCGGAAGCGCTTGCTACCTACGGCGTTATTCAGCTGTCGCGACATGAAGAGGAAGAGGGATTGCAGAGGCTGCAACTTGCTTTCATGCTGGGGTATGCACCGGCAGCCACAACATTGGCTGCTCAGTATATCAGCCGGCCTGAGACCTATAGCCCGGAGAGGGTGTTTGAGTTGTACAGACTCGGAGATTCCCTGAAGGATACGCGTTCATCGGTGGCTTATGCCTACTGCCTGGTGACGGGGCGCGGTTGCACGGCCACCCCGGATGAGGGGGTGACCATGCTTCGTGAACTGGCAGATGCCGGAAGCCCTTATGCCTATGTGGCGCTGGCAGATTTGTATTTCAATGGTTGCGGAGTGGAGCCGGATATGATGAAAGCCATCAATTATCTGGGAGAAGCGGATGCTGCGGGCGTACCGAATGCGTATGTACTGATGGCGGCTCTGACGCAGCTGGGTAATGCCGCAGCCGCTCCTGATGCCCGTCGAGCTGAACTTTACCTTAAAATGGCCGCCGAACGCGGAGAAATCGGGGTGCAGCAACTTTTTGATGCCATGATCCAGAAAAAAGAATGGCATTTCCTGCCGCCTGTGCAGAAATAAGCCGTAATCCATACTTGCACGAACATCGAGTGAGGTGTAGAATAAGCCCAGACAAGTTATGAGCCAGCTTAAAGACCAGTTGTTTGATGAAATCCTGCAGGCGCGGCAGCGCGTGTATGCCGTGGGTGAGCCCACCCCCTTGCAGGAAATCCGGCTTGACGGCGTGGATGCCGTAGTGTTTGCCAAGCGCGAGGATTTGGGCCCCATCAAGGCCTACAAGTGGCGAGGTGCATACAACTGCATGTCCAGACTGACTCCAGAGCAGCGTTCCGGTGGTGTCGTGGCTGCCAGCGCCGGCAATCACGGGCAGGGCGTGGCGCTGGCCGCAGCACGATTGGGATGCAAGGCTCATATTTTCATGCCTCGTTCCACTCCCGTGGTGAAACAGAATGCCGTTCGCATGCACGGTGGCGAAAATGCGGAAATTGTCCTCACGGGAGACTCTTATGATGCCGCCTCGGCCGCTGCGCATGAGTTTGCTGACGCGAATGGTCTGACGTTCGTTCATCCCTATGATGACCTGAACACCATGGGCGGGCAGGGTACTCTGGCAGATGAAGTCGTGATGAGCGGCAAGGGGCCCTTTGACCGCGTGTATCTCCAGATTGGCGGCGGCGGCCTGGCGGCGGGCTGCGCCTGCTGGTTCAAGAAGTTCTGGCCGGACTGCAAGTGCATCGGCGTGGAAGGGGTGAACCAGGCCTCCATGAAACTGGCTGTGGAAGGGGGCGAGCGCAAGGCGCTTTCTTATGTTGATGTTTTTTGTGACGGTACCGCAGTTCGTATTGCCGGGGAGAATACCTTTGAGCTCTGCCGCGAGCTGCTGGACGGTTTCGTTACTGTGACCAACGATGAGGTCTGCCGCGCCATTCGTTCTCTCTGGAACGGCCTGCGTGTGATTCCGGAACCCTCCGGAGCCATGGGGCTGGCGGCCTTGTTGCAGGACTGGAATGCCGGGAACATCAAGCCCGGAGAGCGCTGCCTCGTGGTGCTTTCCGGGGCCAATATGGACTTTGCTCAGATGGGGGTGGTCGCCTCCCGTGCCGGTGTGCAGGAATCCAATCGCCACGAACGCTTCCTCCAGATTCCCATGGAAACCAAACGCGGGCAGATACTCAAATATCTGGAGAGTATCCCGGCCGGGGTGCAGCTCACGGATGTCCAGTACGGTCGTGTGGCCGGGGATATCCAGTATCCTGTGTTCGGGGTGTTGGGTACGGACGAACAGTTTGCGGAAATAGACCGACGACTGGCAGCCAAGGGGCTCAAGGCACACGATGTGACCAAGGATGATGACGTCATCTTCCGCATGATTTCCTATGACCGAGAGAGACTGAGCCACCCGGTATTCTTCGTGATTGAATTCCCGGAGCGCCCGGGTGCGTTCTCCGAATTCATGCGGGGTATGGGTGAATACGCCAATCTCTGCTACTTCAATTACCAGTATTCCGGTGAGCATGTGGGTCGCGCTCTCGTGGGGCTGGAGTTTGAAACCAGAGCCGATCGCGATGCCTGTCGTGCCCGAGCAGAGGAGATGAAGGGAACCACCATTCAGAGCATTCACGAACTGCGGGATGATGTGCGCCACCGTGTGCTTGACCGCATGTCTCCCTCGCTGTGATGCTGATACTGGCTTCCCAGTCACCGCGTCGGCGCGACCTCCTGCAGCGGGAGGGTGTGGGGTTTACGGTGGAGGTTCAACCCGCCGAGGAGCTGCATGATGCCACCATGAAGCCCGCCGCTCTTTGCGCTCACAATGCCGCCGCCAAGGCTGCGGCTGTGGCCGCGCTTCATCCTGATGATACCGTTATCGGGGCTGATACTCTGGTGTTTATCGATGACATGCCTCTGGGAAAACCGGTTGATGAGGCAGATGCAGTGGCCATGCTGCTGCGTCTGCAGGGGCGAACTCATTGTGTATGCACGGCGGTTGCCGTATTTATGCCCGGAGGGGAGCGCCGGGACTTTGCCGAGATGAGTTATGTGACCTTCAGACCGTTGGATGAGTCGGCCATCCGTCACTATATGAAGCTGGTGCATGTGTATGACAAGGCCGGTGCCTATGCCATTCAGGAGCATGGTGACATGATTATCGAACACTTTGAGGGGGATTTGGACAATGTTGTCGGCCTCCCGGTTAAGCGCTTGCTGCAAGTCCTGAAAACTCCCTGAGATCGGGGGACGTTGCGGCTGAATGGGTAGTTGGCTTTTCGGATTGACAAACGGACGGGATAGCGTATAATTCCGCGCATGGAAACGCGCGTGATAGAGATAGATCCGCTGGATGACTGCCGCAGGGTGTACCGGGAGGCTGCTGATTTGCTGGCCGCCGGAGAACTGGTGGCGATTCCCACGGAGACGGTGTATGGGCTGGGGGCCGATGCCTTCAACGCAGATGCCGTTGCCAGGGTGTTTGCCGTGAAGGAAAGACCGAGTTTTGACCCGCTCATCTGTCACCTGTCCAATGCTCGCGCGCTGAAAGATATTGCAGATGTGCCGGAGGCGCTGCAGCCGCTGGTGGATAAGCTTGCAAAGGAGTTCTGGCCGGGGCCGATGACGCTGGTGCTGCCGCGCAGGGCCTGTGTGCCGGATGTGGTGACCAGCGGGCTGCCCACGGTGGCCTGCCGTGTGACCAGCCATGAGGCGATGCGCGGCGTGGCGCGTGCGCTGGGGCATCCGATTGCTGCACCGAGTGCCAACCGATTCGGCAATATCTCGCCCACCAGCGCGGGTGCGGTGCTCAAGGAGCTGGGCGGCAGCATCTCTCTGGTGCTGGATGCAGGGGCCTGTTCCGAGGGCCTGGAGAGCACCATCCTGCAACCTTTCATTGATGAAAAGGGGAAACCCGCGGTGCGTCTGCTGCGCGAGGGCCCTGTCACCCGCGAGAAGCTGCGCGGTATCTGCCGTGTGGTGAAGCCCGGCAAGGGCGGAGAAGCTGAGGCATCGCTGCCGAATGCTCCCGGCCAGATCAAGAGCCACTACGCTCCCGGGAAACCGCTGCTGCTGCATGATCCGCGCACGCCGTTTGAACCGCAGGAGGGAGTGGCCTACGGGCTCATCTCCTACAAGGGGGATTCCCCTCTTGCGGAGCAGGATTGCTGGGTGGAAACCATGACGCTTTCTCCCGGAAGCGGTCGTCTGGTGGAGGCTGCAGTGCGCTTGTTTGCCGTGATGCGGGCGATGGACGAGAACGAGGAGGTGCAGGTGATTGTAGCGGAGGAGCTGCCGAAGATGGGGCTGGGCTATGCCATGATGGATCGCCTGACGCGAGCCTCCGCCCGGCGCGATGACTGATTTTATCCCGACATATTTCTCATGAAACTCTTTTTTCAGAAATTGACAGTAGGCGTAGTTCTGCGCGTGGTGCATGCTGCGCTGGTGGAGCTTTACCGCATGGATTCGCGGGTGAAAGCAGAGTTCGATGCCTTGCCGGAGGGCATGAGCTATGCCATTGCTACCGGGCATGAAGCTCCGACACTCTTTGTGCGCTGGGAGCAGGGGAAACTGCACCGTCTCCCGTCCCTGGACAAGGCGGTGTGTAACCTGCGAGTGAAGTCCACGGCGCACTCGTTCCAACTCTTCACCGGGCAGATGGGACTGGCGCAGGCGTATGCCCGACATGCTTTCACGATGCAGGGCGAAATAGCCGATGTGATGAAACTGGCGCGCCTGGTCAATATCGTAGAAGCCTATCTTTTTCCGAAGTTCATCACGAAACACATCCTGACCGATATCCCGACTCTGCAGAAGAACCCGCTGTCGGTATACGGACGCATCGCCCTTGGATTCCTTACCTGTAAATACTGATATGAAGCCTCCTTATTTTGAATTTCAGAACTCCGTGAAGCTGCTGTGCGGTGAGCTTTCGCTGGAGCGCATTGCCAACGAACTGCAACAGCTTGGAGCCAAAGCCCCCATGTTGCTGACCGATGCCGTGCTGCACAAGCTGGGCACGTCCGGCATGGTGGCTGATTGCATGCAGGCTGAGGGCTGTGCCCCCGTCTGCACGTTCACGGATATCCCCGTGGATTCCTCGCTTCGCGTGGTGAACGAAATTGCCCGCATTTACCGCGATAACGGCTGCGATGCCATCGTGGCGGTGGGCGGAGGTTCTGTCATTGATACCGCCAAGGGGGTGCGTCTCGTGTTGTCGCAGAATACGGATGATATTCTGGCCATCAGCGGCGTGGAAAATCTGAGCCGCGGCACGCACATTCCCTTCATCGTGGTGCCCACCACGGCCGGCACCGGCTCGGAATGCACCGGCGTGGCCGTTATCCGTAATGATGATACCGGTGTGAAGATGGAGTTCCTCTCTCCCTTTGTGCAGCCGGATGCCGCAGTGATTGACCCGCGCATGACGGCCGGACTGCCGCCGAAAGCGACCGCTTCCACGGGTATGGATGCGCTCTGCCATGCAGTTGAGGCCTGCACCTGCCTGCAGGCCAACCCGCTCAGTCAGGCATACGGCATGGCGGCTATCCGCATGATTGCCGGCAATATTGTGCAGGCTACCCGTAACGGTAGTGATAAGCAGGCTCGCTTCGCCATGGCTCTGGCCTCCACGATGGCCGGCATTGCTTTCTCCAACTCCATGGTAGGGGCGGTGCATGCCATCGGCCATGCTCTCGGGGGTGTGTGCCATGTGCCGCATGCCGTGGCGATGACGATTCTGCTGCCGCATGTGATGCGCTATAACCTGTCTCATGCTGCGGCTTCCTATGCGGCTCTGCTTCCTGCGCTGGTGGGGGACGACGCTGCGCTCAATACCCCTGCGGACAATCGGGCTGAGGCGGCTATTGATGCCATTGTCCGATTGGGCAGCGAGTTGAACGCCGCCTGCGGGCTGCCGCTGACTCTGGAAGCCGCCGGGGTGTCGAAGGATGCCTTTGCTCAGGTGGCCCGGGTGGCGGTGAATGACGGCGCCCTCATTGTCAACCCTCGTGCTGCGGATGAGCAGCAGGTCATTTCCATCCTCAACGCCGCTTTCTGATGATGCAGACTCTCGTCGAAAAACAACGCCAGTTCTTCCTCACGCACACAACGCTGGATATCCGCTACCGCCGTGAGGCCCTCAAAAAACTCCGCGCCGCTCTTCGTAAGTGGGAGCCGCGTATCTGCTCCGCGCTGGAAGCCGACCTCGGCAAGTGCGCCATGGAGACCTATATGACCGAAATCGGCATGGTACAGGCCGGGCTGAGCGATGCGCTGAGCCACCTGCGCTGCTGGAGTCGCCCGAAGCGTGTGATGGCACCTCTGGCTCAGTTCCCCTCCCGCTGTCGCGTGGTGCCGGAGCCATACGGTGTCTCCCTCATCATCAGCCCCTGGAATTATCCCGTTCTGCTGTGCCTGGACCCGCTGGTGGCGGCGCTCGCGGCGGGCAACTGCTGCGTGGTGAAGCCCTCTTCCATGTCGCCAGCCACCTCCGCAGTTCTGGCAGAGATGCTGGGCAGCATTTTCTCCCCGGCCTATGTGAGTGTGGTGCTGGGAGGGCGCGAATCCATCGGTGCGTTGCTGGAGCAGAAGTTTGATTACATCTTCTTTACCGGCAGTCCGAAGGTGGGGCACATAGTCATGGAGGCCGCTGCCCGCCATCTGACGCCGCTGACGCTGGAGCTGGGAGGCAAGAGCCCCTGTATCGTGGATGAATCTGCCAACGTGCGAGTGGCGGCTCGCCGCATTGCTTTTGGCAAGATACTCAACGCCGGACAGACCTGTGTGGCACCGGATTACCTCATGATACACAGCTCCCGCAAGGAAGAGTTCGTAGCCGAATACCGGGCAGCCGTGCAGGAAATGCTCGGAGATGAGCCCTTGCAGAACAAAGAGTTCACCCATATCATCAATGCCCGCCACTTTGAGCGCCTCTGCGGGCTGCTGCGAGATGCCCGATCGGTAGTCGGCGGTCGCAGCGATGCGGAAACGCTGCGCATTGAACCCACGCTGCTGGATGGCATCACGCCCGCTTCCTCCGCCATGCAGGAGGAAATCTTCGGGCCGATTCTTCCCATGATGACCTGGGAGAAATGGAACGATGTGGAGGACTTTGTGCTCAGTCGCCCGCGCCCGCTGGCCTCTTACCTCTTCACCACCGACTCTTCGGCGGAAAAACGCTTCATTTCCAACCTGGCATTTGGTGGTGGCTGTGTGAACGATACCATCATCCACCTGGCTGTTCACGGGCTGCCCTTCGGCGGGATTGGCGACAGCGGTATGGGAGCGTACCACGGTAAGGCCGGGTTCGACACTTTCACGCATTACAAATCTGTGCTGACCAAGGGCAATTGGCTTGACCTCCCCTTCCGTTATCACCCCTACAACGGCTTCAAGAGCCGCATCCTGCGTCTCTTCCTGCGCTGAGAGGCGCGTGCGTGTTATTCGCAGAGGTGACTTGACATCTCCTCTGCGATGCCGCTGCCTCTCATGGGGGATTATTTCACCACCTGCTGCGTGACCTTGAAATGCAGCTTGGCGACATCGCGGAGACGCTCAGCGCCGTGTTTCTCAACGAATTGGCGGGCTGCTTTGGTGACATGCGGGGCGCATCCCAGGGGCAGGGGGCATTGGGCGGCCTCAGAGGTCTGTTTCATCCATTGAACGAAGCGTGCGCGCGCCAGGATGGAGGCGGCCGCCACGGCTACATCGCTTTCGGCCTTGGTGCGCTGCTCCAGCTGCACGGGGATATGCCGCTGACCCAGAGCCTTTTTCAGCACCCATTCGTTGGCAAATTGGTCTGATAGTGCACGGGGACAGCCGGGCACTTTCTCGTGCAGCGCGGCAATCACCCGTGCGTGTCCCCAGGCCAGCAGACGGTTCAGGTTGCCGATTTCGGCATACAGTTCATTGTAGCGAGCCGGGCCGATGCAAACCACCTCCCAGGCTACCCCCGGCACTTTTTTGATTTTGTCGGCAATGGCGATGATTCGGGCGTCGTCGGCAATCTGCTTGCTGTCCCGGCAACCCAGCTTCATGAGGGCGTGAGCTGTCTTTTCATCGCTGTAGACCCCGGCGATGACCAGCGGTCCGAAATAATCTCCCTTGCCGCTTTCATCCACCCCGAAGTGCGGGGTTGTGTCCACTAGGGCGGGCAGGGTTTTACCCATGGCGGGGGCTGCGGTATCCGGGGTGAGCAGCAAGACGTTCTCCAGAAAATCCTCCGTGCCTTTCCCCTGGATGAGCAGTCGCCCCTTCTTGGGATAGAAGGCCACGTTGACATCCTGTTTTTCGAAGCAGAATGAGGTGTAGGCTCGCTCGGCCCGACAGAACCCGGCGGTCTTTGCCAGTTTCTTTTCCAGCGCCGCTGCTTCGCCTGCCGACAGGGATATAGAACATTGATTAGCCATCTCCGGTTCATAAAATCCACTTTTCCCGGCTATTCGTCAACCAAAATCCCCGGAAATAGCTGAAAAATCCCGTGGTTGACACAAAAAAAGGCATTTTGGCGATGATTTAGCGAGACAATTCGGAAAAAATGGGCTATAATCCGCCCGCCTTCTCAAGCATGCGAAAACAAGGCAGAAAAGTTATGGCTAATACGATTACTAAAAGAGAACTGGTGAACAAGGTCTGCGCTGAGCTCGACGGCGATTTCACGCAGAACGACGTACTCGACATTGTTCAGAAGACCATCGAGCTGATTACCGAAGCTCTCGGCAACGGCGACCGTGTTGTGCTGCGCAATTTCGGTACTTTCACCGTGAAGGAAGTCAAGGCCAAGGTTGGCCGTAACCCCAAGGATCCCGCCAAGAACGTGCCGATTCCTCCGCGTTCCGTGGTGAAGTTCAAGGTTGGCAAGAACCTCAAGGAGGCTGCCGCTAAGGTTTCTCATTAACCCAGGGAAGCTGTTCCAAACAGCTTCCCCGATGACAAGGACGTATCCGTGACGTGCGGACGCGTCCTTGTTCATTTTAAGAACTCATTATTATAAGCAAGTATTATGAAACTCCGTATAGCAGTGCAGTCCAAGGGCCGTCTGAATGAGGACACCATGGAACTGCTCAAGGAAGCCGGAATCAAGGTGAGCTCCTCCCGCCGCACGCTGCTGGTAGCTGCGCGCAAGTTCCCCATGGAGGTGCTGTTCCTGCGTGATGATGACATCCCCGAGACCGTGGCCGATGGCGTGGCCGATATCGGCGTGGTGGGACTCAACGAGTTTGAGGAGCGCGCCGCTGATGCCGAAATCGTGAAGCATCTGGGCTTCGGTGCCTGCCGTTTGTCCATTGCCGTCCCCAAGGAGGTGGAATACACCGGGACGGAGTGGCTGCAGGGTCGCCGGATTGCCACGTCCTATCCCGGTATTCTGAGCCGCTATCTGGAGAGCAAGGGCGTGCAGGCAGACATCCACGTCATCACCGGCTCGGTGGAGATATCCACCGGTATCGGACTGGCTGATGCAATCTTTGATATCGTCAGCTCCGGCTCCACGCTGGTGAGCAACAACCTCAAGGAAGTGGAGGTGGCGCTGGAGAGCGATGCTGTGCTGATTGCCAACAAGAATCTCAGCGCCGAAAAGCGAGAGATTCTGGACAAGCTGCTTTTCCGCATCGATGCGGTCATGAGTGCGTCTGACAAGAAGTACGTGCTGATGAATGCTCCGCGTGAGTGTGTGCAGACCATTCTGGATGTGCTGCCCGGTATCAAGAGCCCCACAGTCATGCCGCTGGCACAGGAGGGCTGGTGCAGCATCCACACGGTGCTGGATGAGTCCTGCTTCTGGGATATCATCGGCCGCCTGAAAGAAGCCGGCGCTCAGGGTATCCTGGTGCTGCCTATCGAAAAAATGATTCTCTGATTCTCCCCATGACCATCATCACGGAACCGACTCGTGAGCAGTGGACGGAGCTGGTGCGCCGTCCGGCATTCGATGTTACCCAACTTTTCGATGTGGTGCGCCCCATCATGGATGAGGTGCATGCCCATGGCGATGCCGCTCTGCGCGAGTTCGGCCGCCGTTTTGATGGCGTGGAGTTGGAGGCGCTCGCTGTTTCTCCGGTCGAGGTGGCGGAAGCCTGTGCCCAAGTGCCGCAGGAGCTGTGCGAGGCCATTCGCGCGGCGTACGCCAACATTCGGGATTTTCATGAGATTCAGCTGGATGAGCCTGCCCGCTGCCGCGAAACCGCTCCCGGTGTCTATTGCGAGCAGCACACGCTGCCTATTCAGCGAGTGGGGCTCTATGTGCCCGGCGGTCAGGCTCCGCTGTTCTCCACGGTTCTCATGCTGGCCATCCCCGCAGCGGTGGCCGGATGTGAGGAAGTGGTGCTCTGCACGCCTCCCGGAAAGGACGGCAAGGTGAATCCGGCCATCCTCTTTGCGGCAGACCTCTGCGGTGTGAAGCGCATCTTCAAGGTGGGCGGGGCTCAGGCTATTGCGGCCATGACCTACGGCACGGCATCCGTCCCGAAGGTGGACAAGATTTTCGGCCCGGGCAATGCCTACGTGACCGCCGCCAAGCAACTGGCCTCGCTGGCCGGTGTGGCCATTGATATGCCGGCCGGCCCCAGCGAGGTGGAAGTGCTGGCCGATGCGAGCTGCGTGCCTGCCTTTGTGGCGGCAGACCTGCTGAGCCAGGCGGAACACGGCCCGGACAGCCAGGCCATGCTGGTGACCGACAGCTCCGCTGTGGCTGAAGCCGTGGCCGAGGAAGTGGAGCGACAGCTTGCCGAGCTGCCCCGCAGGGAAATAGCCGCCAAATCTATCGCCAACAGCCGCATCATCGTGCTGGCAGACAAGCAGGATTGCATCGATTTCACCAACGCCTACGGACCGGAGCACCTCATCATCGCCATGAAGGGTGTTCCGACCGCTTCCGTGCGGAATGCCGGCTCTGTCTTTGTGGGCAACTACAGTTGCGAAAGCGCAGGTGATTACGCCAGCGGCACTAACCACACGCTGCCGACCATGGGCTGTGTGCGTGCGTACAGCAGCCTGTGTGTGGATAGCTTCCGGCGCAAAATGACGGTGCAGACCATCACTCCGCGCGGAATCCGCAGTATCGGCCGCACCGTGGAACTCATGGCAGAGGCCGAGCATCTGGATGCCCACGCCCGTGCCATGACCCTGCGCATGCAGGCCGTGGCCGCCATGCCGGAGGGGGAGATTGACGAGCCTGCCGTGACGGAAATCAAACGCCTGGTGCGTCCGAATATTCTGGCGCTGAAGCCCTACAGCTCTGCTCGTGATGAATACGCAGGCAAGGCGGCCCACGTGTTTCTGGATGCAAACGAGTGCCCGCACAATGCCCCGAATAACCGCTATCCCGACCCCCTGCAGTGGGAGCTGAAGCAGAAAATCTCTGCCTATAAGGGCGTTGCCCTGGAGCGTATTTTCCTGGGTAACGGCAGCGATGAGGCCATCGACCTCATTTTCCGCACCTTCTGCACCCCCGGGGTGGATAGCGTGGCGGCCATTCATCCTTCCTACGGCATGTATGAGGTCTGTGCTGACATCAACAACGTACACTATATCAAGTTCATGCTGAAGGCGGGGTACGAGTTCGACGGAGCCGCCTTTGCCGAATGCTGTCGCGATGTGGCTAAGGTGGCCTTCATCTGCAGCCCGAACAACCCCACGGGTAACCTGCTGCCGATAGAGGAAATCCGCAAGGTGCTGGATTCTTTCCGCGGTATCGTGGTGGTGGATGAGGCTTACATCGATTTTGCCCCGGAGGGTTCGTCCGTCATTTCTCTGCTGGAGGAATATCCGCGTCTGATTGTGCTCAACACCTTCTCCAAGGCATGGGCCTCCGCCGGTATTCGTCTGGGCATGGCTCTGGCACACCCGGAGGTGATAGCCCTCTTCAACAAGGTGAAATACCCCTACAACGTCAATATCCTCACGCAGCGCGCCGCCATGGAGCGACTGGAGCACATGGACGAAATCCGCGCCTGGGTGGAGGAAGCTCTTTCCGAACGCCGTCGCATGATGGAAGCCGTGGCGGCGCTGCCCATCTGTGAGCGGGTGTACCCCAGCGATGCCAACTTCTTCCTGGCTCGGGTGAATGATGCCTGCGGCATTTATGACGCCTTGGTGGAGCAGGGGATTATCGTGCGCAACCGGCACCGCATCACCATGTGCGAGAACTGCCTGCGCATCACCATCGGTACTCCTGCCGAAAATGACGAATTGCTCGAAGCTCTCAAGAAATTCTGATGATGAAGAAAAAGGCTCTTTTCATTGATCGAGACGGCACTATCATCCGCGAACCGGCGGATGAGCAGATTGATGCCTTTGAGAAACTCTCTTTCCTGCCCGGCACCTTTCGTGCCTTGAGCACCATCCGCGAGCTCACCGATTACGAATTCGTGATGGTCAGCAATCAGGACGGCCTCGGTACGGATTCTTTTCCGGAGGACACCTTCTGGCCGGTGCATAACTTCATACTGGACACCCTGAAGGGTGAGGGCGTGGAGTTTGATGCCATCCTCATCGACCGCCATTTCCCGCAGGACAACGCTCCCACCCGCAAACCCGGCACGGGGATGCTCACGGCCTACATGGACGGATCCTATGATTTGGAGAACTGCTATGTCATCGGCGACCGCGCCACGGATGTACAGCTGGCCCGGAATCTGGGCTGCAAAGCGCTGCAAATTGGCACGGACGGCATGGATTGGGCAAAGATTACGGAGATTCTGGTGGCCGGAGAACGCAGCGCGGAGGTGAAGCGTACCACCCGCGAGACGGATATCTATGTGAAGCTGGAGCTGGACCGCCCCGGTGTCTGCGATATCAGCACGGGATTGGGCTTCTTTGACCACATGCTGGCCCAGCTTTCCCACCACGGCGGCATGGGCGTGACCATCCGCGTGAAGGGTGATTTGCATGTGGACGAACACCATACCATCGAGGATACGGGCCTGGCGCTCGGCGAGTGTCTCCGCAAGGCCATCGGTAATAAGCTGGGCATTTCCCGCTATGGCTATTGTCTGCCCATGGATGACTGCCTGTGCCGCGCGGCGCTGGATTTCGGCGGCCGCCCCTGGCTGCTGTGGGAGGCAGAGTACAAGCGCGAGCGCATCGGCGATATGCCCACGGAGATGTTCTTCCATTTCTTCAAGAGCCTGAGCGATGCTGCGCTCATGAACCTCAGCATCACCGCCGAGGGCGACAACGAACACCACAAGATTGAGGGCACGTTCAAGGCGCTGGCCCGCGCCATCCGCATGGCCGTGGCGCGCGATGTGCGTCACCTGGTGCTGCCCTCCAGCAAGGGAACTCTGTAAGGCATACACATGAAAGTCGCGGTCATCAAGTACAATGCCGGCAACATCTGCTCCGTGGTGAATGCACTTCACCGCGTGGGGGTGGAACCCTGCGTGACAGATGACCCGGCGCTCATTCGTGCCGCGGAGCGTGTCATCTTCCCGGGCCAGGGCAGTGCCGCTCCCACCATGACTTACCTGAGGGAGAGCGGGCTGGATGCCGTGATTGCTTCGCTTATGCAGCCGGTGCTGGGTATCTGCATCGGCCAGCAGCTCCTCTGCGGGCATTCTGAGGAGGGGAATGTGGATTGCCTGGGCATTTTCCCCGGCACGGTGGTGCAGAAGTTCACCGCGCCTGCCGGAGTGCATTTGAAAGTGCCGCACATGGGCTGGAATTCGGTGGAGGAGCTGACTTCCCCTCTGTTTGACGGCCTGAAAGAGGGGGATTTTGTGTATTTTGTTCACAGCTATTATGTGCCGGACTCTCCGCTGAGCATTGCCTCCACGGAATACGGCGGCGTGCGTTTCAGTGCTGCCATGCGGCGCGGCAATTTCTATGCCACCCAGTTCCACCCGGAAAAGAGCGGGAACGTGGGTGAGCGCATCATCCGAAACTTTATCCATCTCTGCCATGATTGAGCTGATTCCTGCCATTGACATTATCGGCGGCAAGTGTGTGCGCCTTTCCAAGGGCGACTACGATGCCAAGAAAATTTACAACGAGCACCCGGAGGAAGTGGCCCGCCGCTTTGAGGATATGGGCTTTACGCGTCTCCATGTTGTGGATCTGGACGGTGCCAAGGCCAGCCATATCGTCAATATCGACGTGCTGGAGAAAATCACCACGCAGACCGGGCTTACCGTGGATTTCGGCGGCGGTATCAAAGCGGAGTCGGATTTGCGCGCGGCCTTTGACCACGGTGCCGCCATGGTGACGGTGGGCAGTCTGGCCGCTACGCAGCCGGAGACGGTGTTGCGGTGGGCGGAGAGCTTCGGGGCAGAGCGCTTCATCGTGGGCGCGGATGCTCAGGACGGTCGCATCCGCATCAAGGGCTGGCTGGTGGACGGCGGTATGTCGCTGCGCGAGTTTGTGGCCCTCTACATGCGGCATGGAGTCACCCGCGTGCTCTGCACGGATATCAGCCGCGACGGCATGCTCTCCGGCCCCAACATCGAGCTTTACCGCAGCATCATGCAGGAGTTCCCCGCATGTCGGCTCATTGCCAGCGGCGGTGTCTCCTGCACGGAGGACATCCTGGCGCTGGATGCGGCGGGCATTCCCTCCGTTGTATTCGGCAAGGCATTCTACGAGGGCCGCCTTGATATCAACGTACTACTTCAATCTCAATCCTGAAATAAACCATGTTAGCCAAACGCATTATCCCCTGTCTGGACGTGAAGGACGGTCGCACCGTCAAGGGCGTGAACTTTGTGAACCTGCGCGATGCCGGTGACCCTGTGGACTTTGCCCGCCTGTACAGCGAACAGGGGGCAGATGAACTCGTTTTCCTTGATATTGCCGCCAGCCATGAGGGCCGCAAGACTTTTGTCGATGTCGTGTCCCGCGTGGCAGAGGCCGTTTCCATCCCCTTTACCGTGGGTGGCGGTATTCATGAGCTGGACGACGTGTCCCGCATGCTGGATGCCGGGGCGGACAAAGTGAGCCTGAATTCGGCCATTCTGCGTAACCCGAAGCTCATTGATGATATTGCCGCCAAGTTCGGTTCACAGGTCTGTGTGGCCGCCATTGATGCCCGTTGCGAAGAGGACGGCACCTGGGCCTGCTATCTGAACGGCGGTCGCATCCGCACGGAGTACAACCTCTTCGACTGGGCTCGCGAGGCTCAGGAACGTGGTGCCGGCGAAATCCTCTTCACCAGTATGGATCATGACGGCGTGAAGCAGGGCTTCCCGAACGATGCTCTGGCCCGCCTCAGCGACAACCTCACCATCCCGGTCATCGCCTCCGGCGGTGCCGGTACCCGCGAGCACTTTGCGGATGCCTTCCGCTTGGGGCATGCGGATGCTGCTCTGGCCGCCAGCGTGTTCCACTTCGGCGAAATCCTCATTCCCGAGCTGAAAGCCTGGCTCCGCGAGCAGGGGATCAGCGTGCGCCTGTGAGGATAGCCGGACTGATTTATCTGTTATGTATTCAAGGAGCGTACCTGCTTCCGTTGCTCTTTCGGGGGGGGGGGGGGGAATGTGGGTGGGTGCGCTTCTTCCTGTTTAAACGGGCGATTAAATGAACGCGTTTTAGGCTTGATTTACAGAGAAGAATACGGTTCAATAATCTGCGTATGAAAAAGATTGTATATCTGATTGCCGGCGCGGTGGCGGCATCGCTGCTGGCTTCCTGTGGGGAATGCGCCTGCAATTCCTATAATTCGGATTATCTGCGCGACGTGCCTGTGTCTTCCAGTCGCAGCTTTGAATAAGGCCTATGTCGTTTGAGATACGCGAGAAGCCGGATATGGTGGAGCGGGCGTTGCTGGTGGGCATCGCCCTGCCCGGGGAGTCTCGCCGCGAGCGCGAAGCCCTGTTGGCAGAACTGGTGGATTTGGTGAGCAACCTGGGTATCGGCATTGTCGAAAGCCGCCTGGAGTTCACCCGCGAAATGCAGGCGAAGTATCTGTGCGGTATCGGCAAGGCTGAGGAAATACGTGCCCGGGCTGAGGAACTGGGGGCGGACTGCGTTATTTTTGACAATCTGCTTTCGCCGTCTCAGCAGCGCGAGTGGGAAAAGCTGGTCAATGTGACCGTTATTGACCGCGAAGAGGTTATCCTGGATATTTTTGCCAGCCGTGCCCGCACCCGTGAAGCCGTGATGCAGGTGGATTTGGCCCGCATGCAATACGCGCTGCCGCGCATGACGGGCATGTGGAAGCACCTTGACCGCCAGCGCGGTGGCTCCGGCGGCGGAAAAGGCGGCGGTGCCGCCGCACGCGGTGAGGGTGAAAAGCAGATTGAGGTAGACCGCCGCCTGGCGCATGAGCGTATTGAGAGCATTCGGGCTGAGCTCGAAGTGGTGCGCCGGCAGCGTGGTACGCAGCGCAAGGAACGCATCCGCCAGGGAATTCCCAGTGCTGCCATCGTGGGGTATACCAATGCGGGTAAATCGTCGCTGCTGAATCTGGTGACCGGAGCGGGGGTGCTGGCAAAAGACATTCTCTTTGCCACTCTGGAGACGACCAGCCGCAAGATTGAGCTGCCGGATGGGCAGCCGCTGGTGCTGACGGACACGGTCGGCTTTATCCGCAATCTGCCGCACCGTCTGGTGGAGGCGTTCAAATCAACGCTGGAAGAGGCTGTGCTGGCCGATTTCCTCATTCAGGTGGTGGATGCCGCCGATCCGGATGCGCTGCGGCATTACGAGACCACCTGCGAGGTGCTGGCGAGTCTTGGCGCAGCGGATAAACCCATGGTGGTGGTCTGGAACAAGTGTGATTTGCTCCCGGAGGAAATGCGGGAGGTGACGCTGGATGCGCTTTCTGCCAAGGTGGAATGTCCCAGTCTGTCCATGAGCGTTCTGCGTGAGGATGGGGTGGATAAGCTGTTGCGCGCCTGTGTGGAGATGATGTCTCACCGCGTTTGCAGGAGCAGCTATCGCATCCCCCTGTCCGATAGCCGGACGATTGCCCTCATGCACCGGGATGGCAAGGTGCTTTCCACCGACTATGACGGCAACGATGCCGTGGTCGAGGCTATTCTTCCGAAAGAATTTGCCGCCAGAATAGAACATTATCGGATATGATGCGGCTTTTCATACTGAGCTCTGTATTATTTCTGGTGGGATGTCAGCAGAAAAATACACCCGAGTGGTATCGAGCCGAGGGTGACCGGCTGGAGGAAGCTGCACGGAACAAGGTGGTAGCCAAAGGTTTTGATGCCTTCGTCCGCAGCCCCGGTTATCGGCACTCCCGCGATATCTGGCGCGGTCCTGCCGTGAATCTGTACAATCCCTCCCGCTCATACGTGGAGGTGCTGCTCAAGGAGCAGCGAGGGCGTCTCTATATCGAGGGCCGCATCGCCATGGACTTTCCGCTGTGCTCCGGTCAGGTGGGGGGAATGGAAACGCCGAAGGGGACATTCCGCATCACCCAGAAAGTGGAGAAGGAATACCGCTCCAACCTCTACGGCTCATTTGTTGACCCCGCGACCGGGCGCGTGGTGCAGGGCGGTGTAAGCTCCTCTGATGTGCCTCCGGCCGGGACGGTCTTTCAGGGCGCGGAGATGCCGTACTGGATGCGTTTCAACGGTGCAGTCGGCATGCATGTGGGCAATGTGTATCGGTCTGAGGATTCCCACGGTTGCGTGCGAGTCCCGGTAGAGGCGTGCAGCATCCTGTTCGAGAAACTGGCTGTGGGGTCAACGGTCATTGTGAAGTAAGTGTATGATTTCCCGCCTCTTTTCAGCATCCGTTACGGGTATTCAGGGCTATGAGGTTCAGGTGGAGGTGGACGCTCGCCCTGTGGATGACATCGGGCGCATGACCATTGTCGGTCTGCCGGATGCCGCGGTGCGGGAAAGTATACAGCGTGTTACCTCAGCCCTTTCCAACAGCAATTTCTTTCACCCCGGTCAGCTGCTGGTTACGGTGAATCTGGCTCCGGCTGATGTCCGCAAACAAGGCCCCGGGTTTGACCTCCCCATCGCCCTGGGGCTGGAAATCGTGATTCAGCAGCATGGCGAGATGGTTCCGGAGCTGTGTCGGCGTCGGATACCTGTCGGGCTGGAGGATTGGTGTATCGTGGGTGAACTGGCGCTGGATGGGCAGGTGCGCGGCATTCGCGGCGTGCTGCCGCTGGCCGTGGCGGCTCGCAATGCCGGGCGCAAGTATCTGATGCTTTCCCCGGAGAATGCAGCGGAGGCCTCCGTGGTGGAGGGCCTCAGTGTGTATGCCGTCGAAAGTCTGCGGGATGCCTGGGATGTTCTGCTGGAGCGCGAGCGCTTTGTTCCCTGTCAGCCGCAGAATGAGAGCCTGAAACCGCTTCGCGACATTGATTTTGATGAAGTCAAGGGGCAGCCCTATGCTCGCCGTGCCATGGAGATAGCTGCCGCGGGCGGACACAACCTGCTGATGTGCGGGTCTCCCGGCAGCGGCAAAAGTATGCTGGCCGGACGCCTGCCTACTATCCTTCCACCGCTTTCGCATGAGGAAGCTCTGGAAACCAGCATGATTCATTCCGTCTGCGGATTGCTGCCCCGGGAGGGCGGGCTGCTGCATCGGCGCCCGTTCCGCGCGCCCCATCACACGATTTCTGACGTGGGACTCATGGGGGGCGGCACCAATATCACCCCCGGGGAGATATCGCTGGCGCATCACGGTGTGTTGTTTCTGGATGAATTGCCGGAGTTTAACCGCCGCACTCTGGAGACGCTGCGCCAGCCGCTGGAGAGTGGAGTGGTGACGATATCACGAGCCTCCGGCACCATGGATTTTCCCTGTGCGTTCATGCTGGTGGCGGCGATGAATCCGTGCCCCTGCGGTTATCTGGGCGACCCGCGTCACACCTGTCGCTGCCGGCCTGCGGAAGTGACGCGTTATCGGAGGAAGATATCCGGGCCGCTTCTGGACAGGTTTGATATTCTTATCGAGGTACCGCCGGTGAATCCCGCGGATTTGCTGAGCAAGCCGGACGGCGAGAGCAGCGCCTCCATCCTGGATCGGGTGATGGCAGCGCGGGAGCGGCAGCGCCTCCGCTATGCCGGAACCGGAATCACCTGCAACGCCCGCCTCAGCAGCAGACAACTCAGAAAATTCTGCCCGCTGACCCCGGCTCAGCAGGAGATGTTGCTCGCAGCCGTGACTCAGTTGGGGCTTTCAGCCCGTGCCTTTGACCGCATCCTGCGTGTTGCCCGCACGGTGGCTGACCTGGCCGGGCACGAGCAGTTGACGGATATGGATTTGTATGATGCCATTCAGTTCCGCCAGTTCGAGCAGCAGTTGAGAGACTGAATCCGCCTGTTTTTGGTCGGATGCCATCGGCTGAGTGTCGCATTGATACTATGCCGGAATTTTCAGAAGCATTCACAGGACTTGCCGCTAAGCGCAAGTTGTCACACAATGAGTTGGTGCGGGCCATTCGTTTCATGATAGCCGCAGAGTATGAAGCCATCCAGCTGTATGAGCAGCTGGCGGAATCCACGGATAATGAGCTCTCCCGCAGGATTTTGCACAACATCGCCCGTGAGGAAATGGAGCATGTGGGAGAATTCCGCCGCCTGCTCAGCGTCCTTTCCCCACAGGACGAGCCTTTCTATTACCACGGCGTGAAGGAAACGGAGGAAGTGCTGGAGGAAATGGGCATCCCCATTCCTGAGGCTGAATGCTGCGGCGAGAAATCCTGCGGTTGTTCTCATTAACTGACGGCGGTCATTTCGACCGTCCTCAGCGTGATGTGCTCACGTAGCGGACAATGTGCACCACTCATCGCGCGCGATGAGTGGTGCATAAGAGCGTAATGCGTTCTCATTCATGGCAGCACTTTGTTTTTGCCATCGGCAAAGGCGATTGTTCATCCTGAGCCTCCGGCTCAGTTTTCATCTGTTTTTGTTATCACACCTGCGCGGTCTGTCAACCATTACCCATCAGCGGGCAATCGGCCATCTCTTCAATAGTTGCTGCCAATCCAGCAGAATGTTGTTCAGCGGGCGGCGAGGACTGCCCCAGGCGTGTTCAGCCATCACGGCAGCACGGGGAAAAGCCATGTAGAACAGGCGCTCCGCAGAATCTATCTGTTCGCTCCAGAGGTTTGCCTGAATGCCCAGCACCTGGGGGGCAAGAGGCGGGGTATAGCTGTGAACCTTCTGCGGCGAGATGACAAAGGTGTTCGGGGCGCCCGGTTCGCCGGGGCTCTCACTCTGCGGGTAGTCAAAATAGAAGTGGGAGAGCGGACAGAGAATCAGCGGCAGCCCGGTTTCCAGCGCCATCTGCAATTTATCCGGCCGCCAGAGCATTACCCACTGACCGCGCACCCCGTTTTCCGCCGCCTCATCCCAGGTGATGGCTCGGCGGCCGTGTGCTGCCAGATAATCCACGAGCATCTGGATGAACTTTCTCTGTTGCTCCCGCGAGAGCAGGGTGGTATCCACCTCATCGCCGCCCAGATGAATCGGCGTGTCCTCCGGGAAAATCGCCATCAGCTCGTCCAGTACGCGCTTTGCAAATTGAATCACCTCCGGGTGCTCCACATTCAGAATGTCGCGCCCGCATTGCGTCTCCGCCAGCGTGAATTGCGGCAGCCGGAAATGCGGGTAGGCCACCAGCGTGGCAAAGGCATGGCCGGGCAGGTCAATTTCCGGCACCACCATCACATGCCGCTCCCGGGCGTAGGCGATGAACTCGCGCATCTGTTCCTGGGTGTAGAACCCGCCGTATATTTCCGGGAAATCCGGCCCGATGCGAAAGTCCGCCCACTCATGCGGCCCCGGACCCAGCTTTTTGCGCCAGGCTCCCACGGAGGTGAGTCGGGGGTAACTCTTGATTTCCAGCCGCCAGCCCGGGCCATCTGTCAGATGCAGATGCAGGCGGTTGAGCTTGAGCGCTGCCATGGTATTCACCATGCGCCGCAGTACAGCCATATCAAAGAAATGGCGAGAGACATCCACATGCAGTCCGCGCCATTCGTAGCGTGGGTAATCCGTCACCCGCAGCCCCTCCGGCAGCTGGCCGTTGTGTTCGCGCCGCAGCTGTTGCAGCGTCTGGTCGGCATAGAACGCTCCTGCGGCATCGTGAGCCTGAACCCTGCATTGTTCATCCTTGACGGCCAGAGTGTAAGCCCCTGCAATCTTCGGCAGCTCCACCGCATCATCCCGCTGTACCCCCGGCACAACCGCCTGGGCGGTTGCCGTCAATATCAGCAGGAGAAAACAGGTGAATTCCCGATTCATGAGGGAGAAAGCATGGAGAGTAAATCGGCTTCACCAATGATAGGAATGCCCAGTTTGACCGCTTTGTCTCGCTTGGAACCGCCGCCTTCTCCTGCCACCAGATAATCCGTTTTCTTGGTGACGGTGCCGGTGGCTTTTCCTCCGGCCTCTGCAATCATCTTTTCGAATTCAGGACGGGGGCGGCTCAGCGCGCCGGTCAGCACAAAGGTCTTGCCGGATAGCGGTCCTGCCTGAACCGTGAGAAAATTCTCCTCGAATCCGGAGGATAGAGGGTTGATATTCAGTTCTGCCAGCGTTTTCTGCACCATAAGACCGGCTGCTGATTGAAAATACTGTCGAAGATTCCGGCAGGAAACAGTGCCGATGGGGTTGGTGAACTTGAGCTTGTTGCTCCCATCTTCTTCCAGTTTCACATATCCGCGAGCCGCATAGGGGGCGACCGTTTCGGCGAGCTGCCCGCGCAGTTCTCCCTGCTGGACGAGCAGTTGTTCCTTGTCTGCTCCCTTGTTGGAACGTGCCTTGGGATTCAGAGAATTGAAGCGCTCTACGCCTTGCTCCAGCTCCAGCAGGAAAGTCAGGAAATCGCCGACGGCCAATTCCTGCAAATCGCGGTGGTATTTTGCCACCGTGCGGGCGGTGACGGTGCCGATGGTCGGAATGCCGAAAGCGGTCAGCCAGCGTTCCAGGGGGAGCTTGCGGGCGGCCTCCAGGGCGGCGATGGCCTTGGCGGCGTTTTTCTCGCCGAATCGGCGGGGTTCGTCGTTTGTGCCGAGGTTGAGAGCCCCGAGCTCTTCCACGGTGAGGCGGAAGAGGTCGAGCGGGGAGGTAATCATGCCGCGGTTGACGAGGGCTTCTGCCACGGTGCCGCCCAGATTTTCGATGTCGAGGGCTTCTCGCTTGCAGAAGTAGGTGGTACGCATGGCGGCCTGGGCAGAGCAGGTGAAGTTGGTGCAGCGCCAGGCGACCTGTCCCTCTTCCTGCATGATGGGTGCGCCGCAGCAGGGACAGACACCGCCCACGGCGTCGTACAGGCTGTATGGCACGGCTTCTGCCGGGCGTTTGGCGGTGACGACGTGTACCACGGCCGGGATGATTTCTCCGGATTTTTCCATCAGGACGGTATCACCGATGCGGATGTCCTTGCGCGCAATTTCATCCTGGTTGTGCAGGGTGGCGCGGGACACGGTGGTGCCGGAGAGTCGGACGGGTTCCAGCTCTGCCACGGGGGTGAGCACGCCGGTGCGGCCTACCTGGATGGTGATGCCTTTCAGGATGGTTTCTTTCTGCTCCGGCAGGTATTTGAACGCGGCGGCCCAGCGGGGAGCGCGGGCGGTGTTGCCCAGTGACTCGCGGAGCGAAAAATCGGCCAGTTTGATGACCGCTCCATCCGTGCCGTAGCCCAGCGAGCGGCGGAGAGAGTCGATTTCCTGCACGGCATGCCGCACGTCCGCCAGACCGGCGGCGCGGAGGATGGGCTGATTGCAGGGAATCCCCATGCGTTTCAGCAGGGATTCATAGTCATCTGCATTGTGCAGGGGGGCTCCTTCGTAGACGCCGATACCGTGTGCCAGAAAACGCAGGGGACGTGTGGCCACCTCCGCGGCATCCAGGAGTTTGATGGTGCCGGCGGTGGCGTTGCGCGGGTTGGCAAAGGTGGGCAGCCCGTCGGCATCCCGTTGTTCGTTGAGCTTGTCAAAATCGGCAGAGGGCATGTAGATTTCGCCGCGCACTTCCAGCAGCTCCGGCGCGTCCACCGGCAGGGTAAAGGGTACGCTGCGGATGGTGCGCACATTGGCGGTGATGTCATCGCCTGTGCGGCCGTCACCGCGAGTGGCGGCATAGACCAGTCTGCCTTTCCGATACAGCAGCGTTACGGCGCATCCGTCAATCTTCGGTTCCACCACCACGGCCGGAGCATCCTGCTCCAGACTGCGCTGCAATCGTTGGTAGAACTCCACCAGCTCCGCATCAGTTTCTCCCTCCTTGTGCTCGAAGATATCGTCAATACTGAGCATGGGGGCAGGGTGGGTCACCTTGCGGAATCCCTCGCTTAAATCGTTGCCCACGCGCTGGGTGGGGGAATCCGGGGTCACCCATTCCGGGTGCGCAGCTTCCAGTTCTTCCAGCTCTCGGTAGAGTCTGTCATATTCGGCATCCGATATTTCCGGCTGAGCCTGAGCATAATACAGCTCGTTGTTGCGGCGAATGGTGGCACAGAGTTCATCATAGTGTGCCCGCGTGTCCTGTTCCTGCTGAGCGGCGGCAAATTCAAAGAGATTCATCATTCTGCCGAAGAAAAGGGTGAAAAATGATAATAACAGACAGTCAACATTTAGCGCGCTACCACAGACGGGACTCGAACCCGTACGCCTGTTGAAGGGCGGGAGATTTTAAGTCTCCTGCGTCTACCATTCCGCCACTGTGGCATAGGCGCTGCGAGTGTATTCAACCACGAAGACGCCGCTTTGACAAGGAAAAAGGAAGCGTTTTTTGTCATGTCATTTCTTTATGCCCGGCACGATAGCCGCCATCCGCAGAACCGCCTCGTCCGTTTCCCGGCGGCGGTTGGCAAAGTCTGCCGCGCTCCACCACGCCAGGGCATCGGATTCTTCTGAAATGACAAATTGCTCATGCGGTGCGCGGAGCAGGTAGCGGATGTCGTAGTGAAAATGTTCCGGCTCGCCCGGACGGGCAGGGATGAGATGGATATCTACATCAAAAATATCTTCACTGACGGGGAGGATTCCGCGGATACCGCTTTCCTCTTCAGCCTCGCGAAGGGCTACGGCAAGCGTTTCGCTCTGCCCATCTGCGTGACCACCGGGCTGCAGCCAGCGTTTGAGTTTGCGGTGAAGCGTCATCAGCACCTTGTTGCCCGCCGGATTCAGCAGCCAGGCAGAGCCGGTGATGTGTCCGGCTGCGTGAGTCCGTTCGAAGCAATCCGGGGTGCTGCGGATGAACTCCAGAATGCGTCGCACGGCGGCCTCTTTCCCCGGATTATGAGCGCAAAAATACTCTAATTTTTCCTCTAATGAACTGGTTTTGTCATACACGGCATTTCTCATGCCCTTATTCTATGGATTTTGTGAAGAAAATCAAGTTTTTTAAAGAAATTAGATGTTTAGCTTTAATTTAGTATTGTCAAGGGCCTGCGATTATGATACGCTAATGAGCGAAGAGAGGGAACCGGCCTCTCATTCATGCAACGAAACACATATCTATGTTCATCTCCAGGGCAATCATCGTTACCGCCGTCCGCCGCGCCGTTCTGTGCGCTGTGTTGCTGCTCTGCAGCTGCTGTCTGACTTCCTGCTCCATCATCGGTTCCATCATCTCCCTGCCGTTCCGTTTGCTGGATGCAATCTTCTGATAAAGGTATTCTCCGCAACCATCGAGTTCACCATGCAATCCGTCGTCAAGAAACTCTTTCTACTGGCGCCTGTCTTTCTGGGACTGGTGTCCTGCCAGTCAGGTGTTGATATGCGTCGGGCGTACTCAACATCGCCTGACGCGGTGGTCAACATCAATCAGGTAGATCCCGCCTATCGGGCCTACTTCCGTGATCAACACGGTTCGAACTTCTCCCTGGCTGACCAGCGAAAGGCTCTTGCGGCAGCTGTGGCGACCTCCCGCACTCCCGTGCCTCGCTATATGCCTGCATCGGTGGCGAAACCCAAGCCGAAGCGCGCGAGCAATCGCCGCTACCTGGCCAAGCGGAGCTCCAAGGCATCTTCCCGCCGTTCCGTGGCCAAGCGCGGGCGCGCCTCTGCCTCCCGACGCTCCGTGGCCAAACGCGGCCGCGCCACAACGAACAAGCGTCTGGCTCGCAACACGCGTAAGCGTCGCCGTTGACCCGGCGGGTTGTTGGTCACTTTCCTCTTCGTCAAGGTCGGAGTCACCCCTCCGACCTGTTTTTGTGCGTCAACAGAGGATAACCAAATGGGCAAGGCAAAAGTCGGCGGCAGTTGGGCTGAACGGAGAAGTGGTGCAGCGTGCTTGCCCAGGAAAGAGGAGAGGTCGTTCCTGTTATATGTTAATTGTGCCGTTCGGGTTCTGTAAGCCGGATTCTGTCCGCCCTTGCGGGCTGTGTGACCATTTTTCTCGCGGTCGCGGAGACCGTGCCCTGCGTTTATAGCGGGGTGCAACTAATACCCGGGGATTCTGAGCGGGCAGGCGACCCTTCCCCTGTTTGTCTTGCATCGCGCGGGGTTTTCCATGCCTCCATCGTTACCTCCGGAGCGGTGGGCTCTTACCCCACCTTTTCACCCTTACCCTTGCGGGCGGTTTGTTTTCTGTGGCACTTTCCGGCCACCCGGCATTGACTCCGGGTGTCTCCTGCTTTCACAGGACACGCTGCCTTATGATGTCCGGACTTTCCTCTATGCGGTCGATTTCTCCCCGCACAGCGGTCACCCGAACCCGAACGGCGGCGAAAGAATACACCACTCTGTGCCTGCTGGCAAGTCCAAAGCGCTGCAAAACACGTTTTTTGCTTGAGAAATGTTTAACAATTTGTTACCGTACAGGCATGTTCTATCGTACCCTTATTCCCATGTTGCTTTGCGGTCTGTCTTGTGCGGCCGAGAGTTTTGAGAAACTGCCTGTGGGTGGAATCAATTCGCTGAGCCTGGATGTCGGGACGCTGTCTGCCGGTGCCGGGAATGCGGTGATTATCGCCAGACATGCCCGCAGCGGTAAGCAGGCTCTGCATATTCTGGGTGGACAGAAGAAAGCTGTCCGTATCAGCTTCAAATCACCTCTTACCAATGATACGCAGGTGTCTTTCTGGTTGCAGCGGTGGACGAAGCGAGCTCCCTTTGAGTTTCGTCTCATTGCGGTGACTCCCCGGGGGGAGCAGGAACTCAAAAAGATTGAACACATGGGCGTGGGCGGCTATCGAGACCAGGTGCAGGCTCTGATTCCTGCGGGAACAACGGCACTACTGATGACCTGTACCAGTGATGAGCGTGGCGGAGCACTTGTAGATGATTTTGAGCTTTTCAGCGGACCTATGCAGCTGCAGTCTGCCCGAATGGTGAATCCCGGCGCTTTCCCCATGCTGAAGCGTGCACCCATCAATCCCGTCATGGGGTACAAGCTGGAGACTTCCGGTGCCACGGAACCGCAGAAAGTACAGTCCGTTCAGCTGCGCGTTACGCCTGCTGCCTCCGTATCGGAGGTAACCCTGCGTACCGGCAGCCCGGATGGTACCGGCTTTGAGGGCAGCTTTGTCTTCGGTAAGGGTAAACCCGCTGCGGATGGTTCAGTGACGATTGAATGCTCCGGATCTCTCAAGCCCGGTACCAACTGGCTGTGGGTGGATGCCACACCCTCTGCCTCTTCTCCGGTGGGAAGCACTGTCACTTTTGAGAATAAAGGCTTGGTGATAAACGATGAACAATATACCCGAACCGGTCAGTCGGTGACGCAGCGCATTGGCTATCTGGTTGCCGTGCCGGATGAAGCCGTGGGGAATCAACCCGATGGATCTGCTCCCCGTAAGTGTGTTTCTTTCCGCATTCCCGGGCTCATTCGTACCGCTTCCGGTGCGTTGGTCGGTTGCTTTGATGCGCGCTATCTGCATTCTGCCGACCTCTGTGCAGATATCGATGTGGCGGTTGTGCGCTCAGAGGACGGCGGGCAGACCTGGACAACACCGGTTGTCGGCATGGATTCCGGCTCCGGTGTAGCCAACGGCTGCGGTGACCCCTGCATCCTGCAGGATAGCAAGACCGGTCGCATCTGGATGCAGGCACTCGCCTGCCATTTCTCCGGCGGAGCGTCACTCTGGACATCGAAGCGCGGTTTTGATCCGTCCTCCACGGGACAGTGGGAAATGGTCTACAGCGATGATGACGGCAAGACCTAGAGCAAGGAGCATGTGAATCCCACCCGTCAGATTAAGAAGGAAGAATGGACCACGATTCTGGCCGGCCCGGGTAACGGCATTTACACTCGTTCGGGTATCATTGTATTTCTGGGATCGTGCTGCCAGTCCCCGCTGTATGTCCACCATTTGTTACTCAGAGGATAATGGTAAGACCTGGAAATACGGCAACGGCGTGCCGCATTCCACCTCCGAATGCCAGGTCGTGGAGCTGCAGGACGGAGCCATCATGATTATTAATCTGGCTACAATTAATCAGACATTCTTATCCTCGTCCTCAGCATAAGCTGTGCTGGGCTTTTTGAAGAATTTTTTGACAATGAGTGGTTCTCTTTGCCGCTTCATCATGTGCTTTCTCACCTTGGTCTTTAACT
>JAFUQZ010000042.1 GCA_017472085.1 Akkermansia sp. | reverse complement strand
TTTACGAGGAGGAAGAAGAATGGTATTTCGTCCTGGAACACACGGAATGGAAGGGAGATGCACCGGATTATCTTCAGCCGCTCTACCGCAACGGGGTACAGGTGGGAGTGATGCGGGAATATATCGGCACCCGATCCCGAGCGCAGAAGCGCTACATGTTCGCGGATTACGGCGGGGAGAAAGAGGCGTACAAGGCTGCATTCCATGATGATGCGTTCCATGCCTTTTTGCGGAAATTCATCCGGGGAATTGACTCCGGACAAGCGATGCTCTGACTTATTGCTACCGTTCTGTCACCCCCAATTGTGGGGCTCGTGGAGATGGGGGAGAGAAGAAGAACAGGGCTATCGCCCTGTGTGAAGAAGCCGCCTTGGGGCTTTCTCTTCGATTCGCCCACATTTTACTTTCTGCGGCGGCGCAGGGTGAATGCCACCAGCCCCATGAGACCCGGCATGGATGCCTGTCACGGCGAAGCAAGCAGCCCTCTTCGTTTCGAAGAGGACTGACGCGGAGACGGGATGTCGGCTCCCGGCTTCGCGTAGCCCTGGCGGGCTCTTGCTACGCCGAGGCGGGACGCCTCCCTATAGCCTACTTTCTGCGGCGGCGCAGGGTGAATGTCACCAGCCGCATAAGACCCGGCATGGATGCCTGTCACGGCGAAGCAAGCAGCCCTCTTCGTTTCGAAGAGGGCTGACGCGGAGACGGAAAGTCGGCTCCCGGCTTCGCGTAGCCCTGGCGGGCTCTTGCTACGCCGAGGCGGGACGCCTCCCGATAGCCTATTTTCTGCGGCGGCGCAGGGTGAATGCCACCAGCCCCATGAGACCCAGCATGGATGAAGTCGGCTCGGGGACGGAGGCGGTCACCATGGTGATGTTGAGGCTGCCGTTGTCCGTACCGGTGTAGGTGAGCACGTAGTTGCTGCTGTCCAGGTTGCTGAAGTAGGGCATGGCCAGGATGGAGTCGTTCTCTGTGATGGTGGTGTACTCCTTGTTGCCCAGGGTCAGACCGTCCACGCCGCTGAAGAGGGTGGTGGATTGCCCGGCAGAGAGGGAACGCACGCGTGCCAGTGTGGAATCACCCAGGGTGAGTCCTTCCTGCAGGGTAAGGGTGCTGCCCATCTTCAGCCCGCCGTCTGCGACTTCCAGAGAGGAGCCGGTGGTGAGGGTCAGGTTAGCATTGAGCACAGCACCGGCACCGAAGTTTGCAGCACCGCTGACACGCACTTCTGCTTCCGCAGATTCCTCACCTATTGCACCGGCATAGAAGCTCAGGTCGGCAGAGGTGGCGGCCTCCAAATCGTTCAGGTCGTAGGCGGCTGCACCGTGGACACTCAGCTCACCGGCATCCACTTTGATATTGCCCAGGACGTTGGCTTCTCCATTCAGCTGCAGCGAGCCTGCACCCTTTTTGATGAGGCTTCCTCGGGAGGAATCAGCCGTGAGAGCCCCGGTGGATTTGAGTTCTGCTCCCTGAGCAATGTCATAGGTGATGGCGGATTCATTGGTGAGGGTGGTATTGGCCGATATGGTGCTGCTACCGCCTGTTGCCCGGATGGTGGCGGAATCCGTAATGGAAACGCCGACTCCGCTGACGGTGGCGGAATCAAGAGCCAGAGCGCTCTTGTTGAGCGCAGTAGCGGCGGTGAGTTCGGCTGTGGAATCCACGGCGAGGGTAGCACCCTCCTGCACATGGATGGCGGTTGCGCTGTTGAACGCGCTCTTGTGCTTGAGTGTGCCGCTGCCGATGATGTCCACGGCGACATTGCCCTGCATGGACAGGTTGCCGGTCATATCCACCGTTACGCCCTTGTCCTCGCTGCGGGTCAGCAGCAGATTTTCATCGGCCGTGGTGGCAGCGGTATCAATGGTGATGGTGCCGTCTGTTCCCGCTGTCCCCAGCGTCATGTTGTTCTTGAAAGTGACGGTTGAACCTGCTGCCCCGATGGCACCCAGGGTGGAATCCGCGGCAAAGGAGACCACGAACTCGCTGCGGTTGGTGCCGCCTGCAGCGTACAGTTTACCACCTTCCTGAACGCTGAGGTTGCCTTTCACGCCGCCTGATACCCAGTTATTATATGCCGTTCCCTTCAGCTCCAGACCCCCGAGCAGGTTCAGTCTGCCGCCGTTGCTGACGGTGACATCTGCCGATTTGTAATACAGGGTCATGTCAGCATTGGAGGTCAGGGTGCCGCTGATGTTAATTTTGTTGGAGCCGCTTGTCAGCTGGGATTTTTCCCCCCCGACAGCCAGCACGAAGTCAGAGCCCGTCGTTCCGGCCGTGTCTCCGGCGATGATGAGGTGCGCTCCTTCAGATACGTTGAGTACCGAAGTAGCATATTGCGCATCCGATGGCATCAGGCAAAGGCCTTTCATATACATGGTGCCGTCAGCCTCGCTACCGCCGATAGTGAGGGTGCCGGAGGCGTGGTTGTAGTATGCTTGGCGGCTATCCAGCACAGCTCCGTTTTTCAGGTTCACGGTATTATTGTTCCAGCTGCGTGTCTGTGCGGAGGTTTCTGAGATGTTCAATTCATCGATGGTGACACTCTTGCCGGCGGCAAGGTTGAAATTGCCGACGTTGAGCTTGCCGGTTCCGCCGATGGTCACGTTGGTTCCGGTGGGGTGCAGGGTGTCCACCGTGGCATTGCCGTTGAAGTTGGCGGTGATGTTGCTCTGGTCAAGCGTGACCGTGGTGATGTTGGTTGACCCGTTGAAGTTGGATGTCGTGTTATCGGAGCCGGTATCGAAGCCTGCCAGATTGACGCTTCCGTTCAGGTGCAGAGTACCGCCGCCTTTGCGCACCCATGTGCCGCCATTACCGGAAACACTACCGTTGATGGTGAGGGTGTTGCCGCTGTTCTGGTGGATTTCACTGCTGCCTTCCAGCTCCAGATTGCCATCAATGGTCGTGGCGGCTGTTATCTGGGCGTTAGAGCCTCCCGCCAGTTTCAGCGTGTTGCCAAAGGTGCTGCCCGTGAGGGTCAAATTACCCGCTGTTACATGGGTTGTGCCCTCAAAATCAGCATCCACAGCGAGTGTGTTGCTGTAGGTGCTGCCGGTGGTGTCAAGCTTGAGTTTCAGCGTTCCCGTGCCGGAGATGTTGTTGACGGTGGCGGTGGAGTCCTGAGTATCGGCCAGCTCCAGCACACCGTTGGCTCCCAGTTCCACTTCACCACCGGTGGCGGTGAGGTCAGCGGCTGTCAGCGTGTTATTGAGCACCAGCTTGCCGCTTTCCATGTTCAGCGAATTGGTGAGAGTCACATCGCTGCCGGAAAAGACGTAGGTCTCGTTGTTTACGAACTTCATGCCATCGGCCGTTGTTGGCTGTGAGAAGCTCAGGGCCTTTGACGGGTCTTCGTCGCGGAAAAGGACGGTATTGCCGGTGGCAAAGACATCGTGGTCATCCTGCCATTCAGAGAAGCTGTCAGCCAGCCGGATGAGAACAGTCAGTCCATTGCTGTTTGCGGTGAATTGGCTGCCGCTCAGGTAGTCCGGCATGCTGTCGGCCAAGGCCGCCGTTTTGCCGCTCCAGTCACCGGAGAGCAGGGTATAGGTGGCTCCCAGCTCCAGTGCGTCCGTGTTGCTGAAGCTGATGGCCTGGTCGGTGAAGGAGTCCCCGAAGCTGATGTTCGCCGACAGGAGGGAGGCTGCGGCGTTCAGTACGGTGCTGTCAAATTGCAGCGTGCCGCCGTTGAGTACCAGATTTCCCTCCAGCGTACCCTGTGTGCCGGATTGGCCTGCTATCATCGCCAGAGTGACTCCCTCGTTCAGACTGTAGGAATCGCCCAGCTTGAGCGTTGCCCCCTGGGCAATGCTGATGGTGTCTGCCACGGTCGGAGCGTTGGTGAATTCCATGCGTCCGGCCAGTGCAGAAATATTCTGTGCCTGAATGTTGCTGCCGCTGAACTTCTGCGTGCCGCTGCCGGCCATGGCGAGGTTCAGTCCGTTGACTGCGCCCTTGTAATCATACGTGCCGCTGCCGGTGATGGTCAGCGTGTTCTTTCCATCGCCGGTCGGTGCACTGTCCAGTTTGATGTCAGAGGAAGCTCCGCTGTAGGCATAGGAGTTTTCGTCGCCCGTCAAGCCTTTGATGGAGGCATTGTCGGTGTTGACTGCCAGCGCTATCGTGGAGCCGGAGATGCTCTGCATATCCAGTGTGGCGTTCTTGAGTGCGTTGTTGTGAGCCAGTTCCACGAAAGTGCTGTAGCCAGCTCCGTTGGCAGATCGTTTGGCAACAATGCTGCCGGTGAAATTGTTGTCACCATTCAGAATCAGTCGAGATGAGTTGGTAACGGTAACATATTTAGCATCACCGGTTCTATCCAGGTAGGTCACGGTATGGGACTTGGATGCATCCCAGGTAAGGACGGATCCCGTTGTCTCCCCAGAGTCCAGATTGCCTATGAGCCAGGTGGCGCTCGTGTTCTGCTCTTTTAATGTCAGATTCTGACCGTTGAGTTTGATGGTGTCAAAGCTCATGTGCTGGGTTGCAGTATTCGCTGCCGCCTGGAGGACAGTAATGCCGGTATCCAAATCCAGAATGCCGCGGACCGCCTCGAACTTACTGTAATAGGCGTCCGATCCATATGAATTATCACCAAAGGAGAAATCCAACTGCGTGGCATCTTCAATTCTAAGTATGCCGGAGATGGTATTGTAGGAGTACGAGGCGAGTTTCCAGTTGCCGGAACCACCCAGTTTCATCGTGGCTCCGTTGCTTGCGCCTACGATGCCGGCCAGAGTAACGTCATTGCCACCATTTTTCATGATGACTGTACCGCTGGTGGCGATGACAGAGCTGAATCCGCCGATGGCTGAGCCGGTTGAAGTGGCATCAATGACGGCTCCGTCCTCTGCCGTAACGGTTCCCATCATGAGAGTATTACCGTTGAGGAAAAGAGTGTTGTCCCTGATGTTGAGATTGCCGACACTGGCGTTTTGTGCCGCCAGTTTCACATCACCCTCTTCTATTGTGAGATAGCGGTACTGAATATTGCCGTCGGTTGTCAGGGTGTTGGTCAGCTCCAGAGTGCTGTCGCCGTACTTGTGGATGGATTCCACCGATATGCTGCCCTTGATGTCCGAGAAAGAATCAATGGTAAGGTGAATTTCGCTAGCGATGGGGTCTGCATTGCTTTCACGGTAATTACCGATAAGGGAGCTGCCTTCCTGCAGTACCAGATTGCTGAATTTCTGAGTAGTGCTGCCGATATTAAGCGTGCTCCCGGATTCCACGGTAATCGTACCGGCGCTGTTGAGAACGTTATCCTGGCTGACTCCCAGGGTGATATTGCCACTTGTGATAGTCGGTTGAGAACTATCGTACCCCATGACGGTGATGTCACCAGTAAAATTGTTGAGGTTGTTGAGCTGCACTGTGCCACCGGTATAGCCCTGTGCATCCACGATGATATTGTGGTTGCCGCCGAGCTCCGTAGTGACGGTGAATGTTCCGTCTGCGGCAGAGAATCGATAGGCTTGATTATCTGCGATGGTAATTTGGCCGGAGTGGTTCATATCGCCCTTTGCACTAAGGGCAAGAGTTTGATGCTTGGTGAGGTCGATGTCCTGATCGTCCCGGTTGAGCAGAAGAATACCATCTGAATCGGTAGTGACATTGGAGAGCAGGTCGGCCATGGCAATGCGGTTTCCATATCGCAGATTCATGGTCACATTCTTGATGGCGGCTTCATCTGTGTATTCAAGTGTCACACCGGCTCCGGCGAAATCAATGCCGCCGGTGAAGTCGTTCAGGGGGTTGGTGATGGTCACCACGCCCTTGGCGTGTGCATTGCCGAGGATGAGCGTGTTGTCTCCACTCAGGTGGTAATTCACCACCAGATTGCCGCCACCGCCGCCCAATCGCCAAACTTTGTCGACGGCTGCTAGTGTTTCTGTTGTGTTTTCTGCTCCGTATTGGATGGTCTGACCGGACAAAGCCCCGATGATGAGGTTGGTGTGCCCGGCTGTGCTGACTTGAGAGTTCTGATCCTGAGACAGAGCCAGGACTCCGTTGGAGCTACTGTCAATGTAGCTCAGAGCGGTACTGCCATCAGCATTTTTCGCGGCGAAGACCCCCTTTTCTCCCACGAGCCATTTTTCATTGCCTGCGGCAATGGCATCTTCCACCATCAGGGTGCCGCTGATGACGCTGCGGGAGCCTGTGAAGTTGTTATTTCCGGTTAGCTCCAGGATGCTGTTGGCAGCATCGACCGTGACAGAACCGTTGCCGGTGATATTGCCTCCGTATGTGTGCGTTGCCGTTGTTTTGTCTGAGAACTCGACCTTGAGTGCACCACCCGCCAGATTGGTGTCTCCGTGGTGGCCATAGTATTCTGCCCACTCGGAGGTATCTTCCTTAATAACGCCGCCCTCGATGTACTCCATGCGGTGATGCACCCCTTCGTTCATGACGTACGTGGCACCGGTGTCGACGGTGATATCACCCTTGAGCCGTGCATGCGTTCCCAATCGGAACAGCGCACCGTTTTCAACCGTGACGTTCATCTTTGCATCCGCGTAGTGCCAGTCATCCTCGGAGAAGAAGATGTCATCGCTGTACGGAACAGAGCCGGTGGCGTGTTCCGTGTTGACTCCCCGCAGCACCACCGTGCCGCTTTTGACGGTGAATGAACTTGCCTCATTGTTGCTCAAGTCAGTGCAGATGCTGTTCAGAGTCCACTCTGCACCCTCTCCCATGTTGGCCACTATGCTCAGTGAGCCCGCTGTTGTATCCTTGAGAGAGCCTTTCCAGACGCTATTGCCGCTCTGCGTATAGGTCAGAGTGGTATTGCCCGAGCTGTTGGTGATGACAGCATCGTCTGTCAGTGCGTTAATGCTGAAATCCTCGGCCTCAATATCATTATTGGTGGTGAACCAATCCATGGAGACCCCGTTCATGTCCAGCGTACCGCCGTTGAACCCGAAAGTGAAGTCGCGTTCAATCTGGTTCTTGTCTTTAATTACCACGGTTGCACCGCTGCTGGCCAGCACATTGTAGGCAGCATGTCCATTACCTCGACTTAGATAAGTGGAGCCGCTGCCGCCGACAGTCAGCAGAATGTTGTTGTCGCCTTCGCCTTCAATGTATAAATCACCCTCGCCGTTCTTGCGCCATTCTCGCATGTAATCGGAGGGATTCGTCAGCTGCACATGAACATCTGCGCCATTGTTAATGATGAACCCTGCAGTATTGAGCGTGTAGTCGCCCCCATCTGCATTCTTGATGGTGAATTGTCCGCTGCTGAATTCTAGGTAACCCACGCCGGTGTCCACCGTGGCATTCAGGATGACGTTGTGCGAATTGTTGCTGCCGCTGCCGGTGAAAATGAGATTCTGGGTGCTCCCCAAGCCGCTGATTCCGTTCTGGTAGTTGTTACCATAGGCATACCAGTTGTCGTTGTTTTTTATGGCATCAAGATTCTTCCATGTATTGGACCCGGAATTGACAGCCAGATGGCTGATGGAAGTATCATCCAGTTCTATAGAGCCGCTGCCGGAAGAAACGCTGTTCAGATAGGTCGTATTTGCGGTGCTCATATCCACCGCTACGCTGTGCGTAGCAAGAATTTCATTGGCAAAATCAATGGAGCCGTGTGCTACCGAATAGGTGGTGAAGTTCCCGGCTCGCTGAGAAAAAATATATTCATAGCGCCCCGCTTCTTTATTATAGACATAGACCGGCGAACCGGAGTCGCCTCCCTGACCGTTACTGGGAAGAGGTGCAGTTTCATTGACCCAAGAAGAGTTGCTTTTCATATTCCAGCCGCCGAATATGAGACCTTCTGCAGTAATGTCTATCGCTCGGATGGTGGAAATCCCTCCCAGTATGGTGGTGTAGGGCGACCCTGCGTCAACCAGACTTCCATCTTTTTGCCACACTTTGACATTTCCTGCGAAAGCGCGATACATCAGTTCTCCTTCCAGCTGTTCCTTGATGTCAGGTATGCCGTTGGTATTACTGTCCTGCTGTTCTGAAGAGACTCCGCTGTAATTGTAGGCTCCGACAACATCTGTAAAAATTTTGTTCTGACGGTATAGTGCCCAATCCGCAGCGCTGACCATATCTTTTTCCGTTACGGCTACAGTATTGTACTTAATAGTGCGCTCGTTTCCCAGTTGCGTTGTTCCGAAACTGGCACTGAATCCGGGATTGTGAGCCACGGTGACCAGATAGTTTGCCCCGAACGCAGCTGCGGCACCATGACATTGTATACCGTTTGCTCCGTAATCCAGACTGCCGGCAAAGTTAATCATGCCTTGAGCCCCCGGGATTACCCATGTTATTTCGCCGTCTGCCTTGGGTATGGCAATGCCCCCATCTTTGTCGCGGATAGCCTGTAGCATGGAGCTCACTCCGGTTACCCGATAGCGCCCTTTATTCTGCCCGAAGTCGGCATAAGTTCGTTTGTCTATATCCGAGTGTATGCCTCCGCCCCAAGTGGGAATGGTGGTGGAGGCAAAGATGATGAGGAGACTCTTACGGAGTGAAAGTGGAAGATGCAGTTTCATGGCAGAAAACGAATTGGCGATATCTTCTGATTCGGGAAAAACGATTGGCTGACCGAAAAATTCCCTCATAGAATAGCGGATTTGAAATGCGATGTACAGCAAAAAAATAAGAATGACTCTAACATAAGGGCTGTTATTTTTGAAAAGTGAAGGGGCGATATCCCAGTTGTTCTGCGAAATATATTCATTCCGTTGCTTTTTTTGTGCATCGCATTTCAAATGCGATGTGCAGCGCGAAATGCCGCGAGAATCGAAAATTCGGGTAGACTTCGTGGTGCTGTTCGGAATTTGTGGGTGATTTTTGCCGAGTTGTGGAACATCGAAAGATGTACTAGTGGTGAAATTGGTGCGCGAATGAGTCAGTTGTGTCTTTTGCTGGTTTTTATTTATATGGGAATGTGGTGGTCCGGCTCATTGTTTGTACGAGGGTCGAGTTGGAGGAGAAGACGGAATTTGGCTTGAAATAATGATGAAAGTTAGTTTGTGGGCGAATTGAAGTTGAAAAGGTAGCTTTATTATAGATAAGAAACAAAAAATATTATAAAAATGAAAGAATGGAATTTTAAGGGCTTGTATTGCTTTTGAGCGGGGCTTGGGATGAGGCGGTGTCCTTTTTGTGAGAGGATGGGATTTGGAGATGCGATAAAGCTTCTGAAAGAGGGATAGAAGGGTAGAAAGGTGGCCTCTCAGGAGGGAGCATCGGATGGAGGAAAGTGTGGGTGCGCTTTTCTGAAATATTGTTCAAAATTTCGAGTTGTGCAATGAAATAATATCGAAACAGATTGTAACAGAAATGTTATAATAAATAGTTCGGAAAGTGTAACAAATACAAAACGGGTGTTTTATTGAGCTTTTTTGCGGCGCTTTTATGGGGGTGTCAAGGTGGGTATGAAAAGGTGTGTATAAGGGATTGTCGGAGGTGTGTGGCGCAGGTTGCTGTGTAGGCCCGGCGGTGTATGTTGAGGGCGAAATGAGAGGCGTATTGTGGGCTCGTTGCGTTGGGCCGGGTGGGGAGAAAAGGCTTGTTGTGCCGGTGTTGCAAGATGTCTGTCCGGGTGTTTTGCTGATAAGTTAGAGAAATGAGCAGTGAATGCTCAGGGAAACAGTTCATAATCATCGGTGAGGACGCATGATGGCGGTAATACGGAATTTTCAGAAGTGATGGAGCGTTGATGAATATATGATAAATAGATAGAAAATTGTTGTGAGAAATATGTTTAATGATGAAGTTTCTTGTGTTTTATTGTAATGTGAATAACTTGTGGAACAATTTTTGAGGGGCTTTGCGGCGTTTGTTGAATCCTCAAACGGATCGATGGCTGTTTGTTCTTTTAATGTTTTGTATCTCTTATTGTTATGTAAATTTTATCAGAATTGGCATTCAGAGGGTGTGCCATCGTGTTGGGGAGGGGAGGAAAAGCAGGCAGAAACGCACTCCAGAAGCAGCTGCTGCGTGAGCAGAATGTTGGAGAGAGCGTTGTTGAGATCCGGCGAAGCCGCACCGGTTTCGCTTGCGCGGCGGAGCTGGAATTGGGTGTGCCATTTCAGGAGTTCCAGGGGAGATGCATGCATCATCTGTTGTTTTTCGACATCAATCAATCCCAGTTCCAGGTCGCGCTCTTCATCGCTCAGGGAGGAATCATTGAGAACCGGGTACTTGAGAAGGGCTTCCAGCAGCACAAGCAGCGGGCGCTCGTTGGCCAGCTCAGAGTGGTCGAAAATGGAGTTGATAAGAGCGCAGGCATAGTGCTTTTCCTGCTCGCTGCGGTAGGGGCAGCTTCGGATGCTTTGCAGGGCGATTACACGAAAATTGTTTTTTTCCGGGGTGGACATAAATGGGGCAGGGGGATATGTAGTGAGAGAGGGCAGCGGGGCTTCCGGTTCATTTTTTGCCGGGAATACATCTGTAATCGGCAATCTTAACTTGCAATCCGATGGGAATTGGATTAGAATGCGTTTGTTAACCTGTTTTTTATCATGAAAGTACTTATTACCGGCGGCGCCGGCTTCATCGGGTCTCACATTGCTGAGCACTACCAGGGTATCGCAGAGGAAATCCGCGTATTGGACAACCTTCGCACGGGCTACAAGAAAAATCTTGATGGTCTCAAGGTGACTTTCATTGAGGGCTCCATCACCGACCGCGAGGTAGTGGCCAAGGCCGTGGAGGGCGTGGACTACATTTTCCACATGGCAGCCATGGTTTCCGTGCCGGAGTCCATGATTAAGATTCGCGAGACGCTGGATTTGAATGTGAATGGTTTGCTGACCGTGCTCGAGGAAGCATCCAAGGCCGGAGTGAAGAAAGTGGTGCTTGCCTCCTCTGCCGCTATTTATGGTGACAACCCCATCGTGCCGAAGGTGGAGACCATGTACCCGGAGCCCAAGAGCCCCTATGGTATCACCAAACTGGACGGTGAGTACTACATGGAGATGTTCCGCACCACCGGTCAGATTAACACCGGTTGCTGCCGCTTCTTCAATGTGTTCGGCCCGCGTCAGGATCCGAAGGGTGCATACGCTGCTGCTGTGCCGATTTTCATGGAGAAGGCCATCAAGGGCGAGGATATCACCGTGTTCGGTGACGGCGAGCAGACCCGCGACTTCATCTATGTGAAAGATATCGTCGGTGCTCTCGTCTATGTGGCCGAGCATCCGGAAGTGACCGGCGTGAACAACGTGGGTTACGGTGGTCAGATTACCATCAATGACCTGGCCAACATCATTATCAAGGCTGCCGGCTCCACCTCCAAGGTGCTGCACCTGCCGGAGCGTCTGGGCGATGTGAAGCACTCCCGCTCCTGCGCGGATAAACTGCGCAGCGCCGGTTGGGAGCCGAAGTACACGCTGGAAGAAGGCCTCAAGACCACACTTGAGTACTTCAAGAGCGTGACGAAGTAAAAAATCTGCATTATGGCGGCGGGTCGGGCTTGTCCGACCCGCCTTTTTTCATGTGGCATGTGCGGATACGAGGAACAGCCCCGACTGAAAGCCGCCGACCTGGAGCGGCTGGCTCAGCAACACCGTGAGCAGTTGGTGGCTGCGGGCGTGGAACTGCACCCCGTGGTGAGCCGCTCCCGCAAACTGGCTACCCGCTTCTGGGGCAGCGCGTGGATGCGGCATCTGGCTGTCTGCGAATCCGGCGGATTGTGCCTTGCCCCGGGGCGCACCTTGCTACGGCATGGATGCGTGCTGGATATTCGGGTGTCCCCCGGTCGGGTGACGGCTGTGGTGAGTGCCGATGCGCTGTATGATGTGGAGCTGCGGCTGACCCCGCCGGATGAGGAACGAGTGGAGGCTCTGTCCGCCCTCTGTGCGGGAAAAATCGATTCACTGTTGTCGCTGCTGGAGGGCAGGGTGGATGAAGCCTTGTTGCAGCAACTCTGTGACCCGGGAAACGGCTTGCTGCCGGAGGCTGGTGACTGGCGCATCTCCTGCAGCTGCCCGGATTGGTCGGAGCCCTGTCCGCATGCTGCCGCTGCCATGTATGCGCTGGGAGTTCTGTTGGATACTCAGCCTGAACTGTTTTTTACTCTCCGCGCCGTTGACCCGGCTGCATTGCTCCGTAAACCGAAAGTAGACGGCGGAGTGTTTGATTCGGCTGCGTTGGGGGTGATGTTTGATATTGAATTAGATGTAGAGTAAAGTTTTGCTTTGTCGTGCCAAAAACGTTTCGCCTGTTGGGCACTGACCGGGCTTACATATCTGGTGCGCAGTAGTGTCTGGTTCCTGTGGCCCATCTCCATTTGAAGAATGCCCGGTTCGTTGAAATAAGCTGCATGATAACTGGCAAATGTATGGCGGCAGGTATCAGGCGTCCATTGGTGAAACCCGGCATCCTTTCGGAGCGCCTTCCAGCGCCGTTGCCAATTTCCCGGGATTTGGGTGAGCTTATTCTTTTTCCAGCCTCTGAGCGAGACTAATCTTCCGCCGCCCGTTTTGCTGATTTGTGAGCGGATGAGTATTTTTCCCTGTTGCCAGTCAATATCTTCATTTTTCAGCCGTTGCACTTCAGTCGGGCGAATGCCGCAATAGAGCATCAAGTGCACTGAGAAGGCCATTTCCCGGTGCGGAATCCGGGATGTGGCGGAGATGAGCTGCTGACTTTCTTCCGGTGTGAGGGGGGGAATGTATTTTTCACGAATATCCGGGGTTTCGATGCGGTCTACCGGGTTGGTGTCTGCCCACTCGCGGCGAATTCCGAAAGCAAAGATGCTGTGAAGAATGGCTCTTCCTTTTTTGTAGCTGCTGGCACTGCTTCCGAAGGCTGTTTGCAGCAGTTCTCGGCATTCCTGGGTGCTCATGTTTCTCAACGGTCTGTCTTTGATGCCGTCTACCCGCAGCATACGCCGCACGTAGTGGCGTAAATCACGCCTTGTTGTCGGCCTCCGGCCGCTTCGTGCGGACACGCTCTGCCATGCTGCGGATTCAAAACTGACGGTGTTTTCTCTTGCCTGCAGTGCCTGCCATCCTTCCTGAATCATGCTTCTTATCAGCACTATCAGCTCCCTGCGCTGCAGCTGCTGAGCCTTGTTTCCTATCATTTCCACTCCTTCCAGAATGAGGCGAGCGGCATCTGCCGGGCTCAGGTGGGTTTCTCTGAGTAATTCTGTGGCTGTTGATGTTTTCATGGTGTTCATCTTTTCAAATGCTGAATTTCCCCTTGTAATCCTTAAAAGTATTATGCTTAATTATGTACAACAATCAAGTGACATACAGACAATAAGTTCGCAATGAGTTTTCTTGTACAACTGACTTGCAGTATAAGTCTGAGAAAAAACAA
>JAFUQZ010000041.1 GCA_017472085.1 Akkermansia sp. | reverse complement strand
CTCCGGCTATGCGGTAACGCTGAAAGATGCTGACGGCAACACCACCGGGTCTGCCGTGTTGGAATACAACGAAGACGGCAGCGTGACGCTGGCCGCAGCCGCCGTTCCTGAGCCGACCACAACGACGCTCAGCCTGCTGGCACTCGCCGCCCTGGCTGCACGCCGCCGCAGAAAGTAATTTTTGCTTTTCATCAGCATAGAATTCCTGACCGCTGCTCCTCATCGGGCAGCGGTCATCTCTTTGTCCATGAAATATCCAATTTATCAGGATGAAGGGGCTTCTTCTAAAACATGTAAATATTTCTTCTGTTTACAAATACTTTGAAGCACATACACACAAGAATTAAGAAGCATTCCAATCCGAACTTGACATACGCCCACCTAAATGGTATCCTGACACCGTATGAAAGCGTTATTCCTGACCATTCTCGGGGGCAGCATCCTGCTGCCGGGCGTTGCTGCTGCTCTGGAACTGGACACCTGCTACGGTGACCACATGGTGTTGCAGCAAAATTGTCCAATTACCATTTCCGGCACGGCAGACTCCTCAAAACCGATTGAGGTTCGATTCGGTGACCAGAAAGTGGAAGCCAAAATCGGCAAGGGCAGGAAATGGAAGGCGAAGTTGCAACCAATGCAAGCCAGCGCCGAGGGGCGGGAGTTGACCGTCACGCAGGGCAGCGATTCCGTCACGCTGCAGGATGTCGTGGTGGGCGAGGTCTGGATAGCCTCCGGGCAATCCAACATGCTCTGGCGGGTCAACCAGACCCCCGGCAATCCGGCCACCATCGCCGCCTCCGGCAATCCCAATCTGCGTTTCTTCCACTCCGAACCGCAGGCGCATACCAACAATACTGTTTATAGTGAGGAGCTGCTGAACCGCCTCCGGGAGAATCGGATGTACGAGGGGCAGTGGGCCGTCTCCGGTCCTGATACCGTTGCCCGCATGTCTGCCGTGGGATACTACTTCGGGCAGAAGCTCCAGGAGCAGCTGGGAGTCCCGATAGGCATCATTCACTGCGCTCTCGGCGGTTCTGAAATGCTGGCATGGATTCCGGAAAAGGTGGTGCGCAAGAAATACCGCTCCTGCCTGGGGGACGGATGGCTGAAAAGCAAGTACATCTCTGCCTGGGTACGCGGGCGCGCCCGGAAGAACATGGGAGCCGACCCGAAATCCCCGCATCCCTACAAACCGGCCTACCTGTTCGAAAGCGGGCTCTCCGGCTGGAGCAACTTCCCGGTCGCCGGTGTCATTTGGTATCAGGGTGAATCCGATGCCGAGCTTCAGGATATGAAACAGAACACCCAGTTGCTTACTGATCTCATTAACTCATGGCGCAAAGCATTCAAATCCCCGAAGATGCCTTTTCTCATGGTACAGCTTCCCCGCATCAACGACAACACCCCGCTGCGCCAATACTGGCCGGAGTTCCGCACCGTGCAGGCCAACGTGGCCGCCGCCATACCCGGCGTAGAATGTCTTACCACGGTTGACCTGGGCTCCACTAATTCAGACGTACATCCGCCACGCAAGGTAGAGGTGGGCGAGCGCCTTGCCGCGCTGGCTGCCGCCAGGGTCTACGGAAAGGATGTGGCTTTCACCGGCCCGGTCATGAGCTCCTGCACACCCTCCGGCAAAGAGCTGACGGTGAAGTTTTCCCATGCCGATGGCTTATGCACCACGGACGGCCGGCCGCCCCGCCATTTCGAGATTGCCGGCAGCAACGGCAAATTCCATCCGGCAAACGCCCGGATAGAAGGAGACAGCGTGATTCTGAGCAGCGATGCCGTCAACGCCCCCAAACAGGCCCGCTACGCCTGGGCAACCTTCATGACGCCGAATCTGGTCAACGCCGCACAGCTCCCGACTGTTCCCTTCGTCTATGATGGGAAATAACATCCACCCCCACCATCTCACATGCGCAAACTCCTCATTCCCGCCCTGCTGACAGCCGGACTGGCGCAGGCCGTTGCCGCCGCTGCGGGCTATACCCAACTGTCCACCCCCTGGTGCGACAACGAAAACAAGGTCATCTACGACGGCAAAGGCTACTTCGCGGTGCAATCAGCTCCCGAAACCGTGCTGGAGCTGACGCTCAGCCTCCCCTCCCTGCTCAGCTACGTCAATTCCAATGACTACAAGAGCGGCAGTCCTCTGCTGCTCTGGGATGCCGATGTGGCGGACTGCGGCATTGCCGACAATGCGGACATGCACAAGCCCACCGGTTCACGCGAGCCCTTTCTGACCGGATTCTGTCTCAACAAGGTATGGCAACCGGAACTGCAAAGCAACTATACCGCGCTGAAGCAATACGCAGACGCAGAAGGACTGCTGCGACTCTGCATCCGCAACAGCAAAACCACCGGAGTCATCATCACCGCAAAGGATGCAGCCGGAAAGGAGCACACGCTCTACGAAGCCCCTGCCCTGCGGATTTCCGGCAACACCACCACCCACGGCTATCGGGTCAACACCAACTATGTGACCGCCGTCTCGCTGCACACCCCCTCCATGCTCGACACCTCCTCCTACGAGGCTCCGCCGGACTATACGGCACGCTTCGTCAGCAAAAAGACGAGCGGCCCCTCCCTGGGGCGGCTCATGTTCATGGGCGACTCCATCACCCACGGCGTCAATGACCAGACCTGGCGCTGGCAACTCTTCAAAACGCTGGTGGACAACGGTGTTGAGGCTCAGATTGTCGGGCCGCGCAGCGGTTACACCCCAGGCTACACCAACCTGACCACACCGGATGCCGGAGACTCCTACGGCGGCGTGCTTTTCCCGAATGTGCATCTGGCGCAATCCTCCGGCCGCACGCACAACATCATTTCCGGCTCAAACGCCGGGATGAGCGGAGTGAACTACGGCGGGCACTCCACCCGCAGCTCTGCCGATACCTACAACTGCGACACCTGGTGCTGCCTGATGGGCACGAACGACCTGCTGTCTGACCGCGGATATACCCCCGCCGATTTCTGCGACAAGATGCAGAAGATGCTGGGCGGCCGCGTCAGCATGAAAGGCAACCGCTACACCTGGACCCCCGGGAAAATCTGGGGCAACCTGGGGCGCATGGCAGAGGATGTGCTGCGGGATGCGGATGACGTGCTCTATGTGATGGCGGTTCCCTGCTGGGGGCGTCACGGCAACAACAATGAAGCCGACCGCCACCTCGCCGTGCAGCAGTATAACGGCCTGCTGAAACAGTGGGTGAAAAAGTACGCCAAAGCCCACAATAAGAGGCTCGTCTATGTGGATATCAACAACGGCATGGTTGATAACGCCCTGCCCACACCGTTCTGCTGGCCGGATTCCATGTCCAACAAACCGGGACTCGACGGCCTGCACCCGAATGCCCAGGGCTCGCTCATCATCGCCGGCAATCTGGCCCGCGCCATGGGACTCGCCGGCCGCACCGCCGGGCTGCCGAGAGAGACCGATGAAATCCGCTCCACTCGCATCAAAACGCCGAATGTTCTCAAACCGGGCGATACGCTTCAGCGCAAGGTCGAGGCCTTCTCCGCAGAGAAAGGCTACAGCATCGTCTTCCGCGCTTCCTACGGCAACGGCGCGAAAAACGGATGGCGGGGAACAGATGAGGCGCTCACTCTCCGTGTGGGCGATGGCACTAACGGCGGCACGCTACGCATCAGCGAAAGCTGCATTCTCTGGGGCGATACTCCCCTGTACTGCACCGATTGTTCCCGTCTCAACGAATCGCTGCGCCTCGTCTGGCATCCCGGCAACGAGGCAGACAATGTGCAGCGCGGATACTATGTGTGGCTCGGCGACATGCTCATCGGTCAGGGGCTCCCGGCAAATGGAGAGGCCACCGTGCAGGGCTTCAGCGTTGCCTCCGACAAAAAGGCGGAAATCGAATACCTCCGCTGGTTGAGCATTCCGACTGCCCCCTGAAGCAGCCGCAACGCAACTACCGCAGAAATGCAGCGGGAGAACGACGCTATCACCACGTCATTCTCCCGCTCTTTTTGGCTATATCTCCACCATATCAGCCAAATCACGACCCCTCCCCATTCCCTTTTGGGAATATTTTACGCATCCAACAGAAGATTTGCTCCGATTTATCCCCATTGGGAATATTCGTCTAAAAAAAGCCGCCACCCGACGTATGGGGTGGCGGCTTACTTTTTCTGAAAAGAAACTCACGCGATGACCCGAGCCCAGAGAACTTTGAGATAGCGGCCCTCCGGGTAGGTGGACAGGAAAGGATGATCCCACCCCGGGCCGCTCATCTCCAGTATCTGCAGGCGGCGGCCCAGACGTTGCGCCGCCTTGATGACCGTCTTTTCAAATTCAGACGGGCTCACCAGCCCGGAGCAGGAACAGGTGACGAACAGGCCGCCCTTTCGCACACACTGCAAGCCCAGCATGTTGAGGTCGTTGTACTTTTTGAGCCCCTCCTCTTTCTCCTCGTCACGACCCAGCACAAACTTGGGCGGGTCCAGCAGCACCACGTCAAAGAGCTTGCCGTTGCGTACCATCTGGCGGGCATAGACAAATGCATCCGCATGCACAAAGTCAATCCGCAGCGGGCCGTTCTGCGCGTTGATATTCGCATTGCGCTTTGCCATGGCAATGGCTTTTTCATCCAGATCCACCGCCGTCACCTCCTTTGCCCCGCCCAGCAGCTTGGCATAAATGGAGAAACCGCCGGAATAGCAGCAGAGATCCAGCATGCTCTTGTCTTTCACCAGACGCGACAGCTTCAGGCGATTGTCCCGCTGGTCACAGAAAAAGCCGGTCTTATGCCCCTGGGCAAAATCCACCTCGAAATTCACGCCGTTCTCCACAATTTTCACGCGGTACACCGGCTCACCTTCCGGAGCCGTGGATTTATCAATCCCCTCCATGCGGGCAATGGCATCATCCACAGTAATGACATGGCGGGAGGTGCCACACAGCTCATGCAGCAGAGGAATCCAGCGCTCCAGCCGCTTCCACACGCCCAGACAACTCACCTCCAGACTCAGCACATCGTTGTAGCGATCCACAATCAAGCCGCCCAGCCCATCAGAATCCCCGTGAACCACGCGGTAGGCACTGGTGGTGGACTCCAGCGCACAATCCTGACGGCGCCAGCTGACCGCGCGGCGCAGAGCTTCCTCCAAATCCCACTCCCGCAGCACCTCCGGCCCATGATAGAGCATGCGCAGCGGCGTGCGGCTCTGCGGATTCCAGAACCCGCCGCCGAACAAATCGCCGTTCTTGTCATAGACATTGATGAGACCGCCCGCTTCGGCATCCGGGCTCACAGCACCCAGCATGCGGGGAAAAACGGCAGGATTGTAGGTAAAATACTTCAGCTGCACCCAGGGGCGCACCCAATTCTCGCTTCCCTCCGGCGCCTCAGCCGTTTTGAACGCCCGCACACGCGGGGTAGCGGCATTTGTGGGCCTGCGTTTATCACTATATCGCGGTTTTCTGTCCCGATTATTCTGCTGAAAGTCTCTCACGCGCTCCATCATACGCGACTCTTCCGCCAGTGTCAACCGCCGAATGCCCGAAACCCGAACAAAAAAAGCAGGATAGAGCACACTCTCGCTCCATTTTTGACTTGAAGCTAACCGCCACGGGGTGTAGTATAGAGATATGGCAGAAATACATCCCACCGCTATCGTTGATCCGACTGCAGAGATTGCAGATGACGTGAAAATCGGGCCGTACAGCATTGTAGGCCCGCATGTGGAGCTGGGTTCCGGCTGTGTGCTGCACAACCACGTTGTCATCGGCGGCCCCTCCAAATTCGGCAAGAACAACGAGTTCTTCCCCTTCGCTGTCATCGGTCTCAAGACCCAGGATTTGAAATACAAAGGCGAACCCACCTTCCTGGAGGTAGGGGATAACAACGTGTTCCGCGAAAACTGCAACATCAACCGCTCCACCTTCCCGGAGACCAGGACCATCATCGGCTCCAACAACCTCTTCCTCATCAACAGCCATTGCGGTCACGAATGCGTGGTGGGCAACAACTGCATCGTCTCCGGCTATTCCGGCATCGCCGGGCACTGCGTCGTGGGTGACTGGGCCATCGTCGGCGGCTGCTCCGCCGTCCACCAGTTCGTGCGCATCGGTGAACACGCCATGGTCGGCGGCGGCTCCCGCATCCCCCAGGACGTGCCGCCCTTCACCATCGTGGAGGGTAATCCGGCCGTTGTCCGTTCCATCAACATGATTGGCATGCAGCGCCGCGGCTTCACCGAGGACGATGTACGCGCCATGAAGCTCGCCTACAAAAAACTCTTCCTCAAGAAAGGTTGCAACATTCAGGAAGGTATCGAAGCCATCCTGGCCGATGAGAAATACGGCAACAACCCGAATGTGAAAAAGCTCATCGACTTCATCAACTCCTCCGAACGAGGCTTCATTCACTAATGAAAAGTCGGCATCTCGTCTTTGACCTGGACGGCACCCTGGTAGACTCCCTGCCGGGCATTGCTGAGGGGCTCAACCGCGCGCTGGCGAGTCTGGGACTGCCTACCCACTCGTCGGACGCCGTGCGCGGCATGATTGGACGGGGTGCACGCAACCTCTGTGCATCGGCGCTGGGGTACGCCGATGCCGCAGCCGTCCCGCAGGAACAGCTGGAAGCCCTGCACACCGCCTTCCGCCGCGAATATCCGGCCACTTGGCGCAAGGGAACATTCATCTATCGCGGCATCACGGAAATGCTCACTCGCCTGGTGAGTGTGGGGGCGCATCTCGCCGTACTGTCCAACAAGCCGCATGACGTCACCCTGCCCATGGTACAAGAGCTGTTCCGGCCCATCCCCTTCTCTCCCATCCTGGGCTACACCGGCAATTTTCCCCGCAAACCCGCACCCGATGCCCTGCACCACATTGCCCGCTCCTGGGGCATAGAAACCGCAGACCTCACCCTGGTGGGCGATTCTCTCTACGATGCTCAGACAGCTGCCAACGCCGGCTGCCACTGCATTCTGGTCACCTGGGGCTACGCCAACATTCAGGATATCCACAACTGGGGCGCACCCACCTGCGGTACTGTGGAGGAACTGCGCCGCCTCACCCTCGCCTCCCTGCCGGCATAGCAAAAAAATACACATGTCTCCTGCTCAATAAATCGGCACGCGTGTCCCAAAGTCAATTTGATAAATGCAAATCTTTGACGACGGACAATGAACAATGGACGAGGCATCTACATGCTAGCAGAGAGAGTGCACTTCTACACCTTGTCCATCGTACATTTGACTTTGTACTTCCCGACTACGGGCTAAGGAGGCTTCTTGGAAAGCGGCGGTAATTACTCTATCGATTGTAAAATCTATGGGACTCATGTGGCTGCTCCTCCCCCCCAAAAAAACGCTGCCACCCATCACAGGCAGCAGCGTTGAAAATTGACTCGATAGTCAGGCAAGATTTACTTGCGGCCTGTCTGGGCGTATCAGCGAGAAGCCCGACGACGGCTTGTCACGCCATAGCTTCAGCAGCGGCGAGGGGCTTCGACAAATCTACGCCCACTCTGGTCTTACTTGCGGCGGCGACGCATAGCCAGGCCGGCCAGAGCCAGCAGGCTCAGCGTAGCCGTGGTCGGCTCCGGGACAGAACCCGTCGCTGCTTTGATAGCCGCTTTATTCAGAGTATACGCATCCTCTCCTTTAATAAATCCATCAAACGCGTAAGCTTGAGTTACTACTGCCGTATCAATAGCAATATTTGTGATGTCTTCCATGGCGCTCCATCTGAAACCTGTCACACTTGCGGTCTTACTGGTATAGGTTCCATCTGAGTTCAGCACAGTCAGGGACCATGCTGTACCTGAAGCGCTTGTTTCCAGAGCCATAGTCAAAGCGGCAGATGTCACTTCGCTCCAGACGATCGAAGATATACCATCGCCATCATCACCGCTCATACTGTACTGATCGTCATATGTACCGCCTGCGATCACACCTGCAGCCCCGGTAATACGATCATTTTCATGAGCCGCTAAACCTATAATCTTGTCACCGGAACCGCTCATGGAAACAAATACCGGACGAGCCGAGGAAGTTGCAGTATCAAACAGATTTGCGAAATCTTCAACATCCAGCAACAAGGTCACGGATGCCCCTGCTACACTCCAAGACGGATCGATGGTGTATGTAGAGCTGGTAAAAGCAGCTCCATCGTCAAACGCTGCCCCCATGGCGATACCACCCAGAGCGAGAAGTGCAATAATTGTCTTCTTCATTGTATTTTGTTTTCTATATGTTTGTGGTTTATGTGTGTTACCCGGCGAGCTGCCCAGGGGTACCCGGTTCCACGCGCGTCGGAATG
>JAFUQZ010000040.1 GCA_017472085.1 Akkermansia sp. | reverse complement strand
AGAACCAGCAGAACCAGCAAGACCATCAAGACCAGCAGGAACATCAGGACAAGCAGGACCAGCAAGACCAGCAAGACCAGCAAGACCAGCAAGACCAGCAGAACCGGCAGGACCAGCAAGACAAGCAAGACAAGCAAGACAAGCAAGACAAGCAAGACCAGCAAGACCAGCAAGACCAGCAAGACCAGCAGAACCGGCAGGACCAGCAGGACCAGCAAGACAAGCAAGACAAGCAAGACAAGCAAGACAAGCAGGACAAGCAGGACAAGCAAGACCAGCAGGACCAGCAAGACCAGCAGGACCAGCAAGACCAGCAAGACCGGCAGGACCAGCAGAAAGAACAGCAACAACAGCCGCAGGCAGCGGAGGAAGCTCCACAGGAGCTGAGTGATGAGGAAAAAGCCCGCCAGCGTGCAGCCTCCATCCTGAAAATGCACATGGACGAGGAACAGGGCTCGCCCATACCTCACGCCAACGACAACGTGCGTCCCCCCGCAAAAGATTACTAAAACCACCCGACAAGCACTATGTTCAACCACATGAACCGCATAGTAAGCCTTACGTTCATCGCAGCTGCCGCCATCATGCCCGCCGTCCGGGCCGAGGTGGTGCCCATCTGGTCCACCGGGGTAGCGGTCCCCGGGGAGAAAGTGGCTCTTTACCTCGTGGATACTGAGGTGGGGGACGATGTTTTCATGATGGACAAACGGCCTACGGTGCAGCAGGCCAGACTGGAAGTCCTGCAACCCCAGGCCGGAGTCAACCCACAGGATCCCAACCGGGGTATGGTCGAAATTTTCCCCATCACCGTGGTGCCTGACCGGGAGGGAGAAATCCGCATCAGCGATGTGGAAGTGACCTATCGGAAATCAGGTAAAAAACAAACGGTAAAAATTCCCGCACTCCCGGTTGTTTCCACGGCGAACATCAAATGGAACAATGACCCGATACCGTTCGGAACCCTTTGGCACACAGAACTGAAAGATGGTTATGTGGATCAACCGGTACGTACCTATGTCAAGTTTTTCCTGCCCCGGAGTTGCGATGCCCCCATGCCGCCGCAGATGCAGGCCGTCGGGGTCAAGGTGGGTAATTTCCAACCGGCCATTCAGGGCGTTGTAGCAGTCGTGCAAAGCGCCGTACTGGGCAACACCACCACCGCCTTTGCCCGCGGAGAAAACTGGCGCACCATCAATTACACAGGCAATCTGACCCCTTTCCGCGAAGGTAATTCCGACATCGCCGGCAAGGTTATCATCACCCAGCAACAGGGATTCTTCAGCGTGGGACAGGCAGAAGCGGATTTACCCATCCTCAGCATCGGAGCGCTGCCCCTGCCGCCCGGAGCACCGAAAAACTTTGCCAATACTGTGGGCCAGTACAGCGTGACAGCCACCACCACAGCCACGCACCTGGCCATGAATGAACCGGTGGAGGTGGAAATCACCGTCCGGGGCAACGGCAATCTGGAGCTGTTGGAATGTCCGGAGCCGCAGGATGCAGCGGACTGGAAGCCCGTTCCCGCCACCCGAAAACCCATCCTCGGCCCCAACGGGGAAATCGAAGCCATGGTGTTCAGCCGCCTGCTGCGCCCCACGGCAGAGGTGAGCGCCATACCCTCCTTTGCCTTCGGCTATTTTGACCCGGAATCCCAGACTTACCGCCAGGCCGCCTCCAGACCCATCGCCCTGCCCTGGCAGAAAACCAATGCGTCCGGCACCGGATTCGTGGCTTCTGCCGAAGCCGCGGAACCACCGCCTGCCGGAGAGATCCCCGTGGAGGAAATGACGGATATCTACGGTATTCTCACCCCGGAAGAAGCGGGGCTCAGTACTCTGATTCCCCTCCGGGTCTGGAGTCTTCTGTACCTGCCGGCGGGTGGCATTCTGCTGGGCGTGCTGATTGCCGCTTTACGCCGCCGCATCGCTGCCGGAGCCGCCGGGCGTGCCACGGAACGGGAACTGCGCCGTCTGGCAGCCGAACCGGATGGTCTGACCTTCCTGCGTAATATGGGCGGTTTCATCGAAAGCCACATTTCTCCGCAACAGATGACTCCGGAACTTCGTGCCATTCTGGAACGCCGCGATTCCGAGGCCTTCCGCCCGGATGCAAAGACGAACCTTTCTCCGCTGGAACGAGAAACCATGCTCAAACGCATCCGCAAGGCCCTGGCTGCGGTCTCTGCCACCGTTACCCTGCTACTGCTGGCGTTGCTGCCCACACTTCCGGCGGCAGAAACTCCGGCAGAATCCTACAAAGCCGGCCAATACAGCGCTGCGCTCGAACAAGTGAAAAAAGCCAATCAGGAGGCAGCGCTGAAATATTACAACATCGGTAACTGCCGGTATCGGCTCGGCAACCCCGGCGCTGCGGCACACGCCTACTACTGCGCCCTGTTGGAAAATCCCGCTTTCAAAGAAGCCCGCGCCAATCTGGCATTCATCCAACGCAAGGAAGGAGCTCTCCTGCCCTCCGGCAGCATGACAGACGATGTATTCACCCTGCTGAGCGTGCCGCAGCTGAGCGTGGCCACCATCGTCTGCACGGCCGCCCTGGCGCTGGGTATTGCCCTGCTCCTCGCTCTGCGCGGACGTCGCAAGCCCTGGGTACACGCCGCCACGGCCGTGGCAGCGCTTCTCAGCCTGCTCTGTGCAGCTGACTGGGTATACTACACCACCCGGGAAACGCCGGATATCACCGCCCTGCCCCCGGCAGATTTGGCCTGCGTACTGAATGCCACCCCGCTGCGCACCTCTGCCGATGCTTCCGGCTCTGCCATCGTGACGCTGACACCCTCCACCCCTGTGCATCTGCTGCTCACCCGCGGCTCCTGGTGCTATGTGGAGCTCTTCTCTTCCGGCACCCGTGGCTGGGTCAGCAAAGAGGCCATCCAATCCTGTGCCGTTAATCCTTAAGCAACGAACCAACCCAAATTTCAAGAGGGGGGAAACGCGCAGATGCGTTTCCCCCTCCGTTTTTTCGATAATATCGACGCAATCAGAATTTGTAAGAGGCATTGACGCCGAACACCACGGTGCTGTCGCGGTAGAAATCACCGGCGGCATCGGCTCCGTTACCGGCCAGAACGCAACTGACATACGGAGTCAGAACAGCCTTCTCCGTCACTTCCGTGGGCAGGGACAGGGAGAAAACCCAGCCCTGCGTACCATTGCTGTTGAGGTGGTGATGTTCAAAGTAATCACACGTTGCCGTCCAGGTAACGGCCAGCACAGCGGAAGTCCGCTCACTCAGCTCATGTTCATAGCCAAGGGTATTGGAGAAATACCAGCCATCCTCCCAGCGAAAACTGTACTGGGTGCGAGAGTCCCAGAAAAGCCCTTTCAGACAAGTGAAGTCGTGGTGAATATCCAGCACAACACTATGCTCCTCCGGGCGCTGGCTGTTGAAGATATAGCGCCCGCCATGGTGACGCTCCGAATGCAGATACCCCGGCAGACCGCCATGCACAAACTGGTACCCCAGAGCCCAGACGGTATGCTCCGATGCCCGGGCGGCATACTGCAACAGAACCGTGCCCTCATCGCACAGAGGAGAGCTGTCATCATGGTGGTCAAAACCTTTCCGGGCAAACAAATCCACCTTGACACCGCCGATAATGGCACTATCATGGCCCAGGGTATACGCTCCGGTCAATGCACCGTGGAAAACGCTGTCCGTTTCTGCATCACTCAGAGCCAGTCCCCGCTCCACATACTTGGTAGCATAGCCAAGATTCAGATGAACGGTTTTGGGCTGTTTCGGGTTGAACACCTCCGGCAAACAGGCCAGATCTGCGACCGCTGAGCCGGATAAGGCAAACAGGGCGCACCATATCGTTGCTGTATTTTTCTTCATAGTCGGGTAATGAATGAACCCGCATCCTAATTCTAACCACAGTCGATGTAAAGATGTTAGTCCGTTTCGGACTCTAATTGTCAACCGCCGGTACAATTCGCAGAAGTCGGGACGACATGAAGCCACCCGATTTTTCAAAAAACGGGTGGCTCAGTATACCGCTCCGGCCGCGGCTCGAACGCGGGACCCCAAGCTTAGAAGGCTCGTGCTCTATCCAACTGAGCTACCGGAGCAGGATGCGCGGACATCCTACCACCTTATCCCCGGATTGGCAAGACAAAAAGATTGACACCCCGCTGTCCAGTACGGCATAATGTGCGTATGCTCAGAAATAAATGGGTAAAACGTCTGCTCTGTGTCATTGTGAGTCTGTTCGGTCTGCTGCTTCTGGCTGCGGGTGGGATGGCTTTTTATTTGATGGCACGCCGTTGACACGACTGGGAGAAGAGGATTTTCATCCGTCATGGACAGCGGAGGAGCGCGAGGCGTTGCAGAAGGCAGAACATTATCTACTCCATGAAAACAAGCAGGAAATGAGAGAGCGGATGCTATCTGTCTCCCCGTTTTTCAATGGGAAAGAACTGTCCTCTTTCTCTTTCGATCGGCTGGAAGTGGAGATGATGCTGCGAAGAAACTGTGACAAATGGCGTAACTTGCTCTACAAGGCGGCGGTCAGCGGAAATGCTGACCAGCGACAAGAGGAGGACGAAGAGTGGAATACCCTCGTCATTGAGCTGGCCTACTGCGGCTCACCGGAAATCATCAAAGCCATGGTGCGGCACGGTGCGCAGCTCAACCCGGATGCCGATCTGGAGAATTCGAATGATTTGCGTTATGTGAATTCCTCCCTGTTGATGCATGTGCTGAAAAGCGGAAAATACAAGAGGGACGAGCTGTACGAGCTGGCGGATCGGTTAGTGCAGCAACCGGGAGAAGGCTTGCACCGGGCTCCGGGCATGCTGCTGGCTATATGCTGCAGCCCCCATGCAGCAGATGCCATGGAATGGGCGTTGGAACGCGGATTGGTGAAAACGGAGTTTTTCTACACAAGGGAAGGTTCACCGGTAGACCCGGCTTCGCAGCTGTACAGGCACAAAGATATCTTTTTCCGCTTGCTGAATGAAGGCAAAATTAATCTGAATGAGACACGAGGAGCGACCACTGTTCTACAGGTTGCCGTCATGGAATATCCGCTGGCAAGCACGGAACATTCCCGACGCTTGTTTGAAGCCGGAGCAAAGCCGAATCTCATACCCGAGGCGGCTGCATCGGAGCACTTTCAGCAAACACCCTTGCAGATACTTCTCAAAAGCCTCTGTCTGACGAGTGATAACGAGTACGAACGCTACACGCTGAATCAATTGGAGCTGGCCGGGCTTCTGATGCAGCATGGTGCGATTTCCCCGGAATATCCTTTGCCGGGTACTCCGCATTCTGAGCAAGATGCGGATAGCAGGGACTGCATCCTCCGGCTCCGGGAGCAGATGGAATCGCTCTATCGCCGCCACGGTATCGCCCCCACAGAAAGGCAGCAGCATCACTCCTGTCCCTGCTGACGCTGCCGCAGGTACTCCATGCGCTCAGAGATACGCAGTTCCATACCATTCGTGGTGGGGTGATAATACACCCTGCCCTCCGGCAGATAGGCCTGCGGCACAAAATGGTCGTCCCCGTAATCGTGGGCATATTTATACTGCGTTGCCTCCTCTGATACGCCCCGCAATCGGGCCAGCTTCTTGCGGGTGGGGGTCGCCAGGTGGTCAGGCACGGCCAGGGTCTTTCCCTCGCGTACGTCTTTCAGCGCGGCATCCAATGCCTTGTAGGCAGAATTGCTCTTGGGTGCGGTGGCAATGTAGACCGTGGCGTGAGCCAATGGGATGCGGGCTTCCGGCATGCCGACCATCTCTGCAGCACGCGCGGCAGCCAGCGCCACCCGAAGGGCGTTGGAATCCGCCAGCCCGACATCCTCGCTGGCACAAATGACCAGTCGGCGAGCGATGAATCGGATATCTTCCCCCGCATTCAGCATGTAGGCCAGCCAATAGAGAGCGGCATCCGGGTCACTGCCGCGCATGGATTTGATGAATGCGGAAATGGTGTCGTAGTGTCCATCCCCCGCACGGTCATACTTGACGGCTTTTTTCTGAATGGATTCCTCTGCCACAGCCAAATCCACATGCACCACGCCATCGTCTGAAGGCGGCGTGGACAGAACGGCAACCTCCAGCGCGGTAAGTGCCTTGCGGACATCTCCATCTGCCTTGAGCGCCAGGTGTGCGAGTGCTTCTTCCGAAACCTCGGACACCACGTTTCCCAAACCCTTCTCCGGCTCTTTCAGGGCGCGTCGCAGGAGCTCGATGATATCTGAATCCGGCACCTGCTCCAGCGGAAAAATCTGGGAGCGGGAGAGCATCGCGGAGTTGATGGCAAAATAGGGGTTCTCCGTGGTGGCGCCGATGAAGCGGACAGTACCACGCTCCAGATGCGGCAGAAGGACGTCCTGCTGCGCTTTGTTGAAGCGGTGCAGCTCATCCACGAAGAGAATGGTCTTTTGTCCATGCAAAGCCATGCGGGTGCGGGCCTCCGCAATCTTGTCGCGGATTTCGCTCACGTTGGATTCCACGCCGTTGAGCATCACGAAGAAGGAGCTCGTGGAGCGCGCTATCACGTATGCCAGCGTGGTTTTGCCCACACCGGGAGGGCCGTAGAAGATGAGGGAGGAAAAGCGGTCGGTCTCAATGGCGCGGCGAAGCAGCTTCCCGGGAGCCAGCAGGTGGCGCTGCCCCACCACTTCCTCCAGAGATTCCGGGCGCATGCGGGCCGCCAGCGGCATGCCGACTTTCTGTGACTCCGGCTGCGGGTCACGAAAAGAACCATGGGGAGTGAACAGGTCGGCTTGCATGGTTACGGAAAGGACTTACAAATGCGGGGAGGCGGCGCGCAGCTGGCGATAGACCTCGCTGTGGCGATCCATGAGAGGTTGCAGGGTTGCCTCGTGCTCCGCCACCTTACGGCGGGGGGCTGTATAGAGGCGGCGGTAGGCAGAGACGCGAGAAACGACCACCCCTTTCACCAGCTCCTGAATTCTGGTCTTCAGGTTGTCATAGATAATACCCTCTGCCCGATTGACGAGCGGACGAATCCCCCGGGCTGTAATCAGGTGCGCCACAGTCCCCAGCAACCAGACGCAGGCGGCAACACCCACGGCACCGATGGCGAGGATATCCTGCCCGACAAAGCCCAGGAGACCTGCCACCATCAGCAGGAAACAGCAGATGATAATGAAGGACTGCATCCAGGCGGCCTGACTCTTGAAGAATTTACCGAGGGAGGAGCGCACCTGCTGCCGTTTGAACGGCTCCCGCAGGTCATGCGCAAGGCCGGAGCGGAGCTGCTCCAGATCAGCGGCAATGTCCTGCTCCGGGAAATCACCTATTTCACACTCCAGGGTCTGTTTCATGCGCGGCCGCACATGCTTCCAATGCAGGGAACAGGCATGTATGAACTGACGGTCTGACTCCTGCTGCAATCCCAGCACATCATCCCGAATGGCGGCACAGAAGTACTCCTCTGCTCCGGCGCCCATGAGCTCCAGACGCAGCAGGGTCACCGGCGAAAGGAAGAGACCAAAACGACGGCGCAGACGGCGCAGCAGAGGCATTCCCGCCCGCCGCACGGCATCCGCATAATTGGTGGCACAGGCCGGAACACCCAGCATCTGGTGTGCCAGGAAGTTGTCTATCTCCTGTTCTATGCCGGCAAGGAAGCCGCTGTCCGTGCGTGCCACATCGCCGCGCACCTTGAGCACGCTGCCCTGCTTGTACATCAGATCCACGGCCGCATTAACCACGGCGCGAATGGCAGCGCGAACCCCGCGCTGGCCTCCCATGGCATCCTGAACGCGGCGGGTGAACACCTCCACCCCCTGAGAGGAGGTGGGACAGACCTGGTACACCGGTATGGCACGAGCCAGACGCTCGCGGCATATCTGCCTCATGGTGTCGTTCAGCTCCAATGCTGCCGCAGCAGGGATGGTATCCGTATGTGTGAGCGCTATCATGCAGGCGGCAGACTCCGTCTCGGGAAGCGCGGCCAGAAGCTCCCAGACGGGCGACTGCCCCGGAGCGCGGGCATCGATGACGGCTATCACCACATCTGCCCCGGAAATCAGCCCCCTCAGTTCATCCTGAACGGGTGTCGGCGTGCAATCCACCGTGTCCACCAGCTCCAATCCCTCCAGCGAGTCAATGGGCAGGAATCGAGAGGCTGTTGCATCGCCATCCTCACAGCGGAAGCGCCAGCGCACGAAGTTCCCCTCCCACTCGGCAGCAGACGGAACAGCACTCCCCACCATGTGTCCCAGCAGAGAAGATTTGCCGCAGCGGGAGCCGCCGATAACGATAATCCGCCGCGGGGCATTGAGAAGGCGGATGTTCTGCAGAACGGGCTGAGCCGGTGTCTGAAGCGAGGAATCGTCAATATCGTCACACAGTTCCACCGCCTGCTGCGCCCAATAGCGCACCAGACTCTCCTGGGTTCTGTAGCTTCGCTTCAGCATGCCATGCGGCTCGGTTTACCTTTACTACGTTCAAATAATATGACCCGAACGGTCTCATCTGCCCGGCACCATTTCAAAGGTAAAGCCTTTCAGGTACTCCGTTTCCGGGATGTTCAGCAGGATGGGGTGATCGGGGCTCTGTCCGTGAGTTCCAATCAGGCGCAGCGTACTGTGTCCATCCACGGCGGCTTCACAGATGGTCTGGCGGAACAGGGTGGAGCTGATGTGGTGTGAACAGCTGAAAGAAGAAAGCACGCCTCCCACGGGCAGCATCTGCATGGCTCTGAGGTGTATCTCCTTATAACCGCGCAGTGCACCGTTGAGGCTCTTCTTGTTTCGCGTAAAGCTGGGAGGGTCCAGGATAATCATATCCCATTTGGGATCTGCGCCGTTTCGCACAGCATCACTCTCCCGCTTGAGGAAGTCGAAGGCATTTTCCGCAATGGCCTCCACCTGCACCCCGTTGAGCTCCGCATTGCGCCGCACGGAGGCGATGGCTTCCTCAGAAATATCCACGGCAGTCACGCTCGCAGCTCCGGCCTTGGCACAGGCCAGTGCAAAGCCGCCCTGGTTGCAGAAGCAATCCAGCACCCGGCGTCCCCGCGCAAATTTTGCCACTTCCTCATAGTTCTGCAGCTGGTCGAGATAGAGTCCGGTTTTCTGACCTGTTGATAAATCGACGAGGAATTTGATACCGCGGCCCGTGCCGACAAAGGGCTCCGGCATCTCGCCGGCAGCAACGTAGGTTTCCGGCTCAATACCCTCTGCCAGCAGCATGGGCGAATCGTTGCGCACCAGAATGCAGCGAGGCTGCAGCAGATCACCGAGGATGTCTCTGATGAGTCCCAGTCGCTGGTACATGGCCATGGTAAGCGTCTGCACCACGAGCACGTCCCTGTAGCGGTCTATAATCAGCCCCGGCAGTCCATCGCTCTCGCTCCATACCAGTCGCATCATCTCCTCTCCCGGCAGATAACGCTCGCGCAGCAGCATAGACTGGGAAATACGGCGGGCAAAAAAGTCTCTGTCCAAGTCCTGTTTACGCCGAGAGAAACGGCGCGCTACAATCTGCGACTGAGGATTGTACATGGCAGAGCCAAGGTAGCGGTCGCGCTGATCCTTCAGCAGCACCACATCCCCGGCCTTCGGATTTCCGAAGACTGCACGCACCTCTGTGCCGTATACCCAATCGTGACCGTGAAAAATACGCGCTTTGGGCGCAATGATGAGACCTGCCATAACGCCCACCAACATACCCGAAAGCCCGGGGGCTGTCAATGCACAATTCAGTTCACAGAGAGAAAATACAGTCCGGTATAGATGCGAGGGTCAACCGCTATACCGTCCGCCGTTTTCTCTGCCAGCCAATCGGCAATTCGGGATTCCGGGACTTCGTGCACAGTGATATTTTCCCCGTCAACTCCGCCGCCGGCAGTCATGCGTTCCAGTCCCTCGGCCAGATAAAAGTGCAGCGTTTCAGAGGTAAGCCCCGGCGAAGAAGGGCCGGTAAAGAGGTAGCGGACATTCCCGGCCTGGTATCCGGTCTCTTCCAACAATTCGCGGCGAGCGGCATCTGCGTGGGCTTCCGGGCATTCATCGCCGCTGAGCCCGGCGGGGAAGCAGAGGCAGCGCTTACCGATAGGTGGTCTGAATTCTTCCACCAACAGGATATTTCCCTCTGCCGTTCGGGCAAAAATCATGACGGCTGGAGTACTGTTTTTCCGCTCACAGTATTCCCAGCGGCCCTCCCGGACCATATTCAGGAATCGCCCCTCATACAAAGTCTCCATACGGTACATCATCAAAACAGGAACGACAGCCATTCCGCCGCCGTTCCCCTTTTGACCATTGAATTCTTACAGGCGCACTATCTCCTGGAATCGGGCCAGAATTCGCTTCGTGATGGCCCCGGCAACACCGGTGCCGATGGTTCGTCCATCCAGGCTGGTGGCAGCAATCACTTCTGCTGCGGTGCCGGTCAGAAAACATTCATCCGCGCGGATAACATCGAAACGGTTGATGACGCGCTCCTGACAGGGGATTCCGAGCTCCGTGCAAATATCCATCACCGCATGACGAGTGATACCCCCCAGAGCACCCTCTGTGAGCGGGGGTGTCATCACCACCCCGTCCTTAACGATGAAAATATTGTCGCCCGTGCATTCGGCCACATTGCCGTTGGCATTGAGCATGATGGCTTCCCCTGCCCCCTGCTGAGAGCACTCAATCTTGGCGGAAATGCTGTTGAGGTAGTTCAGGCTCTTGACCTGCTGGCAGTTCACATCCGGGTTGGCGCGGCGGTAGGAGCTGGTGATGAGGCTCAGGCCGTTCTCATACATCTCCGGCGGGTACAGAGCGATGGAAGAGGCGATGATGAACATGCTGGCACGCGGACAGTTGCGGGGATTGAGGCCCAAGTCACCCACACCGCGGGTCACGACCAGACGAATATAGCCATCCTCCAGACCGCTGGCTGCCACGGTTTCCTCCGTTGCTGCACAGACCTCCTCGTAGGTCCAGGGGAGTTCCAGCATCAGGTAACGCATGCAGTCGAACAGGCGCGTGATGTGCTCCTGCAGACGAAACACCTTGCCGGAGTAAAAACGAATCCCCTCGAAGCAACCATCACCATACAACACACCATGATCGAAAACGGAAACCTTGGCTTCCTCTCGATCTACCAGTTTACCATCGAGCCATATTTTCATAGATGTAAAAGAAAATTTGTGAACACGGGCATTATAACTCTATTTTCCGCGATGTGAAGCAGAAAAAATCTGCCTTGCGTCATTTTTTTGTACGGATAAGACAAAAAGCCTTGCCTCACGGATAATTAAATAATGTTTATTGTTCGGATTTCATTGACCTGAAATAGTCTCTGTGCTATCATGACAACAGCGCATACTCGCACACTCTTGAACAACATGAAAAAACGACAGAAAATGGTTGATTTGCGGGACTACATCCCCGCCGGCAGGATATGGCCGGAATGGCTTATCAACCTCGGAGAAAGATTCCTCGGTTTCCATGCTCTCAATGTGGCACACGCCCATATTGAAGACGATTGGGACAATGGGAGTGAGGAAAACTTTTTCAAACTCGCCTGCAAATATCTGAACCTGCTCTATGACCTGGAGGGGTTGGAAAACATACCGAAAGAAGGACCTTGCGTCATCGTGGCCAACCATCCCCACGGCATGTCCGATGGGCTCATGTTCGGTGATATTACCATGCGGGTACGCAGCGATATCCGCATCATCGTCAATGAGTTCCTGGATTGTGTGCGAGGCATGCGGCCGTATGAAATCAAGGTGGATGTCTACGGCGGCGACAAAGCCAAGCGCGCTAACATGCAGAGCATGAAGCAGATATTGCAATGGCTGCGGGAGGGGCACTGCATTCTGGTGTTCCCCAGCGGTTCGGCGGCATCCTATTCCAGACAGGACGGAAGGGTGATTGATGACCCCTGGCAGACCAATATTGCCACGATGATTCGAAAGACAAATGCAACCGTTGTGCCCATGCATATTTCCGGGCAGACGGGGCAGCTCTTCCAGCTGGTCACCCGAATCGCCAAAGAACATCGCTCTTCCCTCCTGGCGCGCGAAATCAAACGCGATGGTCGCATGCGCCACACCATCAAAATCGGCAAGCCCATTTCTCCGTCCACATTCAGCATGCTGAAAGACGATGCAGCGCTGTCCGACTACATGCGACTCTGCACCATGCTGCTGCGCTATGGACAACACACACACCGGCAGCAGGAGACAGAACGAAAGATGCTCCCCATCGATGCTCCGGAGCCAACCGAGATACTGGAGCAGGAAATAAATGCCCTGCCCCTCGAAACGCTGTGCTACGAAAATGAAAAAACAGGCCTGAGAGTATTCGCTGCCGTGGCTGAGCAAATTCCCCACATGATGCACGAAATCGGCGTGCAGCGGGAAATTACGTTCCGCGCGGTCGGCGAGGGCTCCGGCACAGCTTGCGACCTGGATGAGTATGACAAGCACTATGTGCACCTGATTATGTGGGATACCAACCGGAAAGCTCTGGCCGGGGCCTATCGGTTCGGGCGCACGGACGTCATTCTCCGGGAAATGGGTGCGAAAGGCATCTATAACTCGATGTTCTTTAATTTCAGCGAAAAGTTCCTGAACTTTGCCAAAGAAGGGCTGGAACTGGGGCGTGCTTTCATCACGCAGGCGTATCAGCGGCATCCGGCCTCGCTGGACACGCTCTGGATGGGGCTGGGGCGATACCTGGCAGCACACCCGGAGTACAAATACCTGTATGGAACGGTCAGTATCTCCAGCGAATACTCCCATTTATCGCGCTCGCTGATGCTCTCCTACCTCCGAAGCAACCGCATGCACCCGGAGCTTCAGCATGAGGTAACGGCTAAATGTCCGCCGGACAACCTGGAACTACTGAGTGAAGATGCCCGACTGCTGCCGACGGCGCTGGAGGAGACCAAGCTGCTCGGCCCGCTCGTCAGCAAAATGGAACCGGATGGCAAGGGCATCCCCGTGCTGCTGCGCCAATACCTGCGACTCGGCGGCATGATGGCAGCTTTCAGCATCGACCACGATTTCGGAGACACGCTTGACTGCCTCGTCATCGTGGAACCTGGCGCCACGGATGCGCGCATTCGGCAACGATACCTCGGGATTTCCGCTTAAATTGTTTTTCCTTTCTTGACAATTTTGATATTATAAGGCAAACTAACGACAGTCATGGGGATGAAGAATACCAGAGCCGGAAAAATTCATACGGGAATCGCAACAGCCTTTATTCTTAGTGGAATGGCGTACACTAGTGCGGCTCCGCTGTTACCCCTGCCGGAAGACGGGCTATCGGCTCAGAGTGATGAATTGCAGAAAAAGGATGGCAATATTCTCACCGACTTGCCGGACGCCATGGCAAGGAACGCCACAGGTCCGGCGCTTCCCTCCGAGGTAAGTGTGGAGAATGAAGGCGGAGAAATCGTATATGACAGCGAAACTTCTCGCATATCCTATGACGGAGCCGGTAAGAACATCAGGGTAAATACCAGTGAAGGCACGGAATTGATGACGCCATACGCCGCTGCAAACGTGGAGGGGGAAATCCTTGAACTTCGGGGACCGGTCATCATGTATGACCGGGCCATCATGGCAAAAGTGGATGGCACCGGGGAGAAGAACGGCACATCGGATGCCTCATACGACTGGAAAAACGAGGTCATTCAGGCTAACGGCATTCGGGCAAAAATAAACGGCTTCATTGTGCGCGGATCCAAAATCACCTACGCAACGGATAATGAAAGCAAGTCTCCGAACAAGCGAGGGCAGAGATATATTCAAATTGAGAATGCCTACGTGTCCACGGAGGACTCAGAGGAACCCGCCACCTGGATTGGTTGCGGCACTTTGCGCATCTATCCCGGAGACTGTGCCAGGATGACCCGTCTCAGCCTTGCCGGCTCGGAGATGGATGTAGCTGTTCCCGTGCTTGGTTGGATTCCCATAGAACACTCACTTAACCCTAGAGAAGGTTGGTATCCGGAGCTGGGTTCCCGCTCAACGTGGGGTGGGTATCTGCTCAACAACTACGGCATTCTTTTCGGGAACAGGCGAACAGATGGTATCATGCCAACGGCAGATTACCTTGCAACGCTTCATGCAGATATTCGCAGTCGCCGAGGTCTGGCAACCGGTCTGGATATCGAAAACATCGGTATGGCAAAAAAATACAGAGCCATGACCGGACTGGAAACTTACCTGGTGTTCGATCGAAACCCCATGATTAATCCGTTGAGCGGCGAGCGCAAACATACCCGCCATAACCGCTATCGGATTGCTTTGCAATCATGCTGGGATATTACTCCTGAAACGGATAAAAAATCAGATTGGCTGCTCGCCACCAATATCAATATTTTGAGCGACAGGTACGTGTTACGAGACTTTTTCGAAGAGTTGAGTCGCGTTGATAGCTCACCGGACAATACGGTTCGAGTGGAGAGACGCACTCGAAGTACGCACAGTATGGTTTATACCCGTTTTGCGCCGAACAATTTCTATGCATCCGACGAACGTCTCGAGGGGACTTTTTATCGGGTTCGTCAGCCCATCGCAAATACGGGCATCACCTATGAAACGAGAAACAGCGCCGGCATCATGCACCAGTATCTGCCGATTGATGAGCGTATCTCGTATCAGAATAAACTCCGCACCCTCAAAGACCCGAATCTGCGCGCCTACTACGAGCGACTTCTCAATTCTTCAAGTTTCGCGCGAGTGAACTCCACGCATGAATTCACGACCAGCCAGAAGGTGCTGAAGTTCCTCAACATCACTCCTAAGGCCGGCGTCGGCTATTCCGGATATTACGGTGCAGAGGATTCCGGTGCGGACAACAGGTTCCTGGGGTATCTGGGAGTGGACTTTGATATCAAATTCAGAAATCATATAGAAAACTTTGCATTCAAACCATACGGGTACAAGGGATTAACCCACGTATTCCACCCGTATGCCTCCCTGAGTCACACCAATCTGTCATCCTCGCGAGGGATGCTTCCGCAGATAGATTCCTGGTCCAGCGCGCTGGGCAGCAGCACGAACTCCCCCATGCCCCTTGATTTGATTGGATTCTCGGGAATTGATGCATGGGATTCCTGGACCATCTGGAGATGGGGTGTCCGAAATTCCATCAATACAACCGTAGATGGTGAAACAAAGCGTATTCTGGATTGGGATACATCCCTAGACTATTATCTGGATAACCCCCTTACTGAAACGGAGTTCTCCAACCTGTACAATCGGGCCACTCTGACACTTACCAAACAGACCAGATTCTACGTGGAAATGCAGACACCGACCGTCAAAAATGGTGACGGCTATAATCGCTACAACATCAATATGGCAACCATGCCTTTTTCCTGGTTGGAAGCGGACTTGGGGTGGCGCTATTTCAAGGGACATCCTATCTATCAGGATTCGGAACAGCTCGAAACCAAGTTTAACGTGCGTTTCAACGAACGCTATACCGGCGCGGTTCGGGTTACATGGGACTTCACTCACGGTCGATTACCCATCCAACAGTTCAGTCTTTTCCGTAATGTTGGTCCGTGGTACATCGGAGCAACCATCTTTATACGAGACAATGGCGATAAACACGAGGAGGGCTTTGGTATTTCCTTTACCCTGTCTGAAACAGGCACCGCGCTCCCCTTGGATATCTGACGAACATTTTTCTCTTCTATACACAGCCGCGAATGGGGTGAACATCCATCACGGATGCCACCCTTTTTCGTAATCTACCCCAAAACCTCATGGCAAACCACCTGAACAAAATCGGCATCATTCAATCCCGTTCCCTGCCGGGAGCATTTCCCGACAACCTGAGACAGATAGTACAAGGCTACCGCGAATGCCTGGATCGCGGAGCAGAACTGGTCGTTGCTCCGCTGACTGCCCTGTGTGGGCATGCTACGGATGATCTAAAACGCCGCCGCTCATTTCTGCGCCAGATGGAAGAGGCGGCGGAAACACTGGCAGCCGAACTGGCAGTCACGGATACACCCCTGTTAATCGGGTACTGCATCAATCCGCTTCTCTCGGCACCGAATGACGAGGACACCTGGGAAATGGATGACGGACTGTTGTATGATGCAGAAGAAGAGGAATACGGCATGCACCCATCTGTCATTACCGTCCCCTGCCTGATACAACGCGGCACCATACGGGTACTGACGGATGGGGGGACGGCAACCATCGGAAACCTGTTGTGCCATATCACCAGCTCCGGCGAGGAAAGCCTTCCGGATGGGGACGTGGATTTAATCGTCCACATGCCGGAAACACCCTGGCACAATCTCAGCACTGAGCAGGAGAGGAACATATACTGCTGGGAATCGCAGGTTGCTCAGGTGCCCGTTGTTTGTGTGCACCCGGTAGGAAGCGAATCCGGCCGTCTGTTCGGCGGAGGCTCTTCCCTCTATCACCACAACAGGCTTATCGGGTTCCTTCCCATGTTTGAAACGGCCTGTTGCACGCTTCGGATTTCTACCCCTAGGTCAGCCACGGGAATCAAGATGCCGGAACTTGTCACCCAGATAGAAAAAGCCCTGTTATTTGGTATCAGAGACACGGTACAGCAACAGGGGTATGCCGGCGTCTGCCTCTCTCTGGATTATCCCAACAGCATGCTCCTGGCCTACCTCTGTGTACAGGCGCTGGGCGCAGATAATGTACTCGGCATCAGTTTCTCCGACAGAGATTATCCCGGAATACAGTGCGTAAAAATCAATGCAGACGAGATGCTGCAACTTGCCGGAAAAACCATTTCTGCGGCAGGCGACACCGCCCTGGAGCAGCGGATGAAAGCAAGCCTGATGATGACCATTGCGGAGGAAAAGGGACTTATGCTCCTTTCCACTCTGGACAGACACGCCCTGATGCTGGGGAAATTCACGCTCTATGGAGAGAATTGCGGCTATCTGGCTCCGCTGGGTAATCTGTATCGGATAGACACATTCCTGCTCTGTCGGCATCTTGCAGACAGAGCGCCGGAAATGCTGCACGCTATTCCGGAACCGACACAGCCGGAAGAGGACAGAATCATTCACGATTTGACAGAGCGCAACATCAGCGCCTCGGATATTCTGCGCCAAAGCCAGGATGGAACGGAAGAAAACACCGTCCGCTCCATTCAGAGAAAAATTGCAGCATCTGCGCTCAAACGCTCTCAATTACCCCTTGTTCTCCGTTTATCGGCACCGGAGGAACAACTGACGATTCCCTTGTCTAACCGCCTCAACGATTAGTTTATCGGAATAAGAGCCGGCGCCTTAACTCTGCCGCGGCGGAGTTAAGGCAAGGAAAAGCAGAGTCCAGCCGGAAAATATCATCTCTATGGCTATCAGGGTTCCTATCAGCCAGAGGGATGAGGCGGGCCACTGCCACAAAACCAGCCCCCCGAGAATCAATGACACCAGTCCATTGAAAAAACGCCAACCGCTGCCGATTTCATGCCGCAGCGAAATCGCAAACAACAGACGAAGAATCCCGGATGACAGCAAGGCGCACCCGATAACCAGAGTAAACACCTGTAACGACAGCACGGGAAGAATAATCATCAGTGCTCCCAGTATCAGGAATAAAACCCCGGCCAGAATATTCCACCAGCGATTATAGGCATAGACGAATCCCTGCACCATACGCATTATGCCGGCAACTACCAGGACAAACCCACCCACCCAGATGGCAGAGGTGCCCAGCAGGAAAGGAAATCCCAGCAACAGAAAGCCGAAAGCCAGCTCCAGCACGGCTAGCCCTCCGGCAACCCAGGGGGAGGACATGAGAGACGATGCTCTGCTTTTGAATACCGCGTTCATATCAGCTGTGACAAGAGAGGTTAAAACACCGGGATACCCATTCCCAATTTATATGCCGGATGAATGCATCAACGTATGCAGCACGATTGTTCTGATAACGAAGATAATAGGCATGTTCCCAGACATCACAGGCCAGAATGGGGCGGAGGCCGCCGACCATGGCATCCTGATGCCAGTGGACAGCAAAAACCATCAACTTTGCACTCATTTGTTCTACAGCCAGAATGGCCCAACCACTCCCCTGCATCCCTAATGCCGCAGCTCTGAAGAGGCGAATGAACCCTTCCATATCGCCGAATTGCTCACAAAGGGCAGACATCAGGCCGGAATCCGGCATCTGATTCGCCTCCCGGCCGATGCTGTGCCAGTACAGACAATGCAAGAAGTGCCCGCCCAGATTAAAGGCCAGCTTCCGGGCCGCGCAGGGGGTGGCGTTCACATCTCCCTTCCCTCCGGCAATATCCTGCAATTCAGCCATGGCTCCATTGGCTCCGGCCACATAGGCCGCATGGTGGAAATCGTGATGCAGGCGCACCGTCTCTTCATCAAGAACCGCCCCGAAATCTGACGGGGCACAAGGCAGAGGCGGCAGTATATAAACACCTCCTGCATAGCCTTCCTTACAATAATGCTTATCCATGCAGGTGGGACTCACCATTTCCCCGCAGCATTCACTATCAAGTAGCTATCAAACTTTCGCTCAGATATCCATCACCACCACCGTGGCGTTGTCTGCTGCGGGATGATTCCGCTTGCACAGCATGCCGATGAGCGCGGCGGCATCATTGTCACCACATGCGCTGAGCAAGGCACTCACCTCAGATGACAGTTCTCCGGGCTTCAGGAGCTCATCCGCTCCGTCACTGCACAAGATCAGGCGATCGCCCGGCAGTAGCGGCATGGGGGTCTGCGGAGCATCCACCAGAGACATTTCCTCCCCGGTCAGAGCGCTGCGCAGCATGTGAGCGGCCCCTTCCTTGCCGGGCAGAATGTTCTCCAGAACAGGTCGCAGAGAATGGTCTGCATTCAGCCGTATCAGACGCCCCCGGCGCCACAGCAACAAAGGCGAATCCCCCACACTAATCCAGCGCACAACCCCGGAACCGATAAAGGCGGCAGTCAGGGTGGTTCCTCCGTATCGAGAGTGTTTCCGGCTCAATTTCCCTACTGTTCGATTTGCCGCCTCCAATGCCGCATACAATCTCTCCGATACCGGCAATGACGAAGATGTGAAAAAATCGACAAATGAGGCCGCGGCGGCTGCCGCATATTCCGCTCCCAGGCTGTGTCCTCCCATTCCGTCACACACAATGACCAATCCCCCCTCCGGGAGGAACTGTATTCTGTATGCATCCTCCTGTATGGGGCGTGCGCCTATCCACTGCGAAACATTGGCCTTCATCTTTCCTCAGCGCAACATATCAAGAGCTCTCTCTGTGGCCCGCAAGGCTATTTCCACCTCTTCATCCGTGTTATACAATGCGAAGGAATACCGCGTCGTTCCGGTAATGTTCAGATACTGCATGAGAGGCTGACAGCAATGATGCCCGGTACGAACGGCCACCCCCATCTGATCCAGAAGAGTCCCGAGGTCATAGTGGTGAACCCCCTCCACAACCATGGAAATCAGCGCACCCCGATTATCGCGCGGGCCAAGCAAACGCACGCCGGGCATTGCACCAAGGCCATCATAGAGTTTATTCGTCAACACCTGCTCATGCAAGGCTATCCGCTCCACGCCAATATCTTTCACATATTGAAGCGCCTTGCTCAGCACAATATTACCACAGATGTTGGGAGTTCCGGCTTCATACTTGAACGGCAGCGTGTTGTACGTTGTCCCGGCAAACGATACTTCGCTTATCATTTCCCCGCCGCCCTGCCACGGCGGCAGCATGTCGAGAAGTTCTTCTCTGCCCCACAATACCCCGGTCCCGGTAGGAGCATAAATCTTATGCCCGGAAAAGGCGTAAAAATCGCATCCGAGGGACTGCACATCCACCTCCAGATGAGCCACGCTCTGCGCCCCATCCACCAGGATGAAGGTGGCCGGATTATTCCGGCGGGCGAGGGAAATAATCCCCCGCACCGGATTCACAACTCCCAGAGCGTTAGAGATATAGGGAACTGCAACGAGGCGAGTGCGAGGAGAGAGCATCTTTTCATACGCTTCTATGTCAAATGTAAGGCTCTCCGTCAGCGGTACCGGCCGCACCACAGCACCCGTGCGTTCTGCCAGCATCTGCCATGGAACGATATTGGAATGGTGTGCATCCGTGGCCAGGATAAACTCATCCCCGGGATGGATGCAGCCGGACAGCGCCAGAGTCTGGGCTACCAGGTTGATAGCCTCTGTGCAGCCGCGGGTAAATATGATTTCCCTTGACGATGACGCTCCCAGAAAATCCGCAACGGACTGCCGGGCTTGCTCATGTGCATCCGTTGCGAGACGACTCAGATAATGCGCTCCCCGGTGAATATTCGAGTTGATTTTTTCATAATACTCCCGCTCCGCATCCAGAATCGCAATCGGTTTCTGCGTGGTGGCAGCGTTGTCAAGGTACACCAATTCCTTCCTGCCCACTCCGGAGGAAAGAATCGGGAATTGGCTTCGCAGATTCGAAAGCATCAGGCCTCGCCTCCTTTCAGATGCTCAGCCATACGATAAGCGGCTTCCGGCACATATTCCTTCCACTGCTCATCGCCGGACACAATCATGCGAATAATATCACGCGGCGTACGGAAAAGAAGTTTCTGGTTAAAATAGGGAACTTCTATCACATCGCCATTCTCTCGCAGGTGCTGGTACAGATAACGATACTTTTCCGGCGCGCGATATGTCCCGGCAGTCACAAATTCCCCGGTGCTGCGGTTAATCCACGGCGTTACATAGAACTTGGTCTTATTCACGAAGATATGCCCCATGCTGGCCAGGATACCGCCGGTCGTATCGGCCCACTTATCCTTGAACAACTCGTTGAGCAATCCGATGGAAAGTGCTATGGCAATCGGCTCTTTCGTAAACTGATTCAGCAAGGTGGAGATGCGGTGGAAATGGGTGATATTGGTAACCATGACGGTCTTGCCCAGGGCGGCAAGAGCATCCACCCTGTCCAGGAAGCTGAGTAAATCCACCTCAGAACCGCGCAGCAGGTTAGAGAGCGATATCTCGCACAGGTCCACCACCTTGTCACGCTGCCCTTCCGACAAGGATTCACAGAATTTATGACGCACACTCTCCATCATCTCCAAGTGGATATTGCACAGGGGCATGAAACTACCGCGCATCAGCACAATGGGGCGCTTATACAGTAGGTCAGAGGGCTGCGCCACCAATCCTCCCGGGCAGAACAGGGTGAGTTCTGATAACCCGCTGCGCACCAGTTGCAAGGCCAGGATTCGGTTGTCAAACATGTTGAAACCGTGGCCGGAAAAACGCATATAGTCAATTTCAAATGAGTCAGAATCAACATTCTCACCAATACACCCGACGAATTCCTCCATTCGCTCGCGCTTGTAAAACAAGGCATACAGCATATTCACCCCCAGAATACCAAGCAAACGCATCTGCAGGTCATGGTCAGGCACAAGCAGTCGCACATGCATGACCAGGTCACTGGGCGGAGCCTCCGGCTTGAGCTGAAAACGCACACCAACCCAGGCAGACCACGGGCCGTTATCCCGATATCCCTTGCATTTGACAGTATTACAAAAAGCAAAGAAGCAGGTATCTTTTCCGCGTTTTTCACCGAGGCGATTGATGAGCTGCTTGTACTCATAATCCATCATCTGGAGGAGACGTTCTTCCGATACATAGCGCCGAGCCGTCCCGTACAGCGTATCACTCACCGTCATATCATAGGCCGATATCGTCTTGGCTACGGTTCCGGCAGCACCCGATGAACGGAAAAACCAATTGGCCGTTTCCTGGCCGGCTCCGATCTCTGCGAATGAGCCGTACCGGGATTTATCCATATTGATGAAAAAAGCCTTCTCCTGTGTCGCTGCAATGGTTTGAGCAGATGTTGACATAACTTTCGGATGATATAAAATTCGGGTTTATCTGAGTTCCAGCGGGACTAAGGGTAAATGACGCATGGGACGGGGTGCAGAAATTTCTATCGTGGAGTCCACCGCCGGGGCATCCTCCTCTTCCGGCGTATCATCATCCACACCACCGACCTCCTCTGCGTCATCTGCCGCTGTCACCAATGCGGCCGCATCCTTATAACGCGGATTCAGAGTCACTTCACTCTCGTAGGGATCACTACCGATGATAGCCGGAGTTCTGGGTAATATGGGCACTATGGGCAACACCCGCGAAGAAGCCATCTGGTTGGCAGAGGTCTCCAGGAAATCCACCAGTGAGGGGCTTCCATCACCATGAGTGGAACAAACACCCAGCGACACATCGCCTTTCGGGAAATACTCCCGATAGGTACGGCGCACATAACCGGGCTTGCCATTCTTCATCACGGATTCAAAACAGAAATTGGTGGCTACCTGCCCGGACGTCAGGCATATTTCCACTTCCTCCGTGTCGGAAGGCATCTCAATCGGCTCATCCTTGTAGTGGCCCTGAGCCGCCTGAAAGAGAGCGGCAACTACCGGGCCGCAGGTATCCGTACCAAACGCCCCGGGATAGATGGCATGGTGGTCATTGAGATATCCCATCCACACGCCGCAGGTAAAGCCGGAGTTGTATGCCATGAGGACATTATCGCTGAAATCATAGTTGGTACCGCTCTTGACAGCACCGTTGAAATTCTGGGGAAGATAGGTGCGCATGCGTTGCGCCGAACCACGGTTGATGGATTCTTTCAGAATGGAATGTAAGCGATAAGCCGTGCAACCGCCGACAGCATTAACCAGTCGGGGCGCGGCAGCAAGCGGCTCCTCCCAGAGGATGTTTCCGCTGCTGTCCGTTATCTTGGTCACTATGTAGGAGGCTATGGGGCGGCGGCCCACATTCGGGAATACGGTATACGCCATGGTCACCTCCTGCAGGGAAGCAGGTTCCGTGCCGAGATACACGCGGGGGTAATACAACGGTTTTGCCTCCGTACTTCCCGGATTTCTTCTGGGAGGCGTAATGCCCACACTGGTGAGCGTGTCGATAAAGGGTCGGGCACCTTTTCGCGGATGAGACCCCAGCGCTATGCCCAGCCGGGCTGAAGCTGCAATCTTGGACCACTCAAGAGCCTGACGGGCCGTAACGGAATCCAGATATCGGCCTTTATCCACTTCCATACCCCACTCCCCGAGCACGCCTTCCGAGCCACCAATACCGGCCAGTCGATTATCGAGGGCATCGTCCACCAGACGGGAACAGGGAGAGTACCCATTTTCAAAAGCAGACATGTACAGGAAAGGCAGCATGGCTGTTCCCAACGGTCTCCGGCCATACTGGAGGATGTCAAAATTATCTTTCTCAAAGCTGCGCCCGCCAACATACACCAACACGCCGCCGGTTGCATTATCAACCGCAAACACCGTACCGTCAAGATAACGGTGAGGGTCTTCTCCTTCCTTTACCTTATCCGTGAACTTCGTATGGCTGTAATCCTCACGCTTTTCTATTGAGTCCAATTGATTGCGTAACGCGGACTCAGCCGCCTCCTGCATACGGCGGTCGATGGTGGTATAAATCTTGATTCCTCTGCTCTTGATAATCTCCTCTCCGCGCTTCGGGTCGCGGAAGATGTCCGTTGCCTTTTGCTGTACCAGGGCATGCAGGAACGATGTATTGCGGCGAAGAGGTTTGGGATTCAACTCCAGGGGCTGCTGTTTGACCCGCTCAGCCTCCTCCTGCGTCAGCATGCCGATACGCTGCATACGGTCAATCACATCGTTGCGCCACTTCCGATTCAACTCCGGATTTTTGATGGGATTATAATTTTCCGGGTTCTTGATGAGAGCAGCAATGCTGGCAGCCTCGCGCACGGTCAGATCCGCGGGTTCCTTGCCATAGTACCCCAGAGAAGCCGCACGTATGCCATAATACCCCTTCCCGAAATAAATACGATTCAGATAAAATTCCATTATCTGCTGCTTGTCGTATTTTTTCTCAATGCGCATGGCAAGAAAGATTTCCACAATCTTGCGCTCATAGCGACTGCCGCCTATAGCCTGCGTACGCTGTTCCAAATCATAAGCACCGCGGGCCAGCTGCTGGGTAATGGTGGACGCCCCCTGATTGGCCTGCCCGGCTGCCAATGCTTCCCGGGCAGCGCGAATGATACCCACCGGGTCAACCCCCTTGTGAGTCCAGAATGTCTTATCCTCCTGAGCGACCAAAGCATCAATCATGGAACGGGAGATTTTATCGTACGTCACATAACTCCGATTCTCATCATAGATACGCCCGATTTCCTCCTTGTTCCGATCGTAGATGATGCAGGGATGATCCAGGTTATTGATATCCTCAAGATTGAACTCATCTGCCCACTTCTGGTACTTTGCCGTAACGGTTAGAAACACCACATAGCCAAGACCGGCACACACCAGAAAAAAAACAACCCCAACAATGAAAACACGCCAGAGGATTCGCTTCAAAAGGCTTGTTTCCCTGCGACCAGACTGCTCGCGGCGCATAGCCTTGCGGCGACGCTGCTCTGCGGCAGACCTGCGGGCCTGATATTCGTCCAGCTCATCCATTACAATCTACGCCCACTTTAGCAGATTCCTCAACTGAAAGCAAGCGGCAAATATGACTGCACCGCAGGAGAATCGTGGATTATACCGTTTTTCTTCTGCACACAAGAAAGAGTACCAGCAGGAAAGCTGAAACGCTCAATCCCAGAGTCGTTGCCAGCTGTACACTCAGGCCGATTCCGCACTCAGCGGAGTGCAGGAGATAACACACGCACACCGTGGTCATCAGCAACGCAGGCGGCAGCGAAATCCAGAACATCCTGTTCCGATTGCGCAGGTACAGACTGATGCACCAGAGAGTCAGGCAGGCCAGCGTCTGATTGGCCCAACCGAAATATCGCCAGATAACAGAAAAATCTATCTGAGAAATAATGTAGACGAGAACAAAAAGAGGAATGGCCAAAGCCAGACGACCCACCATATTGCGCTGCGGCAGATGCAGCAAATCCGCCATCATGAGACGGCAGCTTCTCATTGCCGTATCTCCGCTGGTGATGGCGAGGACAATGACGCCCAGTACGGCAATAATGGCTCCGGCATGGCCCAGAAGAACCCGGCATGCCTCATTGATGGCCTGCGAAGGATTGCGAAGTGTCAGCTCTGCAAAGCTGACAGATTCACCACCCGGAGAGAATATCACCTCACGAAGACTCAATCCCACAACGGCCCAGATAAGAGCCACCATACCCTCCACTATCATGGCACCATAGAACACGCGCCGCATCAGTCTGACATCTCGCAGGCAACGCACCATCATCGGGCTCTGTGTTGCGTGAAACCCGGATATCGCCCCGCAGGCAATCGTCACGAATATCATGGGCCAGATTCCCAAACCGGCAGGATGCACATTTTGCAGGAAATTCAGATTCGGCAGGATTTCATATCCGCTGAGCGGCAGGCCTATCACCAGCCCGCCGGCCATGAAAAGGAACAGCGCACCGAATATCGGGTAAATACGCCCGATAACTGCCTGAATGGGCAAAATAGTAGCCAGGAAGTAATAGAGAAGGATAATTCCCGCCCAGGCCGTTTTCGCCAGGGGGAGCGTCGGGAAAAGGCCCTCCAGCATTCCGGCCGGCAACAAAGTAAAGACAACACCCACCATCAACAGGAGGAAAACGCACATCAGGTTCATGAATACCCGGGCCGAACGTCCCATCACGCTTCCCATCACGTCCGGCAGGTTACTCCCCCCCTGCTCCGCAGACATTAACGCAGCCAGAAAATCATGCAGAGCACCGGCAAAGATGCACCCCAACACAATCCAGAGTAAGGCTATCGGCCCAAACAGACATCCGCTCACAGCTCCCACCACCGGCCCCAGGCCGGCAATATTCAACAACTGAATGAGAAAAACTTTCCAGGTTGGAAGAGGCACATAATCCACCCCATCCGGCCGAGCAACGCAAGGCATCCTGAAATGAGGATTCAGTCCGTATACCCGTTCAGCCAAACGCCCATACAGAAAATACCCACAAGCCAGAGCCAGAGCACAAAGAATGAATACGGTCAATCCCAACATAATAACAGGCAGCACCATACACCCTGCGAGCACAAAACGCAAGGCTATTCTGTCCGCATGCCGGAATATGCATCCGGAATCGTCTTACTCCTGTTCCTCTTCAGAAACATCGGAATCAGCTTCAAAATCTGACTCCGATGGCTCATCATCCGTTGTCAGAGCCTCATCGTCCGGATTCTGACTACCCAATGCCGTTCTCCCGGTGTTGGTGCTGGAATCCACAGAGGTGGAGCCCGGCACGGAAGCCACGGCCGACACATCGGAATCCGTGCGGCGCAGTTCAACCGGAACTGTCGAAGGGTCAAACTGCTCATTATTCACCCACAACGCAATAGCCCCTTCGGCATAGGCCCCGTACATGGAATCCGGATCAAGATTGCGCATCTCCGTATACAATGCTCTCAATCGCTCCGGCGATGCATTATTCCGGCGCAAGTGCCCGGCATAGGCTGCCATCATCTCCTGGCGCTGGCGCCGTGAATAGCAGCCATTGGCTATCATGTTGCGAATGTAGGCATCTGCCTCGGCAAAAGACATAATCTGCAGCTTTTCTACAAGCACGATGGGGTCAAAGGCCAGACGGGAACTCAGGCCTATATCATCTTTCATATCCCCTGTCATGTTCCTGTCCTTGCCGCCCATATCCGGCATGGTAAGGTTGATGTTGGAGGCCTGCAACAGCAAATCCGCCTTGCGGGAACCACTCGCAGAAGCCGCCTTCGAAAGCAGTTTCTCCTGCTCTATGTACGCATCGACCAACTTTGTCAGTTCCGCTGCAGCAATCTCTGTCTTTTTCATCTTGGCAGCCCCCTGGACAATCCCGCGCAACTTGCCGTTCTTATCCACAACAGCCAGGCACGGGTAGCTCCAGACACCTCCGGGCATGTGGTGTTTGCCCATGATTTTATCCCATTCTTTCTGTTCTGCTGGGGACGGGTGCTGGTACATGGGCACTACAAGGAACACACACTTCCGCACAGCCGGCATGATTTTGTTCTTTTTGATGAACTCCTCATGCACTTTCTGGCTGAACTTGTCATAATTTGCTCCATACGCAAAAATGACGATGGGTTTTTCTCCGGCCTTGGAAAGCGCATCAGCATAATTCCGCACCACAATACCGTGGGCAACTGATGCCACCATCCCCAGCACTATGGCCGTCAGTGAAAAAAATCGGCGTATCATAACGACTGTTATTATTTAGCGTTCATACTTACCATAGGCATAGAAGCCCGCGATACCGGGTTCATACTTATCACCCTCGCGCAACATGCGAATGTGGTTGCATACCGGTTTCACCTTACGCAAATCGAATCGGATGACACCTCCCTCAATGGCCCCGTTCCCCCGAACCCGGGTCCAGTTCTGTCCATCGGAGGAAGTTTCCAGATAGAAGGGCCGATCGTTCTTCAGCGTTTTTTCCGTTGTCACGCATACCACACCGGATATCTCGCTTTTCTTTTCCAGCATCAGGGTCACGCCGGAAGTGCCTTCAAACTTTCCGGGCATGGAGCCACCATGACGCTGCAGCACCCCCCAATGCAGACAGCTGGAAGCAACCTGACCGGATCCCAGAGTGGTCGCCGTATCTATCAATCCGGATTCAGATACCACTCTACCCGGGAACGGTCGGAATTTCACCGAGTGTTTGGCCGGGAACTTCGCCTTGCACTTGCGGTAGGCAAGCCGACCGACAGCCTGAAACACACGTCTGTCCTTGTTCTCAGTCGCCGCGGTGAGAGCCTCGCCAAGCGTGGCCCAGGTTTCATCCATATCTTTCTTCGTACGGCCGGTATGACTGCTCATCATCCGTACCAGCATATCCGTAAACTCATCCTGTACCTCCTCCCCGCCGGAGAGTGACTGTGAGATATAGTTCAGTCCCCAGGTCAGGACAGCACCGGCGTACTCCGGCTTACCCATCAGCACCTTGACGACTTCCCGCATATATATCTTACGGTCATCATTGTTGTCATAGACGGAAATCTGAGCATCCAGGGTCGGGTTGATATCCCAACGATTTTCCCCCCAACCATCAAAATTCTTGAACAAGCCGGAGTACATCTTGTTCAGCGTAGCCCTGTCCTTCACCATGGGTGCAAGGTTGGGATACACCTTCTTTACCAGAAGGCGCGAAGCGGCATTATAGTGTTTTTTCCCCAGGCCGTCCACGATATTATCGTGCAGACGCTTCCACTTGTCATAATCACGGGGAGCTTTCACTTTCAGATACCCGGCATAGCGATTCAAGGCAGGCCAGTTTAAGGGCTGCACTTTGACCGACAATTCATAGCAGTTGAATGACGCGGTCATCTTACGGCGAGCACCGAGGAAATCTGCCATGGCCACCAGCTGGTCAGCAACCAATGTGTTATAATAGTCCTTGTACAGATTTTCCGTCATGATGAGGAAATCCCACTCGCTTTCCTGGAAGAACGTCTTACCGACTGAATGCTGCCAGTAGATGGAATTACCCCGCTTCCACTCACCATCCACGCGCATGGCATAGGCACAGTGCCCGGGCTCGCCCATACAAGTGGCAGGCAACCCACAGGCGAGAGCCGCATAGGTTGCATAATGAGAGAGAGCACCGCACACACCGCCGATTTCGCGATACGCCCAGGCTGTTGTGCCTTTCACATAAGGCAGTACCGGGGCAAGATAGGCAGAGGAGAAAACAGAGTCTCCCGCCACATTACGGAGCCGGTATTGCAACTGCCCCTCGGCTCCCAGATACTGGTTCGCCGGCAGGCGCACATTATCACGCATCCATGCCAGGTTACGGGGTTCGCCCCAGTTCCCGACTTTCTGCTGGGGCTGGGCACAACCGATAATCCAGCGCATTTCCCAATAGCGCCATGTATCAAAGAGAGAGTTAAGCAATTCTTCCCGGTAGCTGGTCTTATAGTAATTGTAGCGAGCCAGCATATCCTCCTGGCTCCAGTTCTCCCGGGCAAACTCCAGAGCAGCAATGGTTCCCACCTTGTTAAGCACCGGGTGCTGAAAATCTTCCGCATGCTTGCGGTATATCAGCTCCATGTTGGTCAAAGACTGCTCCAGTTTCACGGAAGGCCCGGAGTAGAGCACACCGCATATCCAGCGCAAATCATTTGCCATGCACGTCAGCATGCTGCGACCGGCCGGCAACTCAGCTATCCGCCGAAGCTCCTCCGAACCGGTACGGCGTATCAGATTGATTCGAGCCAAATCAAGACGATTCACCGGGCTCTCCATGAACTTGAGGATTCCATCCTCTTTCAGATTTCCCAAGCGGTCGAGCACTCGTTTGGCGAGCAGTTGATAAAGCGATTCCGGATCATTCCAGGCATCCGGCACCAGATCCGTACTCTTATATGGTTTGGCCTCTTCTTTCTCCAGTACTTTGATGATACGCTTTACATGCGCCAGAGAGGTGGTGTACTGTGCGTGTATACGAGTTTCCGGCACTTTTTTCTGCTTCGGGTCATCGGGGACGTCTTCTTCGGAATACTCATCATCATTCTGAGCGGTCAGAATCCTGCGCTGCGCATCATCCGTTTTCTCAACCGTTGTGACGACCGGGGCATCCGGCTCCTTATCGTCCGTTTCCGTCCATTCATCTTCTATAGTGGGCTCCTCTGTCGCAACGCTCTCGCGGGCAACGGGGATTTCCTGTTTCACGCGGATATCGTACAAAAGAGGATATGCCACAAAGCCCAAGGCAAACAATATCCCTGTGGCTATCAGTAATCTGACGGAATTAGACGACATGGCCGGGAGCAGGTATCAAGATTATTTATTCTCATCCGCAGTTTCAGCAGGCTCGCCCCCCCCATTGTGGTTCTGAGCTTCCTGCTTTTCCAATGCCTGCAGTGTCATTCTGGCAGAATAGCGGATAATGGAATCAGGATGATCCATCAGCGTCTTGACCACCGGGATTGCATCAGCGTTGCCGTTACTCTGCAAGTACCGGAGAATCATATTCAGATCCTTGATACTCGCTTTCTCCTGCATTATCTCCAGCAACTTAGGTTGAACTCGCCAGGAAAGCGTACGAAGCTGCTGAGACCATGCCACAGAATTAGATAACCAATATGCAATGACTGGTTCCACCATTTTCTCCGGCTGCTCTTTGATGAGATAATCGGCAACGCTCGGCAAAACATCACGCATTGACTCATAGCGAGATGTAAAATACTTATCACATATGGCAACGGCTTCTTTATCCTTTCTCGGCGCGTATGTAACCAACGCATCAATCAAGGCTACGTAGGTATCCTGATCCTGCGTCCACGCATCTCCCAATGTTTTTACCAGCGCATCTCGAATTTCTCCGCGAAGCATCTGAACATCCGCATTCTTGAGCGAGCGTGCCGCAACTCGGATTCTCATCGAATCAAGACACTGCAATTCACTGATGTTGGCCGTAACAAACGCAGCATTCATCGGAGAGCTGAGCACCTCTGCTGAATATTTGCTCACCATGTTAGTTTTATCCCTGTCAAACCTCACCAGATAAAGTCCCTGGGAAATGTCTGACTTGATGATATCGCCCAAACGTTCTACGATGGAAGTTGCCTGTTGCTGCGGCAAGGATGCGTTGGCAACCACGTAAAGGATACCGTTCGTGCGGGTATAGGCTCGAGTATACTCTGCATCCAGCAACCGGGTGAGCGCATCTCGCACCATGCTTCGGACTGCCGGATCCTGATTGTCCATAAAGACGGCATAATGCCTACGCCTCGGCATCTTTTCTTTCAATTCATAGAAAACGGCCAGTTCTTCCTGCGTGATAGGCACTTCAACACCGGTTTCCGAGGCCTCGACAGTCAGAGCATTTTCTTTATCAGCCAGCAGGGATACGCCTTTAGAGGGCATCCAGAGCACCGGTGCGAACCAACCGAGCACCAGAATCACAATAGAAAAAATCAGCATGGCGAATTTGAAACGCCTTGTCGAAAACAGGAGCAGCATTGCGCCGACTGCGCTCAACGAGACGGATATAGCCTGCTTACCCGCAACATCCATCCCGTCAACCCCCCAATAAATGAGGGATTTCCCATCCAGAAAGAAAATCAGATTGCCGAAAAAGAGAACAAACAGTCCCACGCAGAACATAATCTTCCCGGTCATGTTGAACATCGTACCGTTTTTGTATGACTCCAACAACTTGGCCATACGGGCATGCTGGCGCCGCGCGGCTGCTGCCTGACGTTCCCTGATTGCTGCAACCTCCGTTTCCTCCATCTGTAAAGCATCAGCAAACTCTGCATTCAGGCACTCCGGGCACACCTTCTGAGAAGAACGGGACGACGTAAACTGCTTCCCACATTTGGAACACACATTACTCATACGCTCATGATACCAGATATAAAGTCAACTTGCAAGACAAGAAAACGTTCAGCAAGAGTAAAAGAAATGAAGCATAGCGATGAGGCTCACACAAACCGGCGGCGCATCATCACAGGGGACTGAAAAATCCCCATTCCGGCGCGGACAGAGATATTCTGATTCTCTGCGTACACCTTTCCGGCGGCCTTGCGTATGGCTTCGGTATCCCCGGGAGTCCGCACCCATGCATCCGGGGCCCGGAACGAGGAGTCATGGAGTAAAATGCTCGCGGCGGATTACAGGGTTGAAATATCGTACTCATCCGCCCACTTTTTCAGCTCCTTACCGGTGTAGGAGGAGAGGCCGTCTGCCGTGAGTTGGCGCGCCAGCACGCCGGCGGGGATGAGCATGCGAAGCGTGTCCGGGTCATCGGCATAGCCGCATTTGATTTCGCCGCTGCGGGTCATAATAACGCCGTCAGCCGGCGACATGGAATTGAGTTCGATGATAGCTTTGGTCAGCTGCTCGCGGTCAATTTCGAAAGAGGGTGTATCGCTCATATTATCTGGTGGTTTCAGGTGTACGGAAAAGGCATCCGGTCAGGAAGGTGGCGAGGGTTCCCACAGTCACACGCCAGGGGAACGCTATGGCGGGCAGCCAGCCCTGGCGCCCCCCGATTTCCAGCAGGATCACCACGGCAAAACCGGTGAGCATGGCAATGATGTTGCCGCAGTCGTTGCCGCGGCTTCGCGTGAGCATGCCCAGCAGAAACACCCCCAGCAACGAGCCGTAGGTGTAGCCGAAAATGCCCAGAGCAATGGGCAGGATGCGGACGGTGGGATCCATCACAGTAAGCCACGCCGTACCTGCCCCCACCAGGATGAGCAACACGGCAAAGAACACGGTCAGCCAGCGCACGGCTCTCAGCTGTTCCTTCTGATCGGCTTTCGGGCGAAATACATCCACATACCAGTCGCGTGTGGCTGTGGTGGCCAGTGCGTTGAGTGCCGTGGAGAGTGAGCCCATGGCCGTGGCCAGCAGCGCCGCCACCAACAGGCCGCGCACACCTACCGGCAGACAATGGATGATGAACCACGGGAAAATCTCAATCTGCTTTTCCGGCGGCGTAATACCGTTCTGAGCAAAGTAGACAAACAGCAGCATGCCGCAGGAAATGAACACGAGCACAATGGGCATATCCATCAGGCCGGAGAGAATCACGGCGCGGGCGCCTTTCTTGCTGTCCGGGGCGGCCAGCATGCGCTGCACCATGTCCTGGTCCGTGCCGTGGGTGGCCATCGTGATGAAGGTGGAACCCAGCACGGCACTCCACAGGGTATACTCGCTGCTCAGGATATTCCTGATATCGGCCAGCAGCCCCTGCCCTGTCAACCCGCTATCAAAGAAGGCCCAGGGTTTCAGATTCTTGATTTCGCAGGGATTGTAGTCTTTATTGCCCAAATGGTAGCAGATGCTGTCCCACGCGGCGGCCCAGCTGCCGCCGGCCTTGATGCTGAAAAGCAGCACACCGATGGTGGTCACCAGCGATACCGCCAGGATGGAAGCCTGCAACACATCCGTCCATACCACCGCCTTGAGCCCGCCCAGGGTGGTGTATACCGCGGTAGCAATGGTGATGAAGGTGAGCGCGGCAATGTAGATGACCACGGTTTCCACCTGTCCGGCGCTATCCTGCCCGGTCACCATCATATAGGCTATCACCAGCAGAATTCCGGCAAAGAACAGGCGGGTGCCGCTGGCCAGCACCCGGCTGATGAGGAAGGTCACACTCGCCCAGCGACGGGTGCTCAGGCCGAAGCGTTTTTCCAGATATTCATATATGGAAACGACATTGTACCGGTAGTATGGCTTCAGGAAGAGACGCCCCACGATGATGCGCCCCAGAATGGTACCGATGGCCAGCTGTGCATAGGTAAAGTTGCGCAGGGCAAAGCCCTCACCGGGAGCGCCCAGGAAGGTAGCCGCGCTGATTTCCGCCGCCAGAATGGAAGCCAGAATGGCCCACCACGGCAGATTGCGGTTGCCTAGGGCATAGCTCTCCAGGCTCTCCTGCTTACGCCCCACATAGAGACCTATGCCGAAAATGGCGCAGAAATACGCCACTACTACCAGTATGTCTATCATATTGCAACGAAAAAGCGCCGGCGGTCAGATTCAGGCTTTCTGACCGCCGACGTGGTAAGATTTTGAGGCTCAACCCAGCTTATATTCCAGCGCAGCTGCCACCAGCCCGGAGAAGAGCGGATGCGGCGTGGTCGGACGGCTCTGGAACTCAGGATGATACTGGCAGGCAATGAAGTGCGGGTGCCCGGGAAGTTCCACCACTTCCACCAGCCCGTGCTCATCGTTCACGGCAGAAATGACCAGACCGGCCTTCTCACAGGCCTCGCGGTACTCAGCGTTGAACTCATAGCGGTGGCGATGACGCTCGGAGATGGTTTCCTTACCGCCGTAAAGCTTGCTGCACAGGGTATCAGGCGTAATGTGGGCGGGATAGGCCCCCAGACGCATGGTGGCACCCATGTTCTTGATGAGCTTCTGCTCTTCCTGCAGGCAGATGACCGGTGCAGAGGAGCTCTTGTCAAACTCGGTGGAGTTCGCATCCTTGAGACCCAGCACGTTGCGGGCAAACTCTATCACGGCCACCTGCATACCCAGGCAGATACCGAAGAAGGGAATACCCTTCTCGCGGGCATACTGCACAGCCTTTATCTTGCCTTCCACGCCGCGTTCACCGAATCCGCCCGGCACCAGAATTCCGTCCACATCGCCAATCATGGTCTCGCAGTCGCCGTTTTCCAGCGCTTCGGCATCCACGCGGACAATTTCCACGCGGCAGTCGTTGGCTGCACCGGCATGCGTAAAGCTTTCATAAATCGACTTGTAGGCATCCTGAAGGGAGATATACTTGCCCACCACGGCAATGCGAACGCTGTGGGAAGGATGGATGACGCGGCCCACAAACTTCTGCCAGTCGTCCATCTTCGGCTTGGGTACGGTGATACCCAACACCTCGGTCACGATGCGGTCTACACGATCGCGCCCCAAATCCAGCGGGCATTCGTAGATGGAGTGCTTCACGTCGCAGAAAGCCACCACATTGCGCGGCGGCACGTTGCAGAACATACCAATCTTCTTCTTCTCGCTCTCCGTCAGGTTGTCCATCTCCGTGCGGCACACGATGATGTCCGGCTGAATACCAATCTCCCGCAGCTTGGCCACGCTCTGCTGGGTCGGCTTGGTCTTGGTCTCACCGGCAGCCTTGATGTAGGGCAGCAGGGTCACATGAATGAAGCAGCAATTCTGGCGTCCCACCTCCAGTGCAAACTGGCGCAGGGCCTCCAGGAAGAGGTAGCCCTCAATATCACCCACCGTACCGCCGATTTCCGTGATGATGACATCGCACTCCTTGTTGGCTTCGGTCAGGTCATAGAGACGCTGCTTGATTTCGTCGGTCACATGCGGAATGTACTGCACGGTGCTGCCCAGATAATCGCCGCGGCGCTCTTTCTCCAGCACATGCTCAAAGACCTTGCCGCTCGTCAGGTTGTTCAGCCGGGACAGCTGGCAGTGGATGAAACGCTCGTAATGCCCCAGGTCGAGGTCCGTCTCGGAACCGTCATTCAGCACATACACCTCGCCGTGCTGGTAAGGGCTCATCGTGCCGGGGTCGATATTCAGATAGGGGTCAAACTTCTGCATGGTCACTTCCAGTCCGCAGTGCTCCAGCAGAGTGCCGATGGAGGCAGCCGCCAGACCTTTACCGAGGGAGGATACCACGCCGCCTGTCACAAAGATGTATTTCATGGTGAGTGTACGTTGTTGTTCTGTTGCTGCCAGACTACCAGATTCTTCCTCAAGTGTCGAGCCTTAGATTCCCGCCCTTTCCGGCCCTCATCCCGACAGAACATCACAAACAATTATCTGTTATATCCTTACAAAAGACTTGCCGGACAAAAGAATTTGCTCTATACTTTTGTAACAAAGTTTCACAAGTTCGGTATCACATGAACACGAAAGAGCGACTGAAGAGCTACATGCAGGAGGTAGGGGAAGCCGGTCGGCGGGAAATGTCGGCAGCGGTGGGGGTGAGTCATGTGATGACAGGAAGGCTGGTACAAGAACTGGTGGGGGAAGGCATCCTGAAAGAATGCGGCATGGCTCCCTCCGGCGGCGGGAGGCCGGAAGTCCGCTACCGCTACAACGGCACACACAGCACCGTCTTTCTCTTTCGGGCGGAAGAAGAGGGCACAGTCCACCACGGCATCCTGGAGCAGCTGGACATGAACGGATGGGTGTTGGCGGAAAAATCGGCACGATTCACACACTTGCAGACAGAAATGCTGGATGACTGGCTGGATGAACTGACGCATCGCTGGCGACGCAAATCGCAGCGCATCACCCTGCATCTGCCGGAGAGCCCGTTCTCGCGGGAGCTGGCAGAGCATTTGCAACGCCGCTGCGCCATTCCCGTGCGGCAGCTCAACACCGCAGAAGCGCTGGCAGACAAACGCCCACGCACCCTGACCCTGCTCTGCCGGCAAGGCATGATTCCTCCGGCTGCGTACCGCAACGAGACAGAACTCCTGCCCTGCAATCACCTGCACATGCTTCCCCTGCCCGACCGATGGGAAACCATGGACTACAGCGACCACACGCTGACAGAAGAAATGATTTGCCGCCTGATACAATCCCTCACCTGTGTTCTGGCACCGGAGCGCGTGGTGCTGTACTGCGATTACCTGACAGAGCGCCTCATCTCACGCATCCGATACAATCTCTCTGCCAAGCTCAAAGGCATGGAGCGTCTGCCACGCCTGCATTTCCGCAGCGTCGACGGAGAGCAGTTGACCCAGGCCCTCCGCTCCGCCGCCGCACGGATGTGAGACATCGAAGCTACGACCTTGCCGTTTTCCTTTTATTCGACGAAAGCTAACGGCATGTCATTATTTTTGCCTTTTTTTACCAGCATTTCTGACACAATCCCACCTCCTCTCTCGCATTTGCTCGTCAAAGGCTCATTGGCGACGAAGAACGAGAGAAACGCATTCGGATAACTCATAGCGCCCATTAGTGCTTATATTATCCATACTGTTTCATCTCCGCAGATATTGCGAATTTTGAGTCGCAGGGGGCGAGTCGATGCGGTAATAGTGCCATCCCAGAAAGATTTTGTTTTCCGTCCGTCCAAAATAACGTAACCGCTGCGGTCGATAAAGATTTCGACATCACTGTGCCAGGGTGCAGATTTGTCGGCGGTTGTGCAGTCCAGGCTGAGCCATTCGATGGTTTCGAGTCCGTTTTCGCTGATGACAATGGGGGCGAATGCTTCACCCTTACCCTTTTTGAGCATTTGCTGGTAGCCACGAAGGTTGAATTCGTTAATTTTGGACTGCACCCGATCGCTGAAGAAGGAATCCAGAGTGATTTTCCAGCAGGGGAGGATACCGTCGGTTGATTCGCTCAGACTCCATTCTGCTGTATCTTCCACCACCACATTATCCAGCACCGATTTAAGGTCTCGCAGCTCTATTTCTGCCAGAGAATCGTTGTTTTCGCGGATAAAAGCCTCTATCTCCGCCCGGTCAATAATATCGATGTAATAGACAATGACTCGACGGGTATCCTCCGGCAAATCAGGCATGGCCTCGCGGATGATTCGGTTCATCAACACGCAATCCAGCAGGCGCGTTGTCCCGTCCATGAGATTGGGCAAATACACCGGCACCATGCCATACTGAGAATCACTGATAGCGCCCTCCCAGAACTTGTCCAAGGCATCCTCATTCCGCAGACCGGGGATGAGGCTCTTAAGCTTTTCCATGGTTTGCACGGGATTGCGGTACAGCGACACTCCGTCCTTTACCTCCAGCATGTCGAACGATGATCCATTTTCCACCAATCGGCGGCGCACGGTCTGGACACTGTTGATGCCCACGTCTCCATGGATAAACTTTCGCCCGAGCTTCTGCGCCACTGACGCAGTCACACCACTGCCTCCGAAAAAGTCTGCTACCACCATTCCTTCATTGCTGCTAGATAAAATAATTCTCTTCAATAAGGCTTCAGGCTTTTGTGTTGCATAATCAACCCGCTCCTCGGCTCGCCCCGCTACATACGCAATATCATTCCAATTATCGCTAAGCGGAACTCCGGGAACTTCATCCATGAAAACAATTCTACAGCGTTTAATGGGCTTCCCATTTTTTCCTAGTTTTATCCTACCATGGCTATCAGGCACATCTGTCTGTGGAGCATTCCAATATGCCTCCAGTTTATCTGCTGTAGTACGCCATCTGGCACTTGTGCCGTGGAAATTATAAATCTGCATCTTGCCCTGTGGGTCTAACATGTTTTCACATTTATAATATCTCCCACTCGGTGAAAGCTTCCATTCTCCACTAATATAATCATCAGAATATGGCAAATACTGAATATTAAAAAGGCAATCACTACACTTTGAATAATAATAAATGGAATCCTTGACTCGGCTATAATTTTCCACGCTGTCATTGTGAGAAGCAGTTCTTTGCCATGTAATCTCATTCCTGAAATTCTCCTCGCCGAATATTTCATCCATGAGGATTTTGACATAATGACCGATGTGCCAATCCAGGTGGACATAGATGGAAGCATTCTCGCTCATGACGGATTTGATGGCCATGAGGTTCTCGTACATCCAGTTGAGGTAGCGTTCCTTGTCCCAGACATCGCCGTACATTTTTTCCTCGAAGGCTTTGAGTTCATCCATATCGAGCTCCGCCTCAGCCTGAGAGATAGCCTCGGCCACCTTAGGATTACGGCGGATGTAAACCTTCTTGGCATAATCGGCACCGCTGGCAAAAGGCGGGTCGATATAAACCAGATCCACCTCGATTCCCTTATCCTTCAGGTAAGCACAAGCAGAAACGCACTCTCCGCGAATGACCAGATTACCATCGGGATTATCGCCCACGCGCTCCTGCAGCTCCATTTCATAAAGAGGCAACCCCCGCTGCACGCGCTCCACCACGGCATCGTTGTCCCTGTAACGCAGGATTCTGCGAGTACGGACAAAATTATCCAGCAAAGCCTGCCCTTGCAGCGTATCGGGGAAATAAGGGACGTAACGAACAGCCATAGGTAGAAAAATTAATCGTTAAAGAAAGAAATAACAGCTTTGTGAGTCTTAGCCAGTAAGGAATCCATCGGCATGGTATCCTCCAGATAAAGGTAATCGAAGCGGGCATAGCCAAAACGCTCGTTGTTCTTACGAATAAACTCATTTTCCATAAACGAGCGTCGTTTTTCATGCTTGGCAGCGAAACCCTCGCCCTTAGTCTCAATGATGATGACCTTGTGCACCCCTCCATCGGGAGCGCGGGAAAGAAGCAGAAAATCCGGTACATAGCGCCCAATGTACTGCCAAGATTGACCGGAACGGTGATAGCATTCTATCTTGAATTCCGTAAGGGTATCATCACCATTGAAATAGAACTCCAGATTTTTATCTTTCAGGCTTTGAAGGGCAAGCAAGCGCGTAAAGAACTCCACTTCCATGCGGCTGTCAAAATGATAGGGGAGGTAGTGATAGGTGCGATGCCGCTCCTCATGCTGTTGAGACGCAAAGGAAACAGCGCCACCGAGAGCTTTCAGTTGCTCCATGAGAGCCTGCATCTCAGACGTCAGAGCCACCTGCTGAGGTGCAGCATCTGCCTGCATGATTTTCTCCACTTCCTCCGGCTCAGGATGATAGATAGCGGACTCCGCAGCAGCAACGGGCGAGGTCAGTCTGTTAATCTGCAGGAGGGAGGCGGAGGTGGAAATAATATCCTCACAAGACACAAAATCACGCTTCGGAACAAAAGCCTGACGTATGAGAGATTTAATGCGTGTGTGGTCAAACTCCGGGCGCAGCACATCATAACCGACCTCATTTCCGGCACTGATTTTTGCATAAAGCTTTCTGAGTGTATCTTCATGCTCTTTGAGTTGCGCCACGCTGAGCGATGCAAACGAGCCTTTGGCAATATCATGCAGCCAGGCGTTAAAAGTAATGGGCGCTTGCGAATCGGACATCACCTCTGCCTCATACAAGGAGAGTTCCCGTCCTTCCAAATCCTGAGTATGAACAAGTTTAGTTTCAGCAGCAGACACCTGCTGAAGCTGCCTCAATCGGGCTGCAGTATCGGGCGCATTCTCAAGCACCAGAGTTTCGTAACGCACTTTCAGCTGGTAGAAGTCAATAGGCGGTACCTTCTGAACATTCATCCGGGAATACCGATTGAGTAGACGGGTTTTAGAAGCCGGGCCGGCACAGAACTCACGCAGGCTGATATTCTGACGCTGCATAAGTTGTTTGTTAAGGATAGAAGCATTAGACTCATTCAGCCAGATGAGTGCCGTCTCCTGAGCATGACGCTGCACCTGGCGCAGGCAACGACAACAGGTCTGCAACACCATGTTACGGGGGCAGGATTTCTCATGCGGCAGAATAACAGAAGTCAGACTGTGGCAGTCCCAGCCCTCCTTGCCTATCTGCACCAACAGCACTACGCGAATTTTCGACAAAGGGGTGTCAAGTGAAGCAAACTCGTACTCGGAGTTCTCCGGCTGCGGGTAAACCTTATTCCCGCCATGATATTTCAGAACGGTTTCCGTCGGGTTCATCCCCTGCTCCGCCAAAATTTCCGCCACGATGGGATACACCGTTTCCTCCAGATTCTCAATTAGTCCGCAATAAATGGCAAGCTTGGCGCAGGTACCATCGTGGTACACGGTATCACTGTATTCCGAGCAAAACTCACGCACACCACGGCGAATCACATCCTCAGAGGACTCCTCCACATGCTTCACCACCGGAATCTTCAGGAAATTGCCTATCCCCTGAGCCAGAGGATAATGGTAGACGACATTGGATAAATCCGTATTTCGGATAGAGAAACTGTCTCCCAGCAACACGTTTTCCGCTTTCTCCAGATAGGGTGTGCCGGAAAACCCGAGAACACCTGTACAATGCCCCGTTGCCGACCACTGATTCACCACCTTGCGAAGCTTTATCTCACCATCGGCCGCATGGTGCACCTCATCAATGATAATGGCAAGATGCGGTATTTTACCGATAAAATGGCGCAATTCGTTGGCAAGATAAGTTTTCTTGCGTTCATCTGCAGACAGTAATAAGTCCTCATCAGAATTATCCACCCTATCCAAAATGACTTTTTCCGCATTGGTGATAGCCACTAGCCCCATCATGTCATCAAAGGGCTGCAGGTTTGCCAGCTTTTGAGCATTCGGATTCTTCACGCGGTTACTCTTGCTTGCAGATCGCTGCTCATCCAACACCTCAAAATGAATCAGTCGCTTCAATTGCGATGCGGTGGGTTCCGGTATTATCCATGACGGATCAAAGTTGCGGATGGAACGCAGACTGGGCACGATGGATGACTTAAGGCCGGATGGCGCCAACACCATGAAATTGTGAGCAAACGCAGGGTTATCCGGCTCAAGCTGCGCAAAATACAAGTCCAGATATATAAATGCCGCCATCAGGTAGGTCTTGCCGGCGCCCATCGGCAGACTGAACAAATAATCAGTATAACTGACACCGTAAAAAATATCCCGGAAAGCACTGACACAATCAATTGACGATGTATGCGAGAGGATATGCTTCTCCAACTGAGGGGAAAGCTGCTTACCTTTTTTGTCACGCAGACATGCATACTCCAGCAAAGCCGCAGCCGCCGGATTCCTTCGTAACTCCGCATGAGCAGCGGGAGTTCCGCTTACTGCGTCGATATCCAGAGAATTAAAACAACCAACTGCGAACAATTCCCACAGAGGTCTGTTTCTACACGCTATTTTGAGAAACAAGTATGTCTTGATGGCTTCCACCTGAGCATCGCGCATCTTCCCCGTTGTCTCTATGTAAGACAACAAGTTCCGAACAGTACAACCATCGGAGCTGAACCATTCGTCCCGCTTCTGCTCAATCAGCCGATAAAACATACTTCACGCTTCAGTTATAATCGCTAAGTGTGGGGTAGATACTACCAAAACCAACAATGAGTGTAAAGCAAAAACCATTTACCTTCTGGCGGCATAGTCGACGCGCTGGTCATCCCCGATGGGGCCGACGGCGAAATAGCGCGCCTGCGGGTGATTGAACACGAGTGCACAGACGGAGGAAGCGGGCTGCATCATACAGGAATCCGTGAGCGTGGCACCGGTGCGGGTGGTGGCATCCAGCAGGGAGAAGATGATTTCTTTCTCTGAATGGTCGGGCTGCGAGGGATAGCCGCAGGCGGGTCGCACAGACGTGCGAGCATCGCCGCCCATCGGCGGCCAAATTTGATTGATGACCTCGTGAGTGCATTCTGCGAGAGCTTCTGCCAGCATGTTGCAGAGGGCAGCGCAGAGCAGTGAATTGTAGGTATCATTGGCCGCATCGAACTCCGCAGCCCATTCCTCCCCCCCGGTGACAGAGAGCTGGAGAGCACCGACATACCCCCCCTGCCCCTGCGGCGCAACAAAGTCGGCCAGCGCCAGGCGAGGTTTATCACTGACGGTCTGCTGGCGCATGGTGCGCAGAACCGTCCCCCCCTCCACCACAATATCATCCCCCGCACGGTGAGCAGGCCAGATACCGACAGCGGCGCGGGCTTTCAGGCGGGCTTCCGATTGTGCGCGGGCAAAGAGAGCGCGGGCATCGTCCATGAGCTGCACCGCCTGAGCCGTCTTATCGGCGGGCGCATTGCTGTGGAATGCCCCACGGGCAGGATTCCAGACACTCTGGAGCTCAAAGAAGCGCAGCAGGATGCTCCAATCGGCCGCATCCAGCAGCTGCTGCCAGCTCAGAGCATAGTCCGGCTGCGGAGTGTGACAGACACAGCCGCCGGGCACGCCGACTGTGAACACGCCGGTGCGACTCGGCACAGGTTGCGGCTGGGCCGCCCAGTCGATATTCAACGCCCGGGCACGCGCCTGCTCCAGCGGCATGAGTGGGGTATTTTTCTCCTCAAATTCCTCGCATCGGCGCTTCTGCTCGTCCTTGATACCGGCCATGACCTGCTCCCGCTCCGCGCTCAGCAGAGAGGCGGCCACAGGCACAATGGTAGAGGCATCCGCCGTCTGCACCACCACGCCGGAGGGGTAATGAGGAGCCAGTTTGAGAGCGGTATGCAGCGGGCTCGTGGTTGCACCGCCCACCATCAGCGGCAGCGTATGCCCGGCGGCTTCCAGCGCCGCCGCCACCTTCGCCATTTCATCCAGAGAGGGCGTAATGAGTCCGGAAAGCGCCACAATATCCGCGTTTTCGCGCTCGATAGCCGCCAGGATGTCCTCACAGGGAACCATCACCCCGAGGTCGACCACCCGGAAGCCATTGCAGGACAGCACCACGCTGACGATGTTCTTGCCGATGTCATGAACATCGCCCTTGACAGTTGCCAGCACCACCGTACCGGCAGAGGAGGCCGAACCGGCAGCATCATTCAGCAGAGGCGTCAGGATAGCCACGCTCTGCTTCATCACGCGGGCACTCTTCACCACCTGCGGCAGGAACATCTTACCTGCGCCGAACAGTTCACCAACCTGTTTCATGCCCTCCATGAGCGGCCCTTCTATCACGGCCAGCGGTGTGCCGCAGCGCTCCAGCGCCTCGCGTGTGTCGGGCTCAATGAAATCCGTGATACCATTGACGAGCGCGTGAGCCAGGCGCTCCTGCACCGGGCGGCTGCGCCACTCTGCAACGGGTGCGGCAGCCTTCGGGGCGGCAGAGGCCGTCGCTTTCTCGCGCTCCTTTGCCGCGGCCAATTCCTGAGCATAGGAAATGAGGCACTCCGTGGCTTCCTCGCTGACATTCAGCAGCACATCCTCCACCAGCTTGCGGCGGTGCGCAGGCAACTTCTCATAATCATCCATCAGCGCCGCATTCACGATGCACAAATCCAGCCCCCCCAGCGCCGCATGATGCAGGAAAGCGGAGTGCATGGCCTCACGCACGGGATTGATGCCGCGGAACGAGAATGAGACGTTGGAAATGCCGCCGGAAATGTGGCACAACGGGTGGCTGCGGTGTATTTCCTCCGCAGCCTGAAAGAAATGCAGCGCATGGTTGGCATGTTCGGCAATGCCGGTGCCTACCGTCAGCACGTTCGGGTCGAAGATGATATCTTCCTCCGGGAAACCGACCACCTCCGTGAGCAGACGGTGGGCGCGGTGGGCAATATCAATGCGGTCTTGCCGGACACAGGCCTGACCTTTTTCATCAAAGCCCATCACCACCACGGCTGCACCGTAGCGGCGAATGATGCGAGCCTGACGCAGGAATTCCTCCTCGCCGTTCTTCAGAGAGATGGAGTTCACGATACCCTTGCCCTGCAGGCAACGCAGGCCCGCTTCAATAATCTCCCACTTGGAGGAATCCACCATGAACGGCACGCGAGCGATATCCGGCTCTGCCGCCACCAGATTCAGGAAACGGGTCATGGCCGCAGGGCCGTCAATCATGCCATCGTCGAAGCAGAAATCCAGCACACGAGCCCCTTTCTCCACCTGCTGGCGGGCAATGGAAACAGCTTCCTCATACTTTCCCTCACGGATGAGACGCGCAAACTTCGGCGAGCCCGCCACGTTGCAACGCTCACCGACAAAGAGGATACCCTCGCTGCGGTGATGGTTCATGGCTTCTAACCCCGCCAGACGCATCGAACCATCGGGGACGTGGGTCGGTATCGGACGCGGAGCATATCCCGCCACGGCTTCACGAATGGCGGCAATGTATTCCGGCGTAGTACCGCAGCAGCCGCCCACCATGTTGAGCAGCCCCTCTGCCGCATACTCACGCAGAATTCCGGCCATGTGCGCCGCGCTGTGGGCGTAGCCCGTGGGGCTGAGCGGGTCGGGCAACCCCGCATTCGGGTACATACTCACGGCGCAATCGGCCAGCGCGGACAGTTCGCGGGCAAAAGGCAGCATGAGGTCTGCCCCCAGCGCACAGTTCATTCCGATGGACAACGGCGCGGCATGGCGCACGGAGTTCCAGAACGCCTCCACCGTCTGGCCGGAAAGCGTGCGACCCGCACGATCGGTCACAGTAAAGCTGATCATGAGCGGGGGCAGCTCCCGTTCCTCGCGCAGCTCCTCAATGGCATAGATGCAGGCCTTGGCATTGAGGGTGTCAAATATCGTCTCCAGCATCAGCACATCCACCCCGCCGTCGGTAAGAGCCTCTACCTGTGCACGGTAGGCGCGGCGCAGCTGGTCAAAGTTCACCGCACGGAAGCCGGGGTCATTCACCTCCGGGGAAAGTGAGGCGGTCACCGCCATCGGCCCAATGGAGCCACCGACCAGACAGGGACGCCCCAGACGCGCCTCCGCAGCCTCTGCCGCCTCGCGAGCCACACGACAGGCCGCAAGATTCATCTCCCGCACCAGAGCGGACAGCGGAGCATCCTGTAAGACTCGCTCGTAATAATCCCGGTCGTGGCGGCAAGCCGGTTCATGGTGAAAGAACTCATGCTGCCCCAGCGAAGTGGAGGAGAAGGTGCAAGTGCTCACCATATCCGACCCGGCATCATAATAGGCATCATATATTCCGCGCAGAATCTCCGGCCGCGTGAGCGACAGCACGTCGTTGTTATTCTGCAAATCCTGCGGGTATTGAGCGGCATCCGCAAAACGTGTGCCGCGATAATCAGTCTCGGCAAGCCTGTGTTTCTGAATCATGGTGCCCATACCGCCGTCCAGGATAAAAATGCGTTCTCCGAGGATGCGGTGCAAGGCGGCGCGGCGTTCAGCAGCTGTGGTCTTCATAACGAATGGAGGATGAGGGGGAAAACAAACAGCGCACCGGGCGGTGCGCTGTCATTTGAAATTCTATAAAAAAAGTTCCATGGGAACAGCGTCAACCGCGGCTGCGGGGGGCGGGGTTGCGGTGCCACACCACGACGCCCTTGCCCACGGCATAGAGATAGGCAATCATCAGCACCGCGATAAACACCGTCATGGCTCCGAAAGCCGCGCCGTTGTTCAGCACGAAATCCTTGAAGCCCAGCGCCCAGGGATACAGGAACACCACCTCCAGGTCAAACACCAGGAAGAGAATGGCCACCAGATAGAACTTGACGGAGAAGAACGCAGGTGCGCCGTCACCATCCGGCACGTTACCGCATTCATACGGCACATCGGCACCCTGCCCCATCTTGGCACGGCGACCGAAAATCACGCTCAGAATGATAATGAGCCCGGCGAAACCGAAGCCGGCGATTAACTGGATGAGAGCTGAAAAATATTCCTGAAGCATAGCTGTTGCGGGTTATATAGCAGAAATCTCAGGCAAAGTCAAGCTTCTTGCAGGATTTACGCCAGCTTTTCCAACACGGATTTGAGAATGGCGAGCCCTTCCTCCAGCACTTCTTCCGGGATATTGAGCGCAGGTATGAGACGCAGCGTATCCGGGCCGGCGGGACAGGCCAGCAGGCCGGCCTCGCGGCAGAGCGCATTCACATGGGCTGCAGGTGTCAGCCCCTCCGGCACGGCAAAGCTGCCCTTGCGCAGCCCGATACCACGCAGCAGCCCCTTGCCGCGCACCGTCTCCACGCAGGGAAGATTCCAGCCTTCCACGGTGGATTTGACAACCTCGCCCAGACGGGCGGCGCGCTCCTCATACTTCCCGGCAATCAGTTCGGTAATAACGGCTTTTGCAGCCGCACAGGCCAGCGGCGTGCCGCCGAAAGTAGAGCCGTGCGACCCGGCACCCATGATGGAGGACAACTCCGTTCCCTGCCCGTCAATGGCGCGATTGCTTACCCAGAAGCAACCCATGGGGAAACCGCCGCCCATTCCCTTGGCACAGGAGACCAAATCCGGTTCAACCTCCGGGCAGACGGCCTTCCAGCCCATTGTGGCACCGCAGCGGCAATAACCGCACTGCACCTCGTCTATCATGAGCAGCAGGTCCTTTTCCTTGCAGAGCGCCGCCACCCCGCGCAGGAACTCCGGCGTGACGGGATTCACCCCGCCCTCGCCCTGAATGGCCTCCAGCATGATACCGCAGGTCACCTCTGACACGGCGGCTTTCAGCGCATCCAAATCATTGAAATCGACATATTTGAACCCCACCAGCAGCGGATCGAACTCCACCTGAATTTTTGCCTGTCCCGTGGCAGCCATGGCGCCAAGGGTGCGACCGTGGAAACTCTTGTTGAATGTAATCACCTCATAACGGGGAGAGCCATCCGCAGCAGGACGGCGGTGACCGAAACGACGCGCCACCTTGATAATGCCGTCATTAGCCTCTGCCCCGGAGTTGCAGAAGAACACTCGGCCGGGAATCCCTATCATCTTCTCCACCACCAGCTCAGCCACTTCTGCCTGGCCGGGAATGCCGTACAGGTTGGAGCAATGCATGAGCGTAGCAGCCTGACGGGAAACGGCCTCTACCACGGCCGGGTGAGCATGCCCCAGACAGCAGGTGGCTATGCCGGCACAGAAATCCACATAACGTCGCTCCGACGAATCATACAGATACGAGCCCTCACCCCGCACCGCTTCAAAGGGTGCACATCCATACGTCGGCAGAACATATTGTGTCTTCATAACAGAGCAGACTCTACACCCGCACCCCTGCCTTGTCAATGAAAATCACATGTGAAAACACAGCAGGAGCGCTCGCAGCAAAAGCGGCACAAATAATCTGCCCCATACGTGTTTTTTTCTTTCCAAGCCCCACCCTGTTCTTGTTATCATGCAAGCGTATGAACAATCTCCATCATTTTTCCTTTCCCGTGGTGATGAATCCGGAGCCGATGAACGACACCGGATGGCATCACGTTGTCATCTCCCGCGATGCCGATTCCGGCACTCCAGGGCTACAAGTCCAACATCAACGAAGTGGTGTTCTTCCTAGTATAGCGTTCGACAAATAGCTAAACAGCCGAAATAGACGCATCGGTGGATAAATGGAAATTTGTCGGGCTGGAAGCCCGAGGAAATTTAAAGCCTGCGGAACGGGCGACGGAGATTAGACAGAGGCAGAGCGCGAAGCGCGTAGCCCCTGTTCACGAAGCAATTATAAAGGAACCCAGGGAACCTGTGGTGACAGCGAGCTATGCCTGGTGCGATGGTTTGCTGTCACCACCGTTTCACGGGGTTCCCTTTTTATTTCCTTCGAAAAACAGGGGTTCGGAGCTTCGTGTCTCGCTAACACTCGCTTGCTGCGCCCACGCAGGCCGCAGCTAACGCTGCTCCCCTGTCGCGGTGAAGCCTTGGCGAAGACGGAACCGCCGGCCTAAGCGCTACCGCCCTCACGGGCTCTGAAATTCCGCACGCCTGCGGCGTGCAAAATGCCCGACAATTTCCAATTTTTCCTTTGCAAACTTGTGGAATCATTCACCGAACAATATACTAGTGTCTCGTCTAGCAAGTTGTATACAATAAAACCGGCGAACAACCATTTGTATTACAATAGATAAACAAGATTGTATATTGTAAAGAACTAACTCGTCGAGACACTAGTTATTTATCGAACGTTATACTAGACGTGCTCTCCGCCGGGCAGAATAAGCTGGCCATGCTGCACCTCTGGGGTGAAGGCAACCCACCCATGGTCAACTTCAATCCCGAATACACTGGCTTACCCGCAATGACAAGGGCTACATCACCGATATCCGCATCGGCGACCGTCACTACGGATTTGATGTAAATGAAAACGGCCGCGTCACCGGCCTGCGTACCTATCCGTTTGCAGACAAGATTCGGACCGCCGCCAAGGCTGCCAAATAAGGCAATCGACACGTTTTCATCAGCCCCTGCTCCCACATGAGCAGGGGCTTTTTTGCAGCTCTGCGGGAAAGTACAAAGTCCAATGTACGATGGACAACGTGAAAAATTTCCGTTTTTCACACATTGAACTCATCCATTCGGTGGTGGGTGGGGGGGAGGCGAGTGTGACAAATCCGCCACATCGCCCCTTTTGACTTGAAAAAGCGGTACGACATGGTAGGATGTGACCGAAAAAGGGATTCCGCACATGACCGTATCCTGGAACATAGCCCTGGGGCTGATGGTGGTAGCCTTTATTCTGCCATTCATCTTCCTGCACAGCCAGATGGCTGCGCAGCGCCGCCGCAGTCGCAGCGATCACGATGAACTGGAGCACCTGCGGCTCATGCTCCGAGAACTGGAAGAACACGTCCGCAAGGACAAATCTCTCTTTCTGGAGGCGTTGGGAGTGCCGTTCCTGCTCATTCGCAAATCCGGGCGACTGGTCATGGCCAACACGGCCTCCGGCAGACTGCTCGGCATCAATGCCGGCCACAGCGTCAACCTTCTGCGCTATCTGCCGGAATCCGAACTCCGCAGTCTGATACAAAAGGCAGCAGACTGCTCGGAACAGGCTCGCTTCACCCTCTCTGTTCCCCTGAATTCGGAAGAGCGAGTCTACCGCGCCAAGGTGACGCCGCTGCAAAACGAGGAAGGGCTCATCGGCATTGTCTTTCATGACATCACCGAGCTGCACCGCACCCAGATGATACGCCGCGATTTTGTGGCCAACGCCTCCCATGAGCTCCGCACTCCGCTCACCATCATCCGCGGCTATCTGGAATCGCTCACCGAGGACTCAGAGATGGCCGATGACACCGAAGCTCGCAGCCATGCCCTGATGCTCATGAAAAAGCATGCCGACCGCATCGTGAGACTGGTGGAGGACATGCTCACCATCTCCCGATTGGAAAACGCGGAAAAGGGCTATCTACGCATGGCGAATTTCGATTTCTCCGTCGTGACACAGGAGGTACTGGCACGGCTGGAAAGCATGGCTCAGGCACAGAACGCCCGTCTCACGTGTGATATCCCCGCCGACGGTCTTACCCTGCATGGTGACAAGTTCTATTGGGCGCAGATTCTCTTCAACCTCATGGAAAATGCCCTCAAAAACAACCCGTCTCCCGGCCTTTGTGTGCAGTTGACAGCCACCCAGGATGACTCTGGCGTCACCATCGCCGTCGCGGACAATGGCGTGGGCATTCCGCCTGAGCACCTCCCCTTCATCTTCAACCGATTCTACCGCGCCAACACCTCCGCAGCCATCAAGGGCACCGGGCTGGGGCTTTCCATCGTCCGCCACGCCGTAGAGGCCCACGGTGGCCGCATCTCCGCAGACAGCATCCCCGGAGAGCGAACCATCTTCACCATCACCCTGCCCCCGATGGCAAAAGAATAATTCTTTAGCATACGAAACAGTTTTTTGCTTGACGAATGGGGAAAACAGGTGTTAACTTTAGACGTTATCGCGATGAAATCTCTCTTCCAAAAGCTCGCATGTTGTGGTATGGCTCTGTTCTGTGGGGTAGCTCAGGCATCTGAAGAGGCACACAAACTCTCTAATGATGCCCCGGTGCTGTGGAATATCGATGTCCCTTTCTGGCCGGGGCACAGCCTGCCCATCACCAACTCTCTGGTCATGATGGCCGCAGCCGTGATTGTGCTCACCCTTCTGCTGCGGATTGCTACCCGCAGAATGGAAAAAGTCCCGGGCAAGCTGCAAAACTTTGTCGAATGGATTTTTGAATCGCTGTATAACTTTGTTTCCGGCCTGGCCGGCCCCTACCTCACCAAGCGCTATTTCTGGTATTTTGCCAGCATTTTCCTGCTTATTCTGCTGAGCAACTACATGGGACTGCTGCCCGGCGTGGGAGAAATCACCTACGAGGGTAAGCCCCTGCTGCGTGGAGCCAACGCCGATTTGAACATCACCCTGTTCCTGGGGCTGTTCTACGCCATGCTGTGGTTTATCTGGTCGCTGAGAGAGCAAGGCATCAAGCATTTCCTGCTGCACATTTTCGGGCCGAAAGGCGGCCTCAAGGGACTGCTGAAAACACTCCTGCTGCCCATTTTCTTCTTTGTGGGGGTGATTGAGGTTCTCTCCATCGGCATCCGCCCCGTTGCACTGGCGGCACGACTTTTCGGCAACATCTATGCCGGCGAGGCCATTCTGGAGCAAATGCTCAACATTTCCTCCAATCCCATTCTCAGCGCCCTGGCGGCGTTCCCCTTCATGTGTCTGGAAATCCTCGTTGGTTTCGTCCAGGCGCTGGTGTTCCTGATGCTCACCGCCATTTTCCTGCGGACGCAGGTGGGCGATGGTGAGAGTGAACACGCCTGATTCCCTTCCCGCCCGGTGGAACATGCAGCAAGTCGTGTCACCGGCGGGTTTCTCACAACACACAAACAACAAAAAACAGAAAACACATATTATGTTAGCTCCCATGCTCGCCACCGCCTCCATCAAAGCCGGTCTGGCCGTTATCGGTGCAGGTCTCGGTGTAGGTCTCATTGGTATGAAGGCCGCAGAATCCACCGGCCGCAACCCCGGCGCCTCCGGTCAGGTGCTTACCATCTCCATCATTATGGCCGCTCTGGTGGAAGGTGTTGCTTTCGTGGCCATCTTCATGTCCTGATAAGACAACTTTCACACCTTGGAATCGCGTGTACGACACGCGATTCCCGCCCCCTTTCTCTTTTCTTCACCCATAACTCCATCTCAAGAATATGTACCAACCGCTTCTCGCAGCAGGTATTCAGGAACTCCCGCAAACCTTCGGTCTGCACGCCGAGGCATTCATCGCGCACTGCATTGCTTTCACCCTCCTGGTGTTCATCATCGTCAAGTTCGGGCTCAAGCCCATCATGACCCTGCTGGAGGAGCGCCGCAAGCGCATCGAGGAAGGTGAGGAAATGCATGTCCGCAGTCAGAAGGAGCTGGCAGAAGTGCAGGCAGCCGGCGAAAAAATTATGGATGAGGCCCGCGAATCCGGCCGCAAAGAGATGGAACACGCCCGCGCCACCGCCGCCAAGCTCCAGGATGAGCTCTCTGCCAAAGCCAGCGCAGAGGCTCAGGCCGTCATTGAAAATGCCCGCAAGCAGGCTGTGCTGGATACCCAGCGGGAGAAAGATGCCCTCAAGGGCGAATTTGCCCGTCTCGTTGCCCAGGCTACCGCACAGGTTACCGGCAAGGTTCTGACTGAGGAGGACCACCGCCGCATCAACGCCGAGGCCATCTCCCACCTGTAAAAGCACCCTTTTTACCGGAAAGCTGCCGATATGAAAATCACCAAGGACATACAGGCCCAGGCGCGCCGACTCATGCGCCTCTGCATGAGCCCGGAGGGTCTGCTGATTGAGGAAAACGTACGCAAGGTGGCAGCCGGCATCGTGGCCGGCAAGCCGCGCAACTACATTGCCCTGCTGACCGCATTCACCAATCTGGTGCGGCTGGAGCAGGAAGCCCGCACCGCCACCATCACCAGCGCCGTCCCCCTGCCGGACAGCGAGAAAAACGCCATCTGCGCCCGACTCAACACCCGCAGGAACGGGCTCATCTATGACTGGCAGGTGGATTCCTCCCTCATTGCCGGCATCACCGTCCGCGTGGGCGACCAGGTGACCGACGCCTCCATCAAATCCCGAATCGAACGGCTTTCCCGCATCTGAGAACCCCTTAATTTCCAATCCACGGTATGAGCAACATCGTACAAGAACTCGAAGCACAAATCCGCAACGCCACCTCTGCCTCCGTCAGCGAGAATATCGGCGTCATTAAATCCATCGGCGACGGCGTTGTCCGCATTGAAGGCCTCAGCGACGCCATGCTGAACGAAATGATTGAATTCCCCGGCGGTGTCATGGGGCTGGCCATGAACCTCGAAGAACACGAGGTGGGTGCCGTGCTCATCGGCTCCGGTGCCGCCCTCAAGGAAGGCGACACCTGCAAGACCACCGGCAAACTGCTTCAGGTGCCCGTGGGTTCCGGATTGCTCGGCCGCGTGGTAGACACCCTGGGCAACCCGCTGGACGGCAAGGGACCCATCCAGGCCTCCGGTTACTATCCCGTGGAAAAGATTGCCTCCGGTATCATCTCCCGCCAGGGCGTGAACCAGCCGGTACAGACGGGCATCCTGCCCATTGATGCCATGATTCCGATTGGTCGCGGGCAGCGCGAGCTCATCATCGGCGACCGCTCCACCGGCAAAACCGCCCTCGCCATTGACACCATCATCTCCCAGGCAGACCAGAACCGACGCGCAGAGGAAAGCGGCAACGCCGGCTATCGCCCGCTCTACAGCATCTATGTGGCCATCGGTCAGAAACGCGCCAACATCTCCCGACTGGTAGCCAAGCTGGAGGAAAGCGGCGCCATGCCTTACACCGTGGTGGTGGTTGCCTCTGCATCCGACAGTGCCGCCATGCAGTACCTGGCTCCCTACGCCGGCTGCGCCATGGGTGAATACTTCATGGACCAGGGCAAGGACGCTCTGATTGTGTATGATGACCTCTCCAAGCACGCCGTGGCCTACCGCCAGGTATCGCTCATCCTGCGCCGTCCCTCCGGCCGTGAAGCCTATCCCGGCGACGTGTTCTACCTGCACAGCCGCCTGCTGGAGCGCGCTGCCCGCATCAACAGCGAAGGCGGCCGTAAGGGTGGGTCTCTCACCGCCCTGCCCATCATCGAAACACAGGCCGGTGACGTCTCCGCCTACATCCCCACCAACGTCATCTCCATCACCGACGGTCAGATTTTCCTGGATACCGACCTCTTCTACCAGGGTGTGCGCCCCGCCATCAACGTGGGTATCTCCGTGAGCCGCGTGGGCTCCAGCGCCCAGACCAAGATTGTGAAGAAGCTCGCCGGCTCCGTGAAGCTCGACCTCGCCCAGTTCGAAGAACTCCAGGCATTCGCCCAGTTCGGTTCCGATCTGGATGCCAACACCAAGGCCAAGCTGGAGCGCGGTCGCCGCATCGTAGAGCTCTTCAAACAGGGCCAGTATGAGCCCAAGAGCCTCGCCATCGAGGTGATTGACCTCTACGCCATCCAGCGCGGCTTCCTTGATGACGTGGCCGTGGAGGACATCCGCAAGGTGCAGAAAGCCATGGAGGAAGAAGCCGCCATGAATGCCCCGGAGCTGCTGGCAGCCATTGATGCCGAAAAGGCCCTGACGCCCGAGATTGACTCGAAGCTGCAGGAGTTCATCACCACCTTCAAATCCCGCCTGAAGAAGTAACAACATGGCCAGCCTGAGAGATATCAAACGGCGCATCAAGTCCGTACGCAACACATCGCAGATTACCAAGGCGATGCAGATGGTTGCGTCTGCGAAGATGCGTCGTGCTCAGGAGCTTGCACTGAACGGCCGTGCCTACATCAGCGCGCTTGCCAACGTGTTCAAGCACCTGCAGGACACCATCGCGGAGTGCTCCTCCCCGCTCATGCAGCGGAAAGAGACGGGCAAGCTGCTGGTGGTTGTCATCAACACCGACCGCGGACTCTGCGGAGGGCTCAACTCCAACCTCTTCAAGGAGGTGATTACCGCCTGCCCCGCAGAGGCGGACTACATCACCATCGGCGCCAAGCTCAATCCTCAGTTTGCCCGCACGGGACGCAATCTGGTGGCCTCCTTCAGCCTGGGCGACAGCTTTGATGAGGCAGAGCTCAAACCGATTCTGGATTTTATCCGCAACGCTTTCCTGGACGGCACGTACAAGACTGTGACCGTGGCCTACCAGAAGTTCATCAACGTGATGGTACAGAAACCTCAGATTGTGGAGCTGCTGCCCATCACCCCGGAAGAGCTGCTCGCCGTGGCCGCACAGGATGATACAGAGGATGACAACAACGCCAACTTCCTGCTGGAACCCGGCGCAGGCAGCCTGCTTTCCTCCATCCTGCCGCTCTACTTTGCCAACCTCCTCACCCAGCAGGTGCTGGAGGGTAAAGCCTCCGAGCAGTCCGCCCGTATGGTCGCCATGAAATCCGCCACAGAGAATGCAAAAACCCTCATCGGCGAACTCACGCTGGAATACAACAAGGCGCGCCAGACCCAGATTACCAACGAACTTCTCGAAATCACCACGGCTATGAAGGCCATGGAATAATCCCCCGCTTCATCCCACTCAAACATCTTCAAAAATCACATTTCTCTTATGAACACAGGTAAAATCGTGCAGATTATCGGCGCCGTGGTAGACGTCGACTTCTCCCAGGCGCAGATGCCCGCCATTTACAACGCCCTCTCCGTGAGCTATGAGGTAGAAGGCGAGCCCCGCACCCTCGTACTGGAGGTGGAACAGCACCTCTCCGATGGCTGGGTGCGTACCGTTGCCATGAGCTCCACCGATGGTCTCAAGCGCGGTATGGACGTGGTGGACACCGGGGCTCCCATCTCCGTGCCCGTCGGACCCAAGGTGCTGGGCCGCATCTTCAACGTACTCGGCGAGACCGTGGACGAAAAGGGCCAGCTGGAAGACGTAAAGCGCTATCCGATTCACCGCGAAGCTCCCTCTCTGGAAGAACAGGCCACCTCTTCCGAAGTGCTGGAATCCGGCATCAAGGTGATTGACCTCATCTGCCCCTTCCTCAAGGGCGGCAAGGCCGGTTCTTTCGGTGGTGCCGGTGTGGGCAAGACCGTGCTCATCATGGAGCTCATCAACAACATCGCCAAGGCACACTCCGGTCTCTCCGTGTTCGCCGGCGTGGGTGAACGCACCCGCGAGGGTAACGACTTCTACATGGAAATGAGCGAATCCGGCGTTATCGACCAGGAAAACCCGGAAAACTCCAAAGTGGCTCTGGTGTACGGCCAGATGAACGAGCCGCCCGGAGCCCGTCTGCGCGTGGCACTTTCTGCCCTGTCCATGTCCGAATATTTCCGCGATGAGGAAAACCGCGACGTGCTGCTCTTCGTGGACAACATCTTCCGTTTCTCCCAGGCCGGTTCCGAAGTGTCCGCCCTTCTGGGCCGTACCCCCTCCGCCGTGGGGTACCAGCCCAACCTGGCCGAGGAAATGGCAGGTCTGCAGGAGCGCATCACCTCCACCCGCAAAGGCTCCATCACCTCCATGCAGGCCGTGTATGTGCCCGCAGACGACCTGACCGACCCCGCCCCCGCCACCACCTTCTCCCACCTGGACTCCACCGTGGTGCTGGAGCGTGCGCTGGCCGCCCAGGGTATCTACCCCGCCGTGGACCCGCTGGCCTCCACCTCCAAGGCACTTTCCCCGGAGCTCGTGGGCGAGGAGCACTACCGCGTGGCACGCGGTGTGCAGCAGACCCTCCAGCGCTACAAGGATTTGCAGGACATGATTGCCATTCTCGGCATGGACGAGCTCTCCGAAGCAGACAAGTTGACAGTGAGCCGCGCCCGAAAGATTCAGCGCTTCCTGTCCCAGCCCTTCAGCGTGGCAGAGGTGTTCACCGGCATCAAGGGCCAGTACGTCCCCGTGGCAGAGACCGTGCGCGGCTTCGCCGAAATCCTGGACGGCAAGTGGGACTCCGTGCCGGAAGGCAACTTCTACATGAAGGGCGGCATTGACACCGTCGAGAAATCCTGATTCCCTGCCCCGTCATGCACTTCAGAATCATCACCCCCCTGCGCACCGCGCTCGATCTGGACGTGACCGGACTGAAGCTTCCGGCCACCCAGGGCGAGATGGAAGTGCTGCCCGGCCATGCCGACCTCATCACCTCCGTGGCCAACGGTGAGCTGACCTACACCGCCAACGGAGAATTGAAGAGCCTCTTCGTGGGTGGCGGCTTCCTCCAGGTGGAGCATGGCAACGTCCTCCTCGTCACCGACACCGCACTGGAAGCGGCGGCTATTGATACCGACACCGTCCAGGCGGCTCTGGAGCGCGCACAGAAAGCGCTGCGCGACCGCGCCTCCGTCCTCTCCCGCGAGGAACAGGCCTATCTGGAAGCCTGCATCGCCAAGCAACTGGCCATGATGGAATACTCCCGCGTCAGAAAACGCTGAGGCAATCGCAACAGCCTGTCAACAGACCCCTGCATTCCGGAACCGGGATGCAGGGGGAACTTTTCAGGGGAAGAGGCCAAAGCCTCCGTTACGTCAATTGTCTGAACTGATTATTGATAATCAGATATAATTCCTATTTAACGGAGAGAGGCGCAAGGATTTCCCTCACAATGGTATCTTCATCCACCAGACGGCCTTTACCCTCCGCGCCGCAGGCAAGCATGCCGCAGGATTCAGGGCCAATGATACGGCAGCCGCGGTTTTCCAGGATACGAGCGTTCTCCTGCGTGGCAGGATGATCCCACATATCACCGTTCATGGCGGGGAATACAAGTACAGGGCCGCGATAAGCGAGGTAGAGACTGGTCAGGGCGTTGGGAGCCATACCATGAGCCATGCAGGCCATGGTGTTGGCAGAGGCGGGAACAATGGCCAGCACATCCGCTTTCTGTGCCAGCTCGATATGCACCGGCACCCAGGAGGTGGTTTCATCCTCAAAGGTGCAGATGACGGGGTTTCGGGAGAGCGTCATGAGCGTGAGCGGGGTGATGAATTGCAAGGCCGCCGGGGTGCACACGCAATGAACAGTGTGCCCCTGCTTCACCAGACGGGAGGCTACTCCCGCAGCTTTATAGGCGGCGATGGAGCCACAAACACCCAGCACGATTGTTGCCATGACGCTCTCCTCTTTCGTTAAATATTGTGATTATCAGCAGAGAGTGGGGTCAATCTCCACAATCATGTTGATTTCCACTGCCACGCCGAGGGGGAGACTCACCACACCCACAGCAGAGCGAGAATGGGCGGCCTCCGGGCCAAACAGTTCCACCAGAAGGTCAGAAGCACCGTTGAGAACCTTTGCCTGGTCTGTGAAATCCGGGGTGCAGTTCACAAAACCGTTCACGGCGACAATCTTCTTGAGCGGGGTAAAGCTGCCCAGTTCCCCCTCGATGACGGCCAGGCGGTTCAGAATGGCAGCAGCGGCAGCTTTCTGGCCGTCTTCGATGCTCACATCCTTGCCGAGCTTACCGTAATAGGCCGTCTCACCATTCACGGAGATACCGCCGGAGAGGTGCAGGTAATTACCAGTACGGATGCACTGCACATAGGAGCCCACCGGCTTGGGGGCCGGGTACATCTTCAGACCTTTGGCTTCCAGAACTTCTTTATTCAGGTTCATATCGTGGTAAATGGAGGTTAAATCTATCAGAAATCGGCTTCGCTGGGAACGGAATCGTCCTCTGCGGGAGCATCATCAGACTTCTTGCTCTTCTTGGCCTTCTTCTTCTTGGCTTTTTTCTTTTTATCCTTGGCTTTCTTTTCGCGGGCGGACTTCTTGGCCTGCTTGACGAGATCCTTCCACTTCCCCATCACAACCGGGCAATCCTTGTAACCGGATTCATTGTCCAGCACCTCGCCGTCCTCGGTCACGGCCACCACGTTAGGAGTACCGCCGGAACCACCGGCCGGAACGTCAACCTTGTCGCGAGTTTCCGGGCTGACGATGGGATAGGTCATCCCGGCATCCTCTGCCCATTTCTTTGCCGTGGCAGAATCCGCATCGCTATTGAGCATAATAATCTCTGCGCCCTTACCTTTCATCTCTTTGTACAGAGAAATGCAGGCGGGCACCATGGCCTTGCAGGGGCCGCAGCCGGAATGCGAGCGAACAAAGAAGTAGACGTACACCTTCTTCTTGGGTTTCGCCTTGGTAACATACTCCACTTCCTTGAGCATATCGGATATGGAAACAGCCGGTTCATCCTCCGCTTCATCAAAGGAATCCGTCTCCTCGGTGGCAGGAGCATCATCTGTACCCTGCGCAGCCAGCGGAGCAACCGTCAGGCCGCACCAGACAAACGCCGTACCCAGCATCATCAGTAATTTCTTCAGCATAGTCTTATTTTTGTTTCAGTATGAATAACCTTGACTTTTCAGCGGGGGCAGTATACTCCAAAAGCCATTCACACGCAAGAGCAAATGATTTACCGGCTCAAAAAACACGCAAATAGTAACCGTATGGCGGGGGTAGACCTCCACATCACTCACTCCTCCACCTCATCGGCATCGGAGAGTTTGAGGCGCTTGGAGGGGGAGATGCCCATCTGGCGGAGGTCGTCCAGCTGGCGGGCGTAGTTGCCGCGCCCGCGGTAAAGCTGGTCGCAGGCTTTGGTGTAAGCCATCTGTGCCTGGTCGAGTCCCTTGCCGACTTTTTCCAGGCTGTCCTGCACGAGGCACATTTTGTCGTAAAGCTTCGTGGCACGGTCAAATATTTTCTCGACGTTGCGGGTCTGGCGTTCTTTCTGCCAGAGGTTGTAGGCAAGTTGCAAGGCCATGAGCAGATTGGTGGGACTGATGAGGATGATGCGGCGGCGGTAGGCCTCCATGGGCAATTCCGGGCTGTGCTGCAGGGCAGCCATGTAAGAAGCCTCGTTGGGCATGAACATGAGCACGTAGCTGATGGTTCCCTCCACGATGGAGGAATAATCTTTCCCGGCCAGTTCATCAATATGTTTGCGGACGGATGACACATGCGCGTTGAGGTGGTTGAGTCGTTCTTCCTCCTTTTCTGCTGCGGCATACAGGGCATAGGCCGTGAGCGACACCTTGGAGTCCACGATGACGCAGCGCTCATCCGGGAAGCGTATAATCACGTCCGGGCGGACATCGCGGCCGTCCTCCGTCTTGTGGTTTTCCTGCACAAAATACTCCTCACCCTTGCGGAGTCCGGATTCCTCCAGCATGCGCTCCAGAATCATCTCTCCCCAATCACCCTGTTTCTTGGTATTGCCGCGCAGGGCAAGGGTCAGGTTCTTCGCATCGTGCCCCAGGCTCTCCGTCTTTTCCATCATGGCTCTGATGGCGGTTTCCAGCGAGGCCTTGTTGCCGGCGGCTGTTTCGTTGGTGTGCGTGACCGCCTTACCCAGACTCTCCAGTTGGTCACGCAGCGGTTTGAGCAGGCCGTCCATGCTCTCCCGGTTGGTATCCTTGAGCTTGCCGGCATTCTGCTCCATGATTTCGCCGGCAAGGTTGCGGAACTGAGAAAAATGCTTCTCCTGCATTTCCTTTATTTTGACGGCTTCCTCCTGCCGGTGCTGCTGTTCCTTTTCCAGGGCGGTGCGGCTGCGCTCCAGAGCGGTGAGAGTTTCCGTATGTTCTGCCTGCAGCCGGCGATGCTGCTCCCGCAGCTCCTCGTGGCGGGCTGCTTCGTCGCCGTAGCGTTTCTGCTCGCCCTCCAGCGCAGCCTTATGGCGCTCCAGAGCACTCAGGGTCCGGGTATACTCTCCTTGCAGGCGCGAGACATCATCCCGCAGGGTTGAGACCTGTGCCGACTCCGCATCGCGCAGCTGCTGCAGCCCGGTCAGGCTTGTCCGCGTGCGCTCCGCCTCCAGCCGAGCCTCCGCCAGCCGACGATTTCCCAACAGCATGGCAACCACACCCCCCAGGGCGCCCCCCACCACAAACACGGCTATGTACAACAACTCTGTCATCTTCTCTCTGTTTCAGCTTTCTCTCGCCTCTGTCGGCACGAGCCATAGTAATAACTTTTCTGAGCAGGGTCAAGCCAATTTCCCGAAAAGAAAAATACACCATGAACCAGTTTTTGCCTTGAATCGGCTGCTTTCTGCGGGTAGAATAGGGGCAGAAACAAGACCTCGGTCTATATTCACCCTATAACATCATGAAAACACTCATCACGAACGCACACATCATCTCCCCCGGCATTGATATCGCCGGAGGTTCTGTCCTCATTGACGGCAAGCGCATTGCTGCCGTGCTGATGCCCGGCGAAACGGCTGAGGCCGACCAGGTCATCGATGCCGGAGGCAACATGCTGATGCCCGGTTTCATCGACATCCACTCCCACGGCGCCGGCGGCTGCGACACCTGCGACTGCAAGGTGGAAAGCATCCGCACCATTGCCGATTGCAAGATGAAGGAAGGCGTGACCACCTGGCTGCCCACCACCCTGACACTGGGCACCAATACACTTGCAGATGTGTGCCGCTGCGTGAAAGAGTATGCCGAATCCCCCAACGGCTCCAAGACCCCGGGCGTTCATCTGGAAGGGCCCTATATCAACCCCCGCCAGTGCGGTGCTCAGAACCCCGCTTTCGTGCGCGAGGCCGATTATGAGGAAGTGAGCATGCTCAACGATATCTACCCGGTGAAGATCATCTCCATGGCTCCGGAAATGCCCAGCGCTGTGGATTTCATCGCCAAGGCAAGCGCTGCGGGTATCACCTGCTCCGCCGGTCACTCCGCGGCCGGATATGCCGACTTCATGAAGGCCAAGGCCGCCGGTCTGAAACACCTGACCCACTTCTGCAACCAGATGAGCCCGCAGCACCACCGCGAAATCGGCCTGGTGGGCGCCGGCATGCTTGACCGGGACATCCTCATCGAGGTTATCTGCGACAAGATTCACCTCTGCGCCGATATGCTCAAGCTCACGTTCCAGAACAAGGATATCTCCCAGATGATTATGGTGACGGACTCCCTCGCCTGCTCCTGGATGCCGGACGGCCCCGGCCAGCTGGGCGGTCTGCCCATCATCGTGAAAGGCGGCGTGGCCCGCCTGGAATCCGGCAATCTGGCAGGCTCTACACTGCGCTACGCCAAGGGTCTGCGCAACGTGCAGGAGCTCACCGGCAAGCCGCTCAGCGAGCTGGTGAAGGCCACCTCCTGGAATCAGGCTCGTTCCCTGGGGCTGCATGACCTCGGCAAGATTGAGCCAGGCTACACCGCAGACCTCGTCCTGCTGGACGGCGAGTACGATGTGCTCAAGACCATCATCGATGGTGAGCTTCGCTACGAGGCCTGATACGAACCACCTCCCCGCGGGTGGGGAGGAGCGATGAGAGCTTTTCCCCACTCGATTTTCTCTTTTCAGACATACCACCCATTCGCCATGCTGATATCCCCCCTCGCCAAAAAACTGTGTTCCAAAATGGGAATCGACCCTGCCACTCTGCGCGGCAGCGGCCCGAGGGGGCGAATCATGGCAGCGGATGTGAGCACCCCGGCACCGCGCAGCAAGGGGGAAACCACCACGGCAGACAACTGTCTGGGTATCACTCGCCCGGAAAAGGATGGGTTTCACATCTTTGACGATGCGGCGGACATGTCGGCTCTGGCGGCCATCAGCATGCCGATAGCCGTACAATGCGAAAAGCTGCTGGAGAACCGCTACTCCCTCTTCGATTACATCGTACGCGCAGTAGTGCGCGCCTGTACCGGACAACCGGAGTGGATGGATGCCGACGGACAAGTGAACGTGCTGCTGTTCGAAAACAGAGGAAAGAAAGTGGCTGCCATTTCGGATGCAGCCGGGAAGAACATCTACAAACTCTCCCGCGAAATTGCCAAGGCCCCGGCCATGCCGGAGGGATTCGCACCGCATATCATCATCTGCGATACCGCCACCAGCCGCGAACAGGTGGCCGCCGTTGTACCCGCCGATACTCGCCCGGCTTTCGCGCTCGTGGTGCGAGGCAACACCCCGAAGGACGGCATCCGCGCCGGGCATGACCAGATCAGCAGCCATACCCTGCAATACACCTTCTACGCGGCCACCACCATGAGCCAGCAGGTGGCGGGACGCATCGCTGCACGGCTCAAATCCCTGTTGTACAACCCGGTGAGCCTCCTGCTCATCCAGAATTGAGCTTTTTATACACTTTCCGCCTGCCCGACGTCTCAAAAAGTTCAATTTCAAATTGACTTGAAGCGTGGGATGGGTATAATATCAACATAACTAAAACTTCTACCATGTCTTTCAAGATTCAGAATGTCGAAATCGGTGGCGAAACGCCTTTCTTCCTGCTGGGCCCCTGCTCTCTGGAGAACGAGGACTTTGCCTGGGAGATGGCTCGCTCCATCAAGGAAATTTGCGCCCGCGTCGGCGTGCCTTTCATCTTCAAGGCCTCCTACGACAAGGCCAACCGCACCAGTGTGAAGAGCTTCCGAGGCCCGGGCATCCAAGAGGGTTGCCGCATCCTCGCCGAAATCGGCAAGGAACTTCAGGTTCCGGTGGTGACAGACGTCCACACAAAGGACCAGGCCGAATACGCCGCCCAGTTTGTGGATTTGCTGCAAGTGCCGGCATTCCTGAGCCGCCAGAGCGACCTGCTGGAAGCCTGTGCCAAGACCGGGCGTCCTGTCAATGTGAAGAAAGGCCAGTTCCTGGCACCCTGGGACTGCAAGAACATCTGCGAAAAGATGGTGGCCTTCGGCTGCGACAAGTTCATGCTCTGTGAGCGCGGCACCAGTTTTGGTTACAACAACCTCGTGGTAGACATGCGCGGCATGTACTGGATGAAGCAGTTCGGCTACCCCGTGGTGTTTGATGCCACCCACTCCGTGCAGCGTCCCGGAGGCCTGGGCGGAGCCACCGGCGGCGACCGGGACCTGGCGCCCGTGCTGGCCAATGCAGCCATGGCAGTAGGTATTGACGGCGTGTTCATGGAGGTACACAAGGACCCGGACAACGCCATGAGCGATGGCCCCAACCAGGTGTACCTGCATGATTTGGAGCGTATTCTGACCAACCTGATGCTGGTGCGCAAGGCATACGCCCAAATGGGCTGAATCAACGCCATTTCATAACGTGAAAAACCTGCTGACAGCCGCTGCCACCGTGTTGATGTGTGCAACTGCGCACGCGCAACTGCCGTCTGATGCCGTTGGCCCCGGGGAATTCCCCGGGCTTCAGCTGCTGCCGGTGGGCAGCGTCATCAAGGGAATTACCGTCCCCCGCTACGAAGCGCACAAGGTAACAGCCCTGATGCGCGCGGGCGAAATGACCGTCGCTTCCCGCACCACCATCAAGCTCAAAGACATAAACGTACGACTTCTCGATGCGAAAGGTGCCGCAACCATCGCAAAAGCACCGGGGGTGGAGTACGACTTCACCTCCAAGCATGCGTTCACCACAGGTAAAGTGACTCTGGATGATGAAAGATTCACGGCAGAAGGAACCAAAGCTCTGTACCACAGTGAAAGCCAGCGAGGCATCGTCATCGGCCCGGTGCGCACGACCATTTCAGCCACACAACTCAATAAGACCAGGAAATAATTCCGATTGCACCACATGAACCGATTTGCCGCCATCACGGCCCTGCTGACACCTGCCGTCTACGCCACCGATTTGCCGGTCGCCGCTCCGCAATGGCTTCCGGGAGCGGTAGAAGCAGCACGAGGGGTTATTCAAACCTGGCATCAGGACTCGGAAGGAGTTGCGGAAGAGTTGCGTTTTTTCCATTCCTCCCTCCCCCCGGTCGGGGACTCAGCCGAGCTTCCGGAATCGGAGAACGGTGATGCTGTCATCGTCTGTGATCGGGGGCTTCTGTTTGATGCCAAAACATCTCGACTGGTCTATGTGGGCAATGTGCGGATGCGCGACACCCGCCTGACCCTGCATGCCAGAGACAACCTCTACCTGCACCTGGAAGAGCTCAGCGGAAACAGCTCGAAGAAGCAGCCAAACGAAACAGCGAAACCTGCACCGCGGAAAGCTGCCGCAGCGGACACAAAACCGACAGCCTCCACAACACCAGCTGAGCCTGAGGCAAAGGCTGCCGTTCCGGCAAGCAAACCTGTGGCAACCGCTGCCACCCCACAGCCCGCGCCGAAAGAAGCAGCCCCCCAGATACCGCTGCACATCGAAACAGGCAGTGCCGAGGCCAATGTGGTGAACAACCGCATCATTCTCTATTCCCCGGCGGGAGCAGCCCCCATTGTCCTGACCCGAGGGCAGGACAAGTTGATTGCCACGCCGGGAGAAACGGCTCCGGCCCGGGTTCTGGCAGACGCAGCGGGTAATGTGTTAATAGAAGGGACAGACATCAGCATCGCCTACACCAACCCGGAAAACGGTCAATCGACCGTTCGAACCCGGGGCGGCCTTGCCTACTACCATGCGGAACAGCACAGTCTTTACCTGAGCGGAGAAATTGAACTGACCCACCCGAACGGCAAGTTGAACTGCACGGATTCACTCTGTCTCGTGCTTACGACGGAGGAGTCCCCCACTCCGTCCGGGAGCGGATTCATGAGCCAGTTCTCCGGCATGCGGCTCAGCGGTATCAGCGCAGCCACCGCGAAAGGAAATGTTGTGGCGGAAACCGGAGGAGTCAACGGCAGCCAGCCCGGCACCGTCCATGGAGCCGAGCTCGCGTACAACGGCATCACCGGGGCTTACAGCGTGACCGGGGATGATTGCAGACTGACCTACGGTTCTCACAATATCCTTTACGCCAACGAGGGAGTCCATCTGCTGCCCAATGGCGACATTGAGCTTCGCGGAACCAACATTCACGGCAACTACGAAAGGCCGGCCCAACAGAAAGGAGCCGCCCCCGTGCGCGGAACATTCCAATCGGCGGGCAACATCGTGTTCCGGGCAGAAACGGGACAAATTTCTACAGACCGTGGTATAACGGCCAACGATTCCGAGCTGGATTTCTCCTGCACCGGGCCAGTACAACTCGTGCTGGAGCGCAAACCGAACACCTCCGGGCAGAAACAAAAGCCGGGAATGCCCAACCTGACCATAGCGGAATACAGCAACATCATCACCGCCACAGCAGAAGGCCATGTTCGAGGCAAGCGCCTTATGGGAGGGAAAGTGGTCAGTTCTCTGGAAGGCGAACATGCTGTCATCAACATGGAAAAGGGCTCTGCCGTACTGACCGGCGGCAGCGACACCCCCGCCATCATGGTGCATGAGAACAACCGCATCGTGGCCACTCCGGGAGATAACCCCCCCGTTCTGGACTTGAAAGAGAACGGCGACATCATCCTTACAGGCAAGGACATTTCTGCCACACTTCAGGGCAAAGATGGGGTCACCTCAGCCACCGGTACCGGTAGCATGACGCTCATCCGCGCCGAAAACCGCATCGAGACAGGCAGCGGCGTCACCATCAAAGCACCCTCCGCCATTATCACGACCAGGGGACCGCTCTCTGCCATTCTCCTGCCGGGCAATGATACCGACAGCAAGGTATTCGGACAGCACTCTTTCAACTTTGTCGGCGTCCAATCAGCACACACGGCCACCGGCGGCACCGTTCGCACAGAGAAAGGCTCCATGCAGTGTACCGGGGATATTAGGGTGACCATGGATCCGAACGCCGCCCCGGAACACGAGATGGCTGGAGTGGAACATGCCGTTGCGAACGGAAACGTCATGCTGCTGACCAAGGATAAAAACAACCGCATGATGCGCGCCTCCGGCGACCATCTGACCATCAATGGCAAAACCGGCATGAAGTCGCTGACCGGTCGGGAGGTTATTCTGGAAAACGAGCACAATCGCCATATCGTTTCCGGCAAGGGAGCCGCCGTTCATGTGGATGGAAAGAACAACGTCCGCATCTCCGGGGAAAAGCACGATACTCAGGTGACAAAGCTCAAAGAGCAGACAACCAAAAACAAGCAGAACAATTCCAAACCCAAGAATAAGTAATATGGAGGAGATACTTCTCGAGGCCAGAGGTCTCTGCAAATCCTACAAGGAGCGTAAAGTGGTGGACTCCGTCAACCTGACGGTCAAGTCCGGCGAAATCGTCGGCTTGCTCGGTCCCAACGGAGCCGGCAAGACCACCTCGTTCTACATGGTGGCCGGCCTGGTTCGCCCGGATGTGGGAACCGTCAACTTCTGCGGGCAGGACGTCTCCGGCCTGCCGATGCACCTGCGCGCTCGCCTGGGCATGGGCTACCTGCCGCAGGAAGAGTCCATTTTCCGCAAGCTCACCGTCGAGGAAAACCTCATGTCCATCCTGGAAACCCGCAAGGATTTGAGCCGTAAAGAACAGAAAGCCAAGGCCGATGAATTGCTGGAGCGTTTCAACATCACCAAGCTGCGCAAGAGCCAGGCTATCCAGCTCTCCGGCGGTGAGAAGCGCCGACTGACTATTGCCCGTGCTCTGGCCTCCAACCCCAAGCTGCTGATGCTGGATGAACCGTTTGCAGGCGTAGACCCCATCGCCGTGCAGGACATCCAGCATATCGTTGCTTCCCTGCGTGAGACAGACGGTCTCTCCATCCTCATCACCGACCACAACGTGCGCGAGACCCTCGGCATCGTTGACCGCGCCTACATCCTCTTCGAAGGCCACGTCATCAAGGAAGGCAATGCACAGGAAATTGCCCAGGACCCCAAGACCCGCAAGATTTATCTGGGCGAGCAGTTCAAGATGTAATCCCCCCCCTTTCCCATCTCAAGAAGCCGCTGTTCCTCAACCGGACAGCGGCTTCTTCCGTTTGGAAGTTGAGTAAAAAAGCGTCTGCCGATGTTCAGTCAGCAGACGCCGGAGAGAAACGAAAGATTCTCTTACATACCTCGTCGAGCGAGATACCAGTTCACTGAAGCGACCACGAAAAGCAGAATGCAGATACCGGCACAAAGCACCTGCTCTGCCAGCTGCTTATCACTGCGACAGAGGAAGAAATAGGCTCCTGCCAACGAGGCCAGACCAAGCAACAACGCTATGATTGCCCCCTTATTTGCTTTCCACATGGTCGGCAGGCATCAGTAGTTCATGGCAGCAATGCGGAAGTGAGCACGGGGATGCGCGCACACCGGGCATTCCTCAGGAGCGGCCTTGCCAATCATGAGGTGACCACAATTGCCACACTGCCATATCTGATCACCATCGCGAGTGAACACCAGCCCGCCTTCGATGTTTTCCAGAAGCTTCAGATAGCGCTTCTCGTGAGCGGCCTCCACCTCACCAACACCCTCGAAAAGAGTGGCAATCTCGTCAAACCCCTCAGCACGAGCCTCCTCAGCAAAGGTTTTATACATATTAGTCCACTCGTAGTTCTCACCACCGGCGGCATCCTTCAGATTTTCCACCGTCGGAGGAATGGAGCCATCATGCAGGAACTTGAACCAGAGCTTGGCGTGTTCCTTCTCATTGCGAGCCGTTTCTTCAAAGATTTCGGCAATCTGGTTATATCCATCCTTCTTGGCTCTGGAAGCATAGTAGAGATACTTGGTATGAGCCTGAGATTCCCCGGCAAACGCCGTGGCAAGATTGGCTTCCGTCTTGGTTCCCTTGAGCGGTTTCATATGCGTTGTCTGATTTTGTGTAATATTAGAAATATCCGATCCGCCGGAGGCGGCTCACCATGAGGAATAACATCTTTACGGCGAAAAATCAAGTTCAAATGCTTCCACTGCCGCATTAAGTACTCGGCAGACAGGAAGAACAGTAAGTGACAGGATAAAGACTTGCAATAGGATGCCACATCTGCTACCCTGCGCTTGTATGAAAAAAACTTTGAGCATTCTCAGTTTAGGTGCCGGCATGATGGTGACATTCACCGCCTGCCAGCAGACCCGGAATGACTACCCCGGTGGTTATGAGGAGGCACTGCCGATGAGTGAAATGGCAGTGGCAGATGGCGAATTGCCCCCCTGGCTGCTGGAGGACAACGAAGACGGAGAACAGATTCCCGCAGGCTCCTATACTGACCATTCTTTCCCGGATGATGAAATCAAAGTGGCAGATACCCCAGCCGGCGGCGCAGCATCTCAGAACCAACCGCAGCTGGCCCAGGACGACACCTTTGTTGATTCCGACACCAGCCCGCTGACCACGGAAGAAGGCGCCACCATCATCCCTGCACCGACCGGCGGCGCAGCTGAAAGCCCGGTAACGCAGAAAACCGTGGCAGCCATCACAACACCCGCCAAGTCTAAGCCAGCCGCGAAACCCGGCCGCAGCACGGCAGATATCAAGAAGCTCACCGCCAAAGAGAAAAAGAGCATCAAGAAGCCCAAGGAACCCACCGTGGTTACTTATAAAGTGCGCCCCGGCGACAATCTGACCCTCATCGCCAAGCGCAGTAACACGACCGTGGCTCAGATTCGCAAGGACTCCAACATCAAGGGCGACCTCATCTATCCCGGTCAGATTATCAAGGTGAAGTACTATCCCAAGGGCTCCAAGGCCGCTCTTGCGGAGAAGGCTAAGGAAACCACATACACCGTGAAACGCGGCGACAGCATCTCTGCCATTGCCGCCAGAAACGGCGTCACGACTGCCGCCCTGCTCAAAGCCAACAACCTCACCTCCAAGCAGGCCGCCCGCATTCAGCCCGGCCGCAAGCTCACCATCCCGGCCAAGGGAAGCGCAGCGAAAGCCTCCGAGCCCGCTTGGAACACCATTCACACGGTGAAGCGCGGCGAGAGCATCTCCCGCATCGCCTCCCGCTATGGCATTACCACCGAGGAGCTGCTCAAGGCCAACAACATGACCAAAAAGCAGGCAGACATGATTCAGGCCGGGCGCAAACTCACCATCCCGGCCAAATCAACCGGCAAGAAGAGCAGCAAGAAATCCGGCAAGCGTAATCGCCGCTAACGCAGGCATTGAACACCGCACATGCACACTCGATTCACAACCACCTGCATTCTGATGAGCGCGGCAGCTCTGGCCCTGCCCTCCTGCCGCATCATCAATGGGAAACCCGACTTCCACTGGATTGGCGACCAATTCACCCCGCCCGTGGATGACAGCGTGTTTGTGGATCGCGGTGTGGGTGCGCTGGATATTCCCGCATCAGAAACGATTCCCCCGACCGAAGCCACCGCCCCCATTCCGGCACCGCTTCCCTCGGCAACACAGCCCCCCCCACCTGCGGCTATAGCTACGCAAACGCAGCCCCGGCCCGCCACTCCGACTCCGCAACCGCAGCATCCCATCGTCTATAACGTCGTGGCGGGTGATACGCTCAGCGGCATCGCCGCTCGCCACAAGACCAGAACAAAGACGCTTATCGAGCTCAACAAGCTGGATATCAACAAGCCGCTGCAACTCAACCAGAAGTTGTTGATTCCTGCAGACGGCGCAGCTATCGGCTCAACGCTGCCTGCTCCGCAGGCAGCCGCCAGACCCGACCGGGATGATCAACCGGGCTTCTTCAGCAACCTGTTCGGCCAGCAGGCTGCCGATAATCAGCCGCAAACCAACACAACCTACACGGTGGTAGCCGGCGACACACTCAGCGCCATTGCACGCCGCCATCGCACCACCACGCGTCGGCTCATCGAGCTCAACAGACTCGACATCAACAAACCGCTCCAGATAAATCAGAAGCTGCTCATCCCCTCCGGGGCATCCCAATCAACAGCCCCCCGGCGCACCCTGACGCCGAAAAAGCAGGAAGCAACCGCCACAGGGCCGGTATCCGTCATCCTGCCCCCGCAGGAAACCACTTCTGCACCTGAGCCGCAGCCGGAACTGGCCTCCCCTCAACCGCCACAGACAGCTCCCGAACAGTCAGCGGAAGGGGCAGCCTCCGTCTACACCATCCGGCCCGGCGACACCCTCTACGGCATCGCCCGCAAGCTGAACATATCCCCCGAGTTCCTGATGAATGCCAACGGCCTGACACCGGCAACAGCCGATAAACTGCGAGCCGGAGCCACACTTAATCTTCCCACCCAGAAACAACCATGAACACCTCCCGCCTCTCTCTTGCCCTCATAGCCCTGCTTCCGGCAGCCTGCGTTCCGCAGCCCTACCCCGCCGGGGCAAATGTATATCCGGCCGGGCAACAGCCCGTCCCGCAGCAGCAGCTCGTCTTTGTCCAGCCGACGGCCATCAACCCGCTGGATTTGCCCAACAAGAATGTCCCGGGATATCAGAACCCCTACCCCGCCGGCACCTACGAGCACTTTGTCGCACAACCGGCATATCCCAAAACCATGGAGACCTATTCGGACGATGTCCTGCTGAACCGGCTGACCGTGGGCAACTCCAAAATCGTCATCTGCATCCCCCAGCAGCGCGCCCGTCTCTATGTGGAGGGCAAAGTGGCGCTGGACTGGCCCGTATCCACCGGCACCAACGGGCATGAAACACCCACAGGCGTGTTCCGCGTGATGGAAAAGGATAAGGACCACAAATCCAACCGCTACGGCAGGTTTGTGAACGCCCAGGGCAAAACCATTGACTCCAATGCAGACCTTTCCAAGGGCCTGCCCGAAGGCGCCACATTCAGCGCCGCAGGCATGCCCAACTGGCACCGTCTCACCTGGGACGGCGTGGGTATCCACGGCGGCAAGGTCATTGCCGGTCGCCGTCTTTCTCACGGCTGCATCCGCACCCCCTACGCCGTGGCTGCCAAATTGTTCGAGCACTCCGAATTCGGCATGCCTGTGTACATCTCCCGCGCGGTGGAGGATTACAACCGCGGCGGTTATGTGCGCCCGATTGACGTGAAATACCGTCCCAAGCCCGGCAACGACTACACAGACATTGCCCCGCAGCAAATTCGCACCATTCCGGCTCAGACTCCCGCAGCCGCCCCGCTTCAGGCATGATTCCGCGAACACTGCACTGCGCCAACGCTGTCATGTATGCAGCCATCTCCCTGCTGGTGGTGGCTGCCACCGTTTACGTCTGGCTCACCGAACCCCTGTCTACCCGCAGCATCACAGCCTCCGTAGCGGCGGGCGGAGTCGTCATCTGGGCGCTGCACTACATCTTCCTGCGCTACCGCATTGATGCCGATGGTGTGAGTGAGCACCGCCTCCTTCGGCGTCCCCGGCGCCTCCGCTGGCGCGATGTGACGGAGGCCAGACAAGAAGAAGTGCAGCTGCAAGGCATTGCCGGGCTCACCATCATCCTTCAATCACCCGACACCTCCATCACCATCTGCAGCAGAGTCCTGAACCTGGACGATGTGGAAGCACTGGCCGAAGACCTGAAAAAAGCCGGTATACTTGCCGGTTAAATGAGAATTTGACGGGGAAGTCAATTTTCCTTTTTTCCGGCGGCACGTCTATGACAGGTGCTCCAGGACGGCCTGTTTCATGGCATTCAGCCCCAGCATGAGCAGCTCCGGCGATGTGGCAAAATTCAGGCGCACGCACTGTGCATCGCCGAAATTGGCGCCATTGTCCAGATAGACCCCGGCTTTTTCCAGAAAGAATTTATGCGGAGAATCCACCCCCAGCGCTGAGCAGTCAATCCAGGCCAGATAGGTGGCCTCCTGGTGGCGGGTACGCAGCATGGGCAGTTCTGCGGCAATGAAATCCACCACGGTCTGCCGATTGCGACGCAGGGTCTGCAGCAGTTGCGCATGCCATTCCCAGCCCTGCGTATAGGCCGCCAGAGATGCGGCGTAGGCAAACACATTCAGCGTGGGCAGGCTGTGTCCCTGCGTTTTTCGAATGGCCTCACGCAGTTCCGCATTCGGAACAGCCATGTAGGTGAAGCAGATGCCGGCAATGTTGAACGTCTTGCTGGGGGCGCTCAGCATTACCACGCGGTCAAGTACATTCTCCGGCAGGGTCAGCGCACACTGGTGACGCAAGTCTTCATCCAGCACCAAGTCACAGTGAATTTCATCGGAACAGAGGATGAGGTCGTGGCGCACGCAAAAATCAGCCACCTGTTCCATTTCCTCACGACTCCAGGAGCGCCCCAGAGGGTTATGCGGATTACACAGCAGGAAGAGCTTCGTGTTGGCAGAAACGGCGGCTTCCATGGCCTCCCAGTCGAACACCCAGCGGTCATCCCGGTAAACATAAGGTACTGTCAGCAGGCTGCATCGGGCATCCTCATGACAATGCAGCATGGGGGGATAGGATGGAGAGCAAACCAGAACCTCATGCTCCGGGCGGGTGCAGACCGTACGGGTTACCAGGGTAAACGCAGGAACACAACCGGGCAAAGCGTGCAACCACTCCGGCGCGGCCTGGGAAACACCGTGCTTATCCTTGAGGTAGGCCACTATGGCCTCACGCAGCTCATCCGTCATGAAAGCATAACCATAAAAACGGTGATTCAGGCGCTGCTGGAGAGCATCCACCACGCAGGGGGGCGATTCAATATCCATATCCGCAATGCCGAAAGGCAGCGGGCCCTGAAGATCCCATTTGATGTTGCCGGTTTCCCGGCGGCAATCCGTAGAGGCAAATCTGATCATATTCGCGCTGGTTGTGTTATGGATGCTCAATGGGTGGTGACTCTATCACGCGCTCATCTATCTGCAGAATACCATATTCCACGGCGTTGACAAGTCCAAAATCACGACCGCAAATGACTCCGTTCTCTTTTTTCTTTTCTTACGCTGACCATGGTGATATGATGCTGCTCATGGTCTACCAGACTACCGCTATCCGGGAAGAACAAATCAAATCGCTGGCTGCCTGGCAGTTCCGGCAGCTGACTCGCAGGAACATCCGAATCGTCTTGCTGATATGTGTCCTGCTCGCCGTCTTGATAACAGAGCCATACGTGCGAGCGGGTATCGGTATTTTTATCGCGGCTTTTCTTATTCTCCTCGCATGGAGAAAACGGAGTTTTTACGCTATCTGGATGAAAGAGAGTCAGATTTTTCCCGATAAGGCATTTCTGACAGTCACGGACGCCGGGATTCTGCATGAAGCAGAGGGACTTTCCCTGTATTATCCCTGGAATACCTATAAACGAGTCGATATCGTGGACGGTGTATTGGTTCTCTCTTTGCCCTGTGGTCTGGTGCATTTCTGGAATGTGCAGTCCGCTGCGCCGAATCAGCGCACGGAGCTGCTGAACTTTGCCGCCCTGCGGGTAGGAAAAGACTCTCGGGTCGTCCTTGCACCGCCGAGTCTCATCCTTTCGGAACACCCCATACCGGAGTTTTTCAGCACAGCGCAGGCCCGGGAAACTGGTGACATCATCCGAACGTACATTCAACCGTTCAATCACCGAAAACTCGTTGTCGGCACTCTGATTTATGCTGTTATACTCTGCTTCTTTATTCTCTCCTGGGCAGAAGAACCGGATTGTTTCCTCTGGGCGGTCGGTTGTGTCATCTTTACCTGGCATCTGAGTCGTGGTCTCCTGTTGCTGAAACACCCCGGTCGTTACTACATGAAGCAGTTGAACAAAGCATACTCCATACAAGACCGAAGCGAGCCGAAACGCTTCAGCGATGGACATGCGGAGCGTATCATTTACCCGGACGGCCGATGGATGAAAATTAATTACGCCTTCGTCCGGGATGTTTTCCGCGGCGACAACGTAACCGTGTTGAGACACTCGCACGCCTGGCTCAGTTACCCGAACACAGCGGTGCCGGCCTCGCTTCCGGAGGCAGCGGAGTATCACCCGCAGACAGCTCCGTTCCGGCTGACTTTCGGCATTTGTCTTTTGTTGGCCTGCGGCACCGCCTGCCTGATATATGTGAGCCCCCGGTATCCATGCGGTTACCTGCTTTGGTTGCTGGGGCTGATATGAAGCTCAAATGCCTTGACAATCGACAGGCGCTGCGGCATGATAATGCCGCACCATGTATATACCGACTCAGGAGGAACGCTACAGCAAGGCAGCGCGGCTGACGCTGCTGCTCTGCATCATCGTCCCCAGCGGCGTGGTGGTCTGGCTGGCCGGAGGCGGGCTGAGCGATTGCGCCGCGGCTTTCCTGCTGCCTCTTTCCCTGCTGCTGGATAAGATGGGGTTCAATACCACGGCGGCAGCCTCCATCTCGGCGCTGGTGCAGTTCTTTGTCTTTTTCTGGCTGACCCGCAATCGCAGGCTTACCCCCAAGCATCGGCTCACTATCGCCATTACCTGGGGGATGCTTTTCGCTCTGATTGTCCGCATCGCCATCTACCAGGCCGCGGCAGCCCTGCAATAGCATTACTGCTTCGGAGATGTATTCGAAGCAAGAGCACCCAGAGCACCCACGGCTCCGCTGAGCAGAGAAACGCGACTGTTATTCTCGGAAGTCCCGGCTTGTTGCAACAGTTTTCGGCGGTCATACCAGCCCTGCAGTCGGGTATCATTTGCGTCTTGCAAAGCTGCGTTGGTACTATTGGTAATTTCATCCTCCAGGCGGGTCGCCAAATCCAGTTCACGGCGTACCACGCTTCCTTCCTGCAGCAGATTGCCTGCGGCGGAATCCGCACGTGCCGAGGCCAGCTGCATGCGGGCATTACGCTCGCTGCGGCGCTGATTCTCCAGAGCGGTTTGGGTAATAGTCTCTGCGGTACGTTTGGCCAGTTTCCACTGATTATCGGCGGCTTCACGATAGGCGGCAGACTGCTGGCGCTGAGCGGAAGCCTGAACGGCACCGCTCGCCAGAGCCCCGGCGGCTGATATGATAGATGCAAATCCCATGATGGGAATCAGCATACTACCATCTTGCCACAAATACCAGTCTGAGTCAGACTGTTTCTCTTTGTTTGCGTCCAAACAGCGGGAAGAAGTATCATTTTTTCTCCCGAGTCATGTACTTCATGACGGCATACAGCACCATCAACAGCACCACACCCAATACCACCAGATGGGATTCTGCCTTTACTGCCTCTATCAGCGCTTCCGGGGATTCCATGATGCCCGGGTGCTCGCTGCCTACCTTATCCCCGAACCATGCCAGCACCCAGCACCAGATGGCAGAGCCCACAATCGTGGCCAGGCTGAAGGTCAGGAAATTCACCCGCGCCATCCCGGCGGGAATGGAAATCAGATGGCGAATCACCGGCAGGAAACGGGCAAAGAAAATACCGGCAGAAGAGTATTTCTGCATAAATCGTTCTGCCTTTTCCACCTTGTGCGGGGGCATGAAGAAGTATTTACCGAAACGCAACACCAGCGGACGCCCCAGCAGCAACGCACAGACATACATCACCACGGAGCCGATGTACGAACCGACTGTACCGGCCAGCACCACGCCCCAGAAGCTCATGCTCGCGCCTTCCTGGGATGCCACAATGGCAGCGGGAGGCACCACCACCTCGCTGGGCACGGGAATGATGGAGCTCTCCATCGCCATGAACACAACCACCCCCCAGTATCCCCAGGCTTCAACATACTGCATACAGGCATTCACAAATTCGTGGAACATGCGGGGTATTATGCACACATACGGGCAAAAAGGAAGCCTTTTTCTTGCCAATACGAGCGCTTCGTGGTAGAGTGGAGGCATGAAGCTGTTCATGGTAGCCGGAGAGAAAAGCGGGGACAAACAGGGCGCCCTGCTGATTCAGGAATTACTCCGCAGACGCCCGGATATGGAAATTGTCGGTCTGGGTGGGGCGAAGATGCACGAGCTGGCTCCCGGCATTGAGGACTGGGCAGATCAGGCGGGTGTCATCGGCCTGGTGGAGGTGCTCAAGCACATCCGCTACTTCGCCCGACATCTCAATGACATGACGGCCCGCATCGCGGAAGAACAGCCGGATGGTCTGGTGCTCATTGATTACCCCGGGTTCAATCAGCGGCTGGCGGAACGCGTTCGCAAAGTTTCTCCGAAAACGAAGATTGCCTGGTTCATCGCTCCCATGGTCTGGGCATGGAAGAAAGGGCGCATCCCCAAACTGGCACGTGTGCTGGATTTGATGATGTGTACCTTCCCTTTCGAAAAACCGCTTTTCGAAAAAGCAGGCTTGCGCACGGAGTTCGTGGGGCATCCCCTGGTGGATGACATTCTGGCACAGCGCCAACCGAATGTGCGGGAAAAAGGTCTCATCGGGCTCTTTCCGGGAAGCCGCAACCGCGAAGTGGAAAGCAACTTCCCCGTCTTTGTGGAGGTGGTGCGGGAGTTGCAGGAACGGCATCCGGAGTGGCACTTCGAAACATCTGCCAGCACGCCGAAGCTGGCAGAAAAGATGCGCGCCATGGCGAAAGCCGCAAACATGCCGGAGGAACTCATCAACATCTGCCCCGGCAGTTACCACGGGCTCATGGACAGAGCGGAGGCTGCGCTGGTGACCTCCGGCACCGCCACACTGGAAGCAGCCCTGCACGAATTACCCTTTGCTCTGGTGTACAAGGTGGCGGCATTCACCTACTGGGTGGCGCGCGTCATTCTGACTATCAAATACATCGGCATGGTCAACATTCTGGTGGACAAACCGGTGACCCGCGAGCTGATTCAGCACGATTTCAATGTGGAGAACTGCATTGCGGAGCTGGAGCGTCTCACCACCCCCAAACCGCGCGAACAGGTACTGGCCGACATGCGGGATTCCATGGCCAGACTCGGCCACGGTGGCGCGGCCGCCAAGGCGGCTGAAGCGGTCTTGAGCCTCTTTGCCTGATACTCGATTGTTTCGTTCTCCAGCGCCCCATTCGAGATGCAGCGAATGGGGCGTTCTGTTTCAGTCGGGATAAACAGGAAAGGAATTATTTCTTCTCCACTCCCAGGAAATCAATGGTGAGAGGAAACTTGAAGGATGTATCGCCGGATGCTGTTTTCGCAATGTCGATGATGCTGCATACGAGCCAGGCAATCAGCAGCAGCGGCAGGAAGATGAAGCCTATCAGAACGAAGCAGGCAACCCCGGCCAACAGCCCCCAGATGAGCCAGGATATCTGGATATTGATGCAGCGCCGGGCGAACATCGCCACCTCTGCATCATCATTCCACACCAGCATGCAGATGAGAGGCCCCACCACGGAAGGCAGTGAAACCAACGAAATCAGCAGACCGGAAGCCGCCGTCAACGTGAGTTTGGTATTTTGAGTCATCTTGATTGAATGGGTTCAGAAAAGGAAATAGCCACCGAACAGGCTCAGCAGGAACAGTACGACCGACACCATGCACAGAGACAGCAGACGAGGAGGACCACTTGCCCCGCCCTGTCGGCGGCAAATGTCCACCATGGCTACCCCGCTCAGCAGGAAGAGAAAAAGAATACTGAAGCTAAAAATCCCGGAGATATTCAGAAAGAGTTGAGCCGATTCAGCCAGAGGCGACGACGTCACCTGCGGGAGCTCCTGTCCATCGGCAGCAAAGGCACATTCATGCATTTCCCCATTTGTAATGGTATTCCAATGCTGTCGACCGCGCACGGCCACCGGAAGTTCCGACGGAAGATAGCTGAAACGCAATTCCACATCGCCCACCTCGGCAGCGCCGGTCGGGGTTTCCGCGCAGCGATAACGCTCTGCCAACCGGTAGATGGTGCAAGGAGGACAATCGAGACACTCCGTCTCCGGCAGCAGGCGGGCGATGCTCCGCAGCGATTCCGGCAGCAGAATATGCTCCGGTGGAAGCGGCCGGAAACTCTGTTCACAGATATGACCTGCGGGACTGTGGTTGCTGTACAGAGACTTCAGCAGCTTACTGTTCACGAGGTAGTTCCCCAATCGCAAGGTCTCCGCCCACAAGGAACGGGTGGGACAGCTTTGCGGTGTCACTTCACCCGGGATTCCCGACACCACCTGTCCCAGAGGCCAGAGCGTCGCGCAGCCGCCAACCACCTCCCCTACCACTCGGGATTCCACTATCAGGGCACAGGCATTCATGCGAATACCGAACTCCGGCACGGCAAGTTCCTCTGCACTCTGCAAACATCCGTGCACTTCCACCAGACGCCCCTCCATATCAGGGGCAGGAGTTTCATCCGCACGGAGAACCACCGGAGTCTGCACTTTTTCCGATGCAAATCTCAACCCCACCCCCACGCAACACAACACCACCAGACAGACCAGGGTCATCCCCGCCCCGAATACTCCCGCTAATCCATACAATACTCGTTTCATGACTTACCACAGTTCAAGAAATAATACACAGAGGGGAACAGAAAGCAGCAGGCCGCGCCGCAGCGCTGCGTATTGATGTTTCCTGTACATCCGCAGCATACAGAAGAAAACCAGGAAAACTACGCCCAGCTCCGCTTTCTGCAATAACGTGTGCATCTGAGCTCTTTCCATTGGTTCAGTCATGGAAAAAAGTACCATTGCCCGCACACAGCCAAGCACCACGACCAACACCCAGGGGGCATGCAGCAACGAGGCAATGAGGTAGTATTTCACACGCTTTACTCGGCGCGATTTCCGGCCGGAGAAACCCTTGTGCCACATTCGGCAGGGGAATTTCCATCCCACCACGGAAAACACCACAGCCAGCAGCGCAATGGCCCACAACAGCAGATGAGAATCTATCAGCATAGCCACTGATTGCAGACTCCACAATCCGGCAACAACAGAAGCAAGCGTCAACACATCTGCTACTGCGCCGCGGGAAATGACATCACTCACCAGCCGCAGAACAACACTTGCCGCAGCAAGCGCGATAGCCACACCGAGCGCAATCTTTGCCGCTACGGGACTGAAGAAAAGCATTGTCATTAACATCATTCTACACCTATAAATCCGTCTGTCACGCAAATCCGCAACAAAATGTCAGTTTTTCTCCATTTTTCAATCTCGCGGCCTGTCAGCCATAACAAAAAACATTGCATTGCCCGACAACTGTGCTATAATCCGACACGCGCAGGTGTGAAAGAAATGCACCCACTCTATACTAACATCACATCCCCCATCAAAAACATGAGTATGACTACATCTCCGTCCGCAGTCGCCAAAACGATGTCCGGTGCAGAAGCATTGGTTCAGAGCCTCGTACGCGAAGGGGTAGATGTAGTATTTGCCTATCCCGGCGGTGCCAGCATGCCCATTCACCAGGCGCTCAGTCACGAGCCGTCCATCCGCACCATCCTCCCCCGCCACGAACAAGGCGGTGCTTTCGCCGCAGAGGGATATGGGCGAGCCACCGGCAAGGTGGGTGTCTGCATGTCCACTTCCGGCCCCGGCGCTACGAACATGATTACGGGTATTGCGGATGCATTCCTGGATTCCGTGCCGATGGTTGCCTTTACGGCTCAGGTGGGTACCGGTATGATTGGTACGTCCGCATTCCAGGAGACGGACGTATTCGGCATGACGTCTCCCATCGTCAAGCACAGTTATCTGGTAACGGATCCAAACGATATCCCCCGCATCGTGAAGGAAGCCTTTTACATTGCCCGGACCGGCCGCCCCGGCCCCGTGGTCATTGACATCCCGAAGAACTGCCAGGAGGCTCAGATTACCCCGGATTTTGATATCGAAATGGATTTGCCGGGATATCAGCCGGAGATTCCGCTCAATAAGGCGGCGCTCGATGCCGTCATCCCGATGATTATGGCCGCAAAACGTCCTGCGGTTTACGCCGGTGGCGGTGTGGTGATTTCCAATGCCTCTGAGCAGCTGATTGAGTTTGCCGAGCGAGCTCAAATCCCCGTGGCCACAACGCTCATGGGTCTTGGCGCCATGCCGGAAGACCATCCGCTTTCTGTACGCTGGCTCGGCATGCACGGTGCCGTCTATGCCAACAACACCGTCAATGAGGCCGACCTTGTGCTAGCCATCGGAGCACGTTTTGATGACCGTGTGACCGGTGCCGTAGCCACATTCTGCCCGAAAGCCCGTATCGTCCACATCGACCTCGATGCCGCAGAGCTTAACAAGAACAAGCGAGTCGACCTCGCTATCAAGGCCGATGCCGCTCAGGCGCTCGAATATCTCAACGCCCGCCTTGCCGAAGAGGGGATGGAGCGCCGTGAGTATGCCGTGTCCAATCGTCCGGATTGGTTCGGCATCATTGAAACGTGGAAGAAGGCATATCCCATGAAGCACGAGCTGCGCGAGCGCGAAATCATGCCGCAGCAGATTATGGAAGAGCTCTACAACCAGGTGGCAGATAAAGACCCCATCATCTGCACCGGCGTGGGTCAGCACCAGATGTTTGCCGCGCAGTTCTTCAAGTTCAACAAGCCCCGTCGATTCTCCTCCTCCGGCGGTCTTGGCTCCATGGGCTACGGACTTCCGGCAGCCATGGGTGCGCATGTGGCATTCCCGGATAAGCCCATCATCCACATCGATGGCGATGGTTCCATGCTGATGAACATTCAGGAGCTCGCCACCATTCATATCGAGAAGATGCCCATCAAGTGCATCATCATGAACAACCAGCACCTGGGCATGGTAGTACAGTGGGAAGACCTGAAATACGATTCCAACCGCGCCAACACCTTCCTCGCAGACCCGTCAGTACAGTATGATCCGACGCATCACACCCCCTCCGCGCTCTATCCCGACTTTACAACGATTTGTGCAGGATTCGGCGTGAAATGCGAGCGCGTCATTGAGCCGTCCGAGCTGGCTCCGGCCATTACCCGCATGCTCGAATCCAAGGAAGCATACGTACTGGACATCATGGTGCCCTACGACATCCATGTACTGCCCATGATTCCGGGCGGCATGTCCTACCGCGATGTTCTTCTGGAGCGCATTGCAGGAGACGGCAAGGGGCGTAAAGCATCTGAGCTAGGCAAAGAAATTCCTTCGGCACTTTAACTGAGCAATGCCGCGCGACGCGCGGCATTGCTGTATTATCTTCTTATACAATATAGTACAATTTTATGGGTACATCTGTCGTCAGAAATCTTATAGGTGTTCTCGCACTCATCATACTATCTTTCCTGATAGGCATTACAGCAGCAGACAACGCAAAGTCTGCCGTTATGGTTATTGTTGCAATTGCAGGTATCATTGGCATCATCGCCTTGGGCAAAAATGTGTGGATGGGGCTTTTCATACTTATTCCCATAGGTCAAGCTGCACCACTCCATGAGAGATTTCCTGTATATTATGTATTTGCTGCACTTATACTGATATATTGGTGTGTACTCTTCTTTTTAGGACATGCGCGCTTTATTTGGCGTAAATTATGGATTGCGGATCTATTAGCGTCATTATTTTTTATTTACATGGCGTTTACCTTTTTCAGGTTTCCCGCATCAAACACAGCGTTTGACATTCTATTCGATATTAATAACGAATATGTTTCAGTTATAGAATATCCATTATGCATAAGCGCTCTTATTTTATACATTACGTACAGTTGTATACCTGTTAATAATTCGCAATTTCTTAAAGTTGCAAAATGGGGAGCAATAATAGAACTTGTGTCCCTCTTTTTGGTGGCAATACATAACACACAACATAGTCTCTCTCTCTATCATACTGCGACCGGCGAATTCACAAGACTTGTAGGTATCTCCCGTTTTGCCGAACATTTGTGTGTATTCGCATTTGCAAGCAATGCTCATGGAAGACTTTTTACTTTTAGCAAACCAATATATATAATCTTATCATTCGCTATGGCGTTACTATCCGGTTTCCGCAAACATGCATTATATTTGGTCTATTTGTGTGCTTGGATATCAATCCTAAAAAAGGAATACGCAACACTACTAATCGTTTTTTTCGCTGCTGTTCTTTCTCTCGTTTTCATCAACTCAAGCGGCATTCTTGATCAACTTCCGCACACATTGCAACGAAGCCTGAGTGTTATTCCGGGGATGAATGTTCAGGAATCAATAAAACAAAACGGCAAAGGCTCAAACGAGTGGAGAGTTAAACTTTGGAAATGGGCATTAGACTCGAGAACTCATATTATTAATAATTATGTTACCGGTGAGGGATTTCATAATAATGCAAAAGAAGCAGCCAGAATTTATCGTTTAACCAACAGAGGGCGAGTCGCTCAAGGTGACCTAGCATTGACAGTCAAAAAGCGTTTCTGGCATAGTGGTTTGATTTCCACGTTGCAAGAGTTAGGGATGGTAGGCGTTTCTTTGACGTTGTTATTTTACACCTACGCTTTCATAAAAGTTTTAAGCATCGGTTCTGCAATACGAAAAACTCCATATTTCAAATACTTTGTACTCTTCACTTTTCCGTATATGTACTCATTCATTCGATTTTACTTTCAATCGGCAAGCACAGCCTATTTCCTGGTGGACATGACGCATATGGGATTCCTCAAGGTTTTTTATACATTTGCCGTTGAAAATGGAGACATCACACCTCACAAAAAACAAAGATATACACCTCTACTGATTCAACAGGAAAGCGCTGAAAAGCTTCAACGTGCAGTATAATGGGTATGCTCGATGGTTTTGCAGAATCATCATTCGCCTAAAAGATTTCACCGCAGGGCAAACGCATCGGAGTAGTGTCATGCAAAACAGGTCATACAAAACAGTCTTAAGCACCTCTAACACAAAATCTTCCTGCAAAGCAGCTCTAAATTTCATTGGGCGATAGGATTAGCTTTGTAGGATGCGTATTAAGGTATGCTGGTTAGTTTGGTAAGCATTCAACCAAAAGGCTTGTAACCAGAGGGGGCTTACATGCGAGGGTTTCTCCTGCTCACAGGGTGACTTTCTTGCCTCCCGTCTTTCCTGTAGGAAGCTTCAGTATACCCGGCAGCAGCGACAGATACCCTTCGGCGGCTCTGTGGGTCGGCAGTCGGCGCAGCACTTCCGTCAGCCATTGCTGAAAATCTGTCCCGGTGCGTTT
>JAFUQZ010000039.1 GCA_017472085.1 Akkermansia sp. | reverse complement strand
GACTTGCATGTCTTATCCACGCCGCCAGCGTTCGTTCTGAGCCAGAATCAAACTCTCCATAATATAATTAAGAAATTGCTGGACCGATGAATCTCACCTTTCAGCAGATTCACCAGTGCCGTGTATTACCCCGCTCGGAAGTTCCTCGGAACTTCGTCTTCGCTTGAGACCACGGCACGCGTCACGACCTTTTTCTTCCCTCTCTTTAGCCTCTCCGGCACCCCTCATGGTAAGGTTTACCATTCGTTCCGCATCACTGCGGTCCTGCGGTGCCACGGAAAGTCCGTGCATTGAAAACTGCCTTGCCCGGCCGAGCCTGCCCCGGTGTTGATTCACCGTCGGCTTACTCTTTCGAGCTGCCCCGTAGTGGGTGCGGGGCAAACTATACACGAATCCGCTCGAAACGTCAAGCATATTTTTGAAGAAATTTTCCACCAAAGATATTTTTCAGACGTAAATCACTCATTTATCGGGTATTTGCAAAAAATATTTTTTTTGCAGCAAGCATCACCGAATGAGAATCCGGGAATTTCTCACCACACCGGCAAAAACGCCTGGATCCCGCGCGCGGAGCGAGATTACAGACTTAATATACAGATATTCAAATATTTAGGCAACTCTAATCAAGTGCCCGTTTATTCCCATTCCAGGATGAGAGCTTTTCCAGCCGGCACAGAAACAGCAAGCCCTTTTGTTGCCAGCTCTTCATTATCAACAGAGTGGAAAACAACCTCACTATCCCGCAAATCACAGAATGATGCTTCCCCCGTTTTTTTTGCCGCCCATTCCTGAGCATGACGAGGGATACGAATGGTCGCGGCGACTTCCCGCTCCGGGTCAAAATTACACACAACCAGTACCGTGGATTTTGCTTTACGGAAATGGCGCAGGAAGGCGTAGAGCCGGTGGCCGGAGGTTGTTTCACCCGGGAGGCGTCCGAAATCGGGGTTATCGCGATTCGCCCAGTTCAGACCGTAGAAACTCCCTTTGCTCAGGGCCGGATGCTGCAACAGAAGCAGCAATGAGGAAGTTTCTTCCCGCAGCTGTGCCAGAGGCGGCGGCAGCAATGCACCGTCAAAAGCCCCTTCATTAGTCCAGTCCTGAAAACGCGGCAACGACGTGTAGTCAAAAATGGACGTGCGACCGTTATCGCCGCCGAATCCGCACGGTCCCTCAGCACACTCCGCTGTTTCCTGCCCATTGTACACCAGCACCGGCCCACAGGTGGCAGCATACTGCGCCGCCATGGCAGCAGACATCACCTTCTGCCCTACCCCGCCCCAGTATAGCGGAGATGCGGCACGCGGCTCATCGTGGTTCTCAATATAGCGAACACCACCCCGGGCCATCAGAGCATCCGGATTCTGGCAGGCGTCCAAATCATTGGCCCAGGCACTCTTCTCGTACATATCCCGCACTGCCTGATAGGCAGCGCTGTCGTATACACCGTTAAATCCGGCAGAGAGCAGAGCCGTGTGGACATCCCCATGACAGAGCTTCATCTGGTCATTATAGGCTTCTGCCACAAAGAAAACATTTTCGTCGCGAAGGCGGGATTCCGCAATCGCCCAGCGCCAGAACGGCAGCGGGACAAGGTGCGCCATATCGCAGCGGAAGCCCCCCACGCCCAAATCCTGCCAGAATTCCAGGACTCGGTTCATCTCATGCCAGGTACGGGGCATATAAGCTGAGGGAGCCATCACGTTCGGCAACGCATCCGCAGAATAACTGCCGTGGCGATAATCCGAGCCGTAGTTAAGCTTGACCGTTTCATACCAGTCATACACCGACGGATGCCAAGTTGCGGCATTGTTCCCCGTCACCCTGCCGCAACCGCGCTCCGGTTCAAATTCTCCCGCCGGCAGCTGCATGGGAGTTTCTCCGCCGTGAGGTTCCAGATAGTAAAAAGCATTATCCCGGGAAAAGAAAGCATGCTTATCATCACGGCTTCCCAGATTATCATGGGCAGAATGATAATTGCGGGAGACATGATTCGGGATAAAATCAATCATGGGCACCATGCCCCAACGGCGGCAGCGCAGCAGCAAGGCTTTGAATTCCTCCAGCCTCTCTGCCGGATTTTCCGCCAGATCGGGGTCAACATCATAGTAATCCGTGATGGCATAAGGGCTGCCGGCCATTCCCTTGACAATACAGGCCGGGTCAGCCGGGAGGCCGGGATGCGATGTCTGAGTGGCATGTCGTATAACGCCCGTGAACCAGAGGTGAGTGATACCCATGCGGGCAAGGGCTTCCAGAGCCCTGTCATTGATACCGTTGAATGTGCCGCAGCCGTTCTGCTCACGTGTTCCCCAAGGCTGCCCACCCCGAGTATGATTGGAAAAGTGGCGCACGAAAAGCTGGTAAATGACGGGTCTCATGTTGTGGCATACTAGCACAAGAAAATTCTACTTTCAAGAGAAAAGGCAAAAACACCCGGAATCACAGACGCAAAATTCCCCTGTCAGGTTGATTCTACCTTGCGGGGGACGGATTTTTCCGCTATACTCCCGGGTATGGCAAGACTGGTACAGCAGCTGCGATATGGCTGGAAAGGATTCCGGAACTATATCTCCCAAGGGCTCATTGACCCGCTCCCGGCGCGGTATGCCATCCGCGGTTACACACCGGCAAAGGCCGGCAAGGACGTCAAGGCCGCCATTGACGTGGCTCTGGTGGGGCTGCCGCAGGGCATGGCCTTTGCCGCCATGGCCGGATTGGACAGCATCTACGGCATCATGGCGGCCACGGTGGGCACTTTCATCGCCCCGCTGTTCACGAGGTGCAGCCTCACCGTAAGCGGGCCCAGCAACGCCACCGCTTTCATGCTGGCCAGCTTCTTTCTGGCGGCTTCGCCCGCCATTCAGTCGCAACCGTTCATCTTTGTGCCGCTCATAGTCTTTCTGGCCGGTCTGCTCTGCGTCATCTGCGCCTTTGTGAAGGCCACGGAGATGCTGCAATTCGTGAGCCGCAGCGTGCTGGTGGGGTATATCACCGGAGCTGCCACCCTCATCATCGCCTCCCAGCTGCGGTATGTCATCGGGCTCAACGATGTCAGCGCGGGCAGTTCCTTCTTCTCCATGAGCGGAGCCATTCTGCAGAACCTGCAGGACGTTCAGTGGCAGCCCATGGTACTGGGCGCGCTTTCGTTCGCCCTGTTTATCCCGCTGAAGAAGTATTTCCGATTTCTGCCAACCTTTGCCATCATCCTGGTCGTGATGAGCATGCTCAACTGGATACTCTGCCAGCCATGGACGGGAGCCATGTTCACCAACGTGCGGATGCTGCGTGATTTCACCATGAGCGATCTGGTCTGCACCCCGCCGGCGGTCTGGGAAGTGCCGGGGCATCTGGTGGAGCTGTTCCCGATTGTGGTGGGTATTGCCTTCCTCTCCACTCTGGAGCAGACAGTCATGAGCAAAACGCTTTCTGCCAAAACCGGCGAACCGCAGAATCTGAATCAGGACACCTTTGCCGTAGGCATGGCCAACATCGGCTCTTCTTTCACCACCTCCCTGCCCTGTTCTGCCTCGCTCACCCGCTCCATGCTCAATTACAACGCAGGGGCTGCCACTCGCTTCTCCGGAGTCATCTGCGGGCTCATCTGCCTGGGTATCACCTTTGTACTGGCGAACTTCCCGCTCATCTCACGGATTCCGCACTGTGTGCTGGCAGCACTGGTGCTGGCCAACGCCGTCTCTCTGTTTGACCGCAAGCTGCTGCGTATCTGCTTCCGCTCCACACCGGGAGATGCCATTGTGCTGCTGATTACCTTTGTGGCGGCACTACTGCTGCCGCTGCATATTGCGATATTCGTGGGTGTGGTCATCTCCGTCTCCCTGTTCCTGCGAAAAGCCGCCAAGCCGGAGCTGGTGGAATACACCTTCGACAACGAAGGCACGCTCATGCAGGTGAATGACGAGGTGAACCGACTGCCGCAGATTTCCATCGTGCATGTGGAGGGGGATTTATTCTTCGGCGCGGCAGACCTCTTCCGCAAGCAGGTCTCCCGCATCGCGGAGGACCCCTCGCTGGCTGTGGTCGTACTGCGCATGCGCAACGCACGCAACCTGGATGCCACCTCCGTCTGCGCGCTGGAGGAACTCATCAAGTTCATCCGCGAGAAAAAACGCCACATCATCATCTCCGGTGCGAGCCGTGAGGTATTCCGCATCCTGAAGAAGAGCGGCGTGCTGGCGGTACTGCAGGAGGGATGTGCCAAGGGAGAGAGTAATATCTTCCTCATCGAACCGCGCAACCCCAACATGTCTACCCGCAAAGCGCTGATGCGGGCACAGAAGCTGCTGGGCACCTCCCGTGCCGACATCTCCATCTACACCACGCAAAACACCCCTTCGGCCTGATGCCTCACGAACACGCAGCCGATATCGCCCAGGCTCTGGTCGACTGGTTCTGCCACCAGGGGAAAGACTATCCGTGGCGGCGTACGGCTGACCCCTGGGCCATTCTGGTGAGTGAAATCATGCTGCAACAGACCACCATTCCCACCGTACTGGGACGCTACGAGGCATGGATGGCACAGTTCCCCACCCCGGCCCATCTGGCCGCCGCCTCAGAACAGGAAGCGCTGCGTTCCTGGGAGGGGCTGGGATATTATCGTCGCGTGCGGGCGCTGAAAGCGGCGGCTCACGCCATCACGGAACAATTCGGCGGCCGATTCCCCGAAGAAGAAGCCCAAATACGCTCCCTGCCCGGTATCGGCGACTACACCGTGGGGGCAGTACTGAGTTTTGCCTACAATCGACCGGCACCGCTGGTGGATGCCAACGTCTCGCGCGTCTTTGCCCGGCTGTTCAACGATTACACCCCCATCGACTCCCCGGCCGGGCGCAGACTGCACTGGCGATGGGCGGCCGAAATGGTACATCCCACCAATCCGAGGGCCTACAACTCCGCCCTCATGGAACTGGGGCAGACCATCTGCACCGGGAGCGAGCCGCAATGCCTCACCTGCCCCATCCGCACCTGGTGTCGGGCAGAAGCCCCGGAAAGGCTGCCCGTCAAGCTGCCGAAAAAAGCAGCCACCGCCATCGAACACCATGACATCCTCTGTGTGCGCGGGGGCTGCATCCTGCTGGAAAAGCAGAGCGCAGGCAAGCGGCATGAGGGCATGTTCCGACTGCCGCGAAGAAGCACGGCAGAAATCGCCGTCCTTCCCCTGCTGGCAACGCAGAAATACAGCATCACCCGCTACAAAGTCACCCGCCACCTGTACCAAGCAGATGCAGACTGCACTCCGGCCGCCGGGGAACAGTGGATACCGCTGGCAGAATTACCAGATATCCCCCTGGCCTCTCCCGACCGCAAAATCCTGCAAAAAATGGGCTATTGAGTCCTCAGAGCTGCACATTGATACGCGGTGTCAGGATGCAGCGACGATACGAGCCGGGCTGCACATGCGTGCGCGGCCAGACAATACAATCATCCAGCACACAACCCGCCGGGATAACGGCATCCTGCCCCACCACGCAATCCTCTCCCAAATCCGCACCGGAAGCAATATCAGCCGTGGGGTGAATGCGCTCCCGGGAAGTCATCTCCAGCACCGCGTCCAGATACATCTCCGGCGAGCCGATTTCATGCCACGAAGCCCAATCGAACACCACACCGCCCACCTTGCCGCGCCTGATGAGCTCCAGCCAGATGGGCACAATGGAAAACTTATCCTCCTCCGGGAAAAGCTCTGCCACACTAGGCTCCATGATGTAGACTCCGGCGAACTGGTGGGTGCCGGGATTCACCCCGAGGGCATGGCGCATATCCGTTACCTTCCCGGTAGCTTCATCGAAGCCCACATTGCGCTTGCCGTCCAGGCTACGCAGCGCCAGCGTGACCAGATTGCCGGTTCGCTTGTGCGCCGCCAACAGCTCCGCCACAGGGATATCAGTCAGAATATCGCCATTATGCACCAGCAGCGGCTCATCCGGCGACACCAGCGGCATGATTTTCTTCACCCCGCCGCCGGAATCCAGCGGCTCCTCCTCCTCGCTGAAATGCACAGGACAACCGCGGTAGGTCGGCTCCGGGAACGCTCGCTCCCACATGAGCGGCAGACAGGATATATTCACAATAAACTCGCTGACACCGCAGCGGATATAATAATCCATGGTATGCTGAATCAGCGGCTTCTGAAACACCGGCACCAGCGGCTTGGGAAGTATATGAGTAAGCGGTGCTAACCGTGTGCCCAATCCGGCACCAAGAATAAATGCTTTCATATCCGAATCGTTTTATGCAGTTACCATCTTGCGACGACGCATCCGGCGAAGGAGCATCCACCCCAGCAGACACAGGAGAACAAGCCCCAGCCCCGCCAGCAAGGGAGCCACTACTGCCAGAACGGCACCGACAGTTGCCATGATATTCTCTCCCGTCGACACAACAAAATTGCCCAACCCACCGGTGGCAGCCGTGCTGGCGGCACGCAGCGCGGACGTCCCCGCCTGCACCACCCCGGCAGACCCCGCTCCCGCCACAATCGCCAGCCCCCACTGCATCACATCCGGCAGCGCCTCCATCTGCCCGCCCATCATCAGCGTGCCCGCCACCAGCGCCAGCGGCGTGCTCACCACATCCAGCGCATTATCCACCCAGGGAATGTAATAGCCCAGAGTCTCTGCCAGCGTGGCGCACCCCAGACAAATCAGCCCGGTGGTCGATGCCGTCCACGCCAGCACATCCGTGAGCGGCAGCTCCGCAAAACGCCCCATCAGCCCCAGCACCAGCAGAGGCACAAACACGCGGAACCCGCAGGCCGCCGCCAGCGAAATCCCCAACACCATGCACAGAACCATCTCCATACGCTATCGCGTAGTATATGTCAGCCGCCAACGGGAGTCAATCCAAAACAAAATACCAATGAGAAAACAAGGCGCTACGTATGCAACCACCGATATTCCCGACAATCCCGCAAAAACACCACGACACACAGACACTTAAGCCCGAATCTTTTACAACACTCATTCCCGAACAACATCACTTTTCACCAGTTCCTCAGGAATTGTTCCCTCGGCGGGCCCCAATTCCCCCGCTGCCGGCTTTTCTTTCTTCTTCTTTTCCTTGCGGATGTTGAAGCGGTTGGCCGCCATGTCAAAGCCTTCTTTCAGCGCAACACAGGCCGCTTCGGCGGATTTATCCAGAGCCTCCTCCAGCAGGGGGCGCTCATCCGGGGCAAATTTACCCAGCACATGCCCGACCATGTTTTTCTGCCCGGGCGCACTGATACCAACTCTCAGACGGGGAAATTTCTCTGTCCCGAGGTGGGCGATAAGGGATTTCATGCCGTTATGCCCCCCGGCTGAGCCACCGGCGCGCAGGCGCATCGTTCCCACGGGAAAGGAGATATCGTCGTAAATAACCAGCACCTGCTCGGGTTGGAACTTGAAATAACGCATGAGCGGGCCCACGCACTCGCCGGAACTGTTCATGAAGGTCTGGGGCTTTACCAGCAGCACCCCCGGCCCGGCGGCCAGTTCGCCCTTGCGCGCCCTGTCGGTTTTCCAATCGACATTGAAGCGGCGCGCAAGGCGATCCAGCACCATGAAACCCACATTGTGGCGGGTTTCCGCGTAGTCGCGTCCGGGATTGCCCAGACCCACGATGATGCGTATGGGCTCCATCAGCAGTTGACACCCAGCTGACTGAGCGTAATGTTGCGGTTCACGGCACTGAGGTAGGCTCGGGCAGAGGCCTCAATCACGTCCGTAGCTGCACCCTTGCCGGAGACCGGCTTGCAGGCGCAGTCGCCGAATTGAACCTTCACGGAAACTTCACCCAAAGCATCCTGACCGGCAGACGTAGCGCGCACGTTGAAGTCCACCAGCGTGCCTTTGCTCTTCGTAATGCGGTCAATGGCCTTGAAGCAGGCGTTCACCGGACCGTTGCCAATGGCGCAGTCCGTCACTTGCTTTCCATCTTTCTCCAGGGTCACCGTAGCTGTGGGCATGGCAGAAGCTCCCGCCACAAACTGGAGGTTTATCATCTTCCAGGCACCGTGCTCAGTGTCCAGAGAATCATCCACCAGCGAGGCAAGGTCATCATCATACACAAACTTCTTGCTGTCGCCCACCTTCTTGAAACGATCGAACACGGAAGCCACCTCCGCCTCGGACAGGTTAAAGCCCAGCTTCTCCAGACGGGCTTTCACGGCTGCGCGACCGGAATGCTTGGTGAGCGGCAACTCCGTCTCACCCCAGCCCACCACGGCAGGATCAATCACCTCGTAGGTCTCGCGCTTGGCGAGGATACCATGCTGGTGAATGCCGGAGCTGTGGGCAAAGGCATTCTCGCCCACGATAGCCTTGGAGCGTTGCACGGGCATGCTGCTCATGCGGGACACCACGCGACTGGTCTTCACAATCTCTCGGGTGTTGATGTTGTGCGGCGTAGAGCCGGGCTCAAACCCGAATGCTTCCGGGCGGGTGGAGAGCGCCATGATGACCTCCTCCAACGCAGCGTTACCGGCGCGCTCACCGATACCGTTGATGGCGCCCTCCACCTGGCGGGCACCGTGGGCCACGGCTGTCAGCGAGTTCGCCACGGCCAGCCCGATGTCATTGTGGCAGTGTACGGAAATAACCGCTTTGTCGATGTTCGGCACATTCGCACAGATGTATTCCACCATGCGGGCATACTCCACCGGCGTAGTGAAGCCCACCGTGTCCGGCAGGTTCACCGTGGTGGCACCGGCATCAATGACGGCCTCCACCACCTGTGCCAGATAGTCCAGTTCCGTGCGGCTGGCATCTTCTGCGGAGAACTCCACATCATCCACCAGACTCTTGGCCAGCTTCACACCGGCCACGGCCATCTCGATGATCTCCTCCTTGCTCTTCTTGAGCTTGAACTCACGGTGCAGCGGGCTGGTGGCCAGGAAAGTGTGGATACGGCCACGGTCACCGGCAGGAGCCACGGCAGCAGCGCACTTGCGGATATCGTTCTCCACGCAGCGGGCAAGGCCGGCAATGCGGCAATTCTTCACCGTGCGGGCAATCGTGGAAACGGCTTCAAAATCGCCATCAGAAATGCAGGGGAATCCCGCTTCAATGATGTCAACCCCTAGTTTTTCGAGCTGACGTGCTACCTCCAGCTTCTGCCGGAGATTCATGGAAGCTCCCGGGCACTGCTCACCATCGCGAAGCGTGGTATCGAAGAATAATACTTTGTCGCTCATGTTTATTGTTTGTTTTTGGGGTTAAGAGTGAGCTATTTTACACTTATTCTAAGTAAAATCAAGTCCAACACGCCAACGGGGAGAATTTTCGCACAGGATTTTATGTCATTCGGTCACGCGGATCTCGAAAATGACTTCATTAGCCGGTTTTTTAGCTTTTTCCCAGGGGCGGGCATAAACCAACCTCAGCGTGTGTGCCCCGACCCGCATGCCCTTGAAGCAAACCATCATCTGCGAGGGGACTCCCACCAATTTTGCTCCCTCCGGAGCCTTACCTTGGCGAATAATGAGCTTGAAGGGTGCATCCTTCGGCAATTTCTTTTCCGGATACCAGCAATAGCCCGTGGTGGGATTGCCGGCCAGCATCACACAGGTCGTCTCGCCCACAAGCACCTCCACGGGAATGGTCTCCGGCTCTTCCGCCTGCACCACGGCAGGCACCGATAACGCACACAAGGCTGTAAGTAATATGGATTTCATGATAATTATGTTGATTGAGGGAAAAGAGAAGCAATGGCGGCATCAGCTTCAGCCCCCCAGAAAATGGGGGAATAAGACACATCCGCATGATACTGCACTCCATTTTCGGCTGAGATGGAGTACTCGTGACTGTCGGGCAGCGTACAAATATGCCTTTCTTCCGCCGAGTTCCACCACGTACCGGTACGCCACTAACAGTGTGCAGCTTAACAGGAACAGAAGAGCGCCATTCTTCATACTCTCCATCATACCACCCTCCATTGAGCAGTCAAGCCTTTCCCCGGATAAAAAAATGAATACCTATCTCAACCGAAGTCCCGTGTAATTGTTCACCGTGATATCCCCTATTCTTCCATAAATCGGATGCCGCGCACAGTCAAACATCAAACGCCCGTCTTTCACCCGCAGCGGAATACGGTGCAACGTACGGCAACCGTCATCAGAATCGGCCATATACAGAGCAGTCAAACGCGTCTTTCCCGCAGCATCCTGCTCACAATCCACCCCCCACACGGTAACGGCATGAGTATATCGCTTGCCATCCGGTTTCAGGAAGCTGACGCCCACCCAGAACGCATCCCCCCTCCTGAAGCCCTCCGTAAAGGCCCGGGTGAAAGCTTCGGCTGACACCAGCGGCGATCGGTCGCGGTACAACAGCTTCTTCCAATCCATTCCCGGGTAATAAGCCCCCGCATCTCTCCGAATCACAACAGCGTTCGGCAAACCGCTCGGCGACTGCCGTGGTTCATATCCCCCGGAGAACCACCAGTTCATCGCTTCATCCGGGTCACTTCCATCATTACTGAACGATGCCCGGAAAACCTGCCAGACTTGCTGATTCTGCGGAATCTCCGGGCGAACAGCACCCACGCGATGCTCCTGCCACCAGGCAATCAGATTTGCGGCCGTAATCGCCCAACACAGTTCAGAGTCAGACCTGTCAGGAGACTTGTTGAAATCATACCAGCCCTTCTGCTCATTCACCCCCTCAGCCCAGAGAGTCTCTCCCTGTGCCAACTCCGTCTGTACAAGCAGCGAAGCCATCCCTGCACTCAGTAATATCCTGAACATATATTCCTTATAGTCACCCTGCCTCCGTTTGACAAGAAAAAAAAAGCAAGCGACAGCTCTAGCCGGTGTGGAACAGATTACAAAAAAACGCTCAGGAACAGCAACAGCAAGATGCTTGCCGCAGGCATCCAACACAGCATCACACTGCTGAGCAGTGGGTCGGCATTGCCGATACTGCCACAGAGCCGCCGGCAGAGGTACTGCGGGCAGCAGGTACAACAACATCCCACCCTGATATCTCAACCGGACATCGAGCCACAATGCCAAATCAGAGACGGAGAGTACCGGTATACAATATGCCCCACCACCATCGCTATCACTGACAGCGCCATCATCAGCCCGGCCATACGCCGGGGCGTGAGGGCAGCTGCGGTATAGGGATGCCGATGCTTCTTCATACGGCCATTCTTACACAGAGAAGCGGACCATTCAAGTTTCATTTCAATCAATGTGGCAAAAACGTCACATAACAGGTGGCGATATGCTCACAGTACAATGCGTGCATCATCGGCAAAAATGTGATAGAAACGCTACCGTTATGAGCACTATGTATATGGTGATATTGGGAATCCTGCTGCTGCTGGCCGTGTACGACCTGGTAGTAGGCATTACAAACGACGCGGCCAACTTCCTGAACTCCGCGCGCGGATGCAATGTTGCCCGCCACAGTTTCATTGTGGCGGTGGCAGCCGTGGGTGTGGTTCTGGGAGCCTCCTTTTCCGGGGGAATGATGGAAATTGCCCGCAGCGGCGTGTTCGTGCCGGCTGCGTTCAGTTTCCATGACCTGATGCTGCTGTTCCTGGCGGTCATGCTCACAGACGTGATTCTACTTGACCTCTTCAACACCTTCGGTTTGCCGACCTCCACCACGGTGTCTCTGGTGTTCGAATTGCTGGGAGCAGCTCTTGCCGGTGCTATCTTTACCATGTATCACGGCGGGGCGGATGCGGCACAGGAACTGGGAGCCTACATCAACAGTTCCAAGGCACTGACCATCATCTCCGGCATCTTCGTATCCGTAGGTATCTCCTTTGTCTGCGGTTGCACCATCATGTGGATAGCCCGACTGCTCTTCACCTTCCAGTACCGGAAGATGTACAAATATGTGGGTGCAGTATGGTGTGCGCTTTCGCTGACCGCCATCACCTATTTCGCGGTGTTCAAGGGGCTCAAGAGCAGCACGCTGGTGGACGCCGCCACGCTGACCTGGCTCAATGACAACATCCTGACGGCCACGCTCGTGGCTCTGGTGGGTTGGTATGTGATATCTGCCATTCTGCAATACGTGTTCCGCATCAACACGCTGAAAATCACGGTGCTCTCCGGCACCTGCGCCCTGGCTTTCGCCTTTGCCGGCAATGACCTGGTGAACTTCATCGGTGTCTTCATGGCAGCAGAATCCTCCATGCACATCGCCTCCGCTCACGTGGCAGCCGGCGGCGACCTGGCAACGCTGAAGATGGGTGGACTTGCCGCTCCGGTCAAGGCTAATCTCTTCTACCTCATCGGCGCGGGTCTCATCATGGTGGCCGCTCTGGTATTCTCCAAAAAAGCCCGCACGGTGTCTGACACGGAGGTGAAGCTTGCCCGCAGCAAGGCTGGCGGCAAGGAGCGCTTCGGCTCCTGCGCTCCGGCTCGCGCCATGGTGCGCTACACGCTCATCGCCATGCGCGGCATCAATGCCATCACCCCTGCCCCCATCACCCGCTTTGTGAGCAACCGCTTCAAGCCGCTGGAGATGCAGGAGGATGAGACGCAGGCCTTCGACCTCATCCGCGCCTCGGTGAACCTGACGATATCTGCCCTGCTCATCTCGCTGGCAACCTCGCTCAAGCTGCCGCTCTCCACCACCTACGTCACCTTCATGGTGGCCATGGGTACCTCCCTCTCTGACCGGGCCTGGGGACGTGACAGCGCAGTATACCGCATCACCGGCGTGCTGACAGTCATCGGCGGCTGGCTGCTGACAGGGCTTCTGGCGCTCACGGCCGCCTTCATCACCGCCATGGTCATGCTCTATCTGGGCATGTGGGGCGTGGGTATCATGATGGCCATTGCTGCTGTCATTCTGGTGAAAGCCGCCATCTTCCACCGCAACAAGAGCAAGGACAAGACCAACATCCTCAATCTGGATGACCGCAACACCCTGCTCAACATCGGGGAAGCTTCTGCCGACCGCATGGGACGCATCCTGGGTATCTACCGCGCCACGGTGAAAGCCCTCCTCAACGAAGACCGCGATGGTCTCAAGCGCCTGCGCCGCAAGGCTCGAGAGGTTTCACGCACGCTCAAAGCCATGAAAGAGGACGAGGTTCTGCCCAGTCTGCACGGGCTCAATCCCCGCCTGGCGCACCGCGGACAACTGCTGCTGCGCATCCAGGAGAGCAGCATGGCCGTGGCGGAAAGCCTGCTCATCATCGTGAAAGCCGGCTACAAGCACATCGACAACAACCACACCGGGCTCAATGAGGAACAGGCTCGCGACCTGCTCGCCATGAGTGACAAGGTTGCCGCCTTCTACCCCGGCATGTGCCAGATGCTCAAATCCTCCGACTTCAGCAACATGGAAGCCATGATGCAGCAGGCCGGCGACCTGAGCAGCGACTTTGCCGACTGCATCACCCGCCACCTCATCCGCGAGAACGAGGACGAGGGATGCTTCCGCACAGCCATTCTGTACCTGAACCTGCTGAACGAAACCCGCACCATGATGCGCAAGAGTTTCAGCCTCATTCAGGAACAGCGTGAGCTCTTCGAATCTCCGTAAGGCGTGACTGCCAACGATGGTTGTTCCCTCCATATTAGCACAAAAGGAGGAAACACCATGGCCGTAAGGCGTGACTGCCAACGATGGTTGTTCCCTCTGTCGCTCTGCCGACAGGGGGGATTTTATTGTTGCGTCAGGCTTGACGTCTGCCCCATGAATGGAGTATCATGTCCCGACAAAATGAAAACTGCCCCACGATCGCACCACGTTCCCGGAAGTCCTGCTGATAATGGGAAAGGTATGGAATATGTATCGGCCAATAAAAAACACCTCTCCATAAGGGAACAGAATTCCGGCTACATCATCATTCCTACTGAACTCATCAAGGCGGTCTCCATCAAAGGAAATAATATCCGCATTTCATTAAAGGACAGGACTGTTTTCAACTGCCATATTTCAAACCCGGACTCGGCAGCCATCGACAGGATTTCAATCAACGCAGAGGCACATGACAGCAGAAGCGTTTCGACGTTGTTCGGGGCTGCCTGTTGCGAAAGTGTCACGGGCAAAAAAGTGATGTACATTCGTGCGGAGCGGTTGATTCTGTCCGGGGGGCTGTTTTTACTTGCCTTTTTTATCCCTGCCATTGTCAACTATTTCAGCGCAGACCCGGAATTCTGTCTGGGGCGCTCTTCTTCCCTGATATTCCTCACGATGAATTTTGCCTTATACTATCTTGCCGCGTCTGATTTCTACAAAACAAAAAAGCAGGAGGCCGTCAACTATTTTCATTTAAACAGCAAATGGCAGCATCTGCAATCTGCCAGCGGAATATACTATTCCATCAGAAAAGATTATATCCGGAAAGTATACCATCTGAATTGCGGAAAATATATCCTGCTGAAAAACAATGTCTGTCTGCCTTGTTCAGATGATTATATTTCCGGCGAACTCGCATCGGAGGAAATAAAACGAGAAAGAAATCGGCTATGGTGGGTGTACCCGTTATGGTGTTGTCCCGCCGCCGTGATTCTGACAGTTTTTTACCTGCTGTTACTATTCTGAAGCGCAGCGTTTATTTCTTGGCGGCTGCTTCTGCGGCTTTCTTTGCCTCGGCCTCGCGCTTTTTCTTTTCGGCGCGCTCGCGGTCGCGCTCTTCCTTGATGACCACATCCGCCGTGGCCTCCACCGCTGCATAATGGGGGGAACGCATCGTTTCCTCCAGACAGCGGCGCATCATGTTTTTTGCAAGCTCCTGTTCTCCCTTGTTAAAAAGTGAGGTAATGTACAGCAGTCTGTTGCGCAACTTATCTTCGTGACGCTGAGAACCGTTCATAGCCATGCGGAAATATTCCGCGGCCTTGCCGGGAGCTTTATGTTCCAGACAGTACCAGGCAAAGGCCTCCGCAAAGAAAGCACCATGTCTGCCGGAGAGGAAACGCGGCAGCTTTGCCCGCATCTGTTCATAATTGCCGCGGCTGCCGGCGGTCATCAATGACCACTGCACAAAAGGATTGTCCTGCGGCACCCGATTCACCGTGCGGGCCGCAAAGGGGCGATAGAGAGGATCACCGAGCACGAGATTCTGCCAGGACAGGTAAGGAGTGGCCTGCAGCGCCGCTTCTGCCACGGTATAGCCTCTCAGCAGACGATTATAGAAGATATCGGGATGAATTGTTGCGTGAAGGTAAGGCTCCGATGCATTACCGGCGCTAACCGCAGCCCCTCGTTTCAACAAAGCGCCGACCCATATTTTGGCATTCTTGATAGAACCGCAGCTGTAGGAATGCAGGTGAAAGGCAATGGAACCGGGGAGGAAGCGGAAAGAATCCGGGGCCGTTTCGGAAAAGGGGCCGTTTGCCGGATAGGCATACCAGCCGAAATATGCCGCCACTCCCTGCATCATGGGAAAATTCGTGGCAAGAGTCTTTCGGGAGCTCTCGTGAAAGAGAGGCTGCCAGGCGCGCTGCGCCAGATTAGCCACTTCTCGCATCCAATCATCGCCCATGGGATAGGGGCCGCCGCTGTCCACAACAACCCAGCCCCAGAGCCCCTGCTTCTCCACCTGCACCGGCTCCTCAATCATCCGCATGATGCTTGCCTCATCCGGTGCATCGATACGGCAAACACTCAGCGCAGCCGGTGGGGTTTCACAAAAGCGCCTTTCTCCTTCGAAAGAAAGGTTATTGATGATACCGGGCAGCTGATGTCCGGCACCCAGCAGAGCCAGTTCAGAATCCAGCGTGGCGGAGCTTTTTAACTGGGGATTCTCTTTCTCAGAACCGGGGATTCTTCCCACCAGCAGCGGGCAATCCGGCATCAGCACCAGTGCATAGATATCCTTTCCCCCTCCCAGAGAAACGGCCGAAGCCAACCGCCATCCCCGCTCTCCGGCAACCTTGAGCAGAGGTTTCTCCACCAATCGTGAATAATGGTCACGAGAAAGATTATTCGGGCTCAGCTTCAATCCCACCATGTTCTCCTGTGGGATTTTCCGCAGTTCTGCGTAGCGGAGTGCCGCTTTTTTGCTCAGCGGGGATTTTTCATTATACACCACCACCACCTGCTGCGGCGTCAGAGCCGATGCCACAGCAGCAAACAAAAGCCCTATGCACCACTTCCACATGGCAACTAATACATTCAACGACGCTTGAAGAGTCCACGGAAAGCATTCATGCCTCCCATGCCGCCTTTCGGCATGCCGCGCTTACCCGCCATCTCTGCCAGAGCAGAGAGATCCGGCATCTGCGACATGTCCGGCATACCACCCTCTGCCCCCTTCATCAGGGAGGACATATCCGGCATACCGGCCGGCATTTTGCCATTTCCCGCCCCCTTCATCATGTTCTTCATCAGGCCGCCCATCTTGCCCTTGCCACTCATCATCTCCTTCATTTCCCTGAAGTTCTTGATGAAGCGGTTCACCTCAATCTCGGAGCAGCCGGAGCCCTTGGCAATGCGGCGGCGACGGGAAGGAATAAGAAGTTTGTAATTAACGCGCTCCGCAGGTGTCATGGACAGCACGATAGCCTCCATGTGTTTCATGCGCTTGGGATCAAGCGCTCCTTCCGGCAGATTCTTGCGAATTTTGCTGAATCCGGGCAGCAGCCCCAGCAGCCCCTCCAGTGGGCCCAGGCTCTGCATCATTTTCATCTGGTTCAGGAAATCGTTGAAGTTGAACTCTCCGCTCATCAGGCGATTCATCGAGCTCATGGCCGATTCCTGGTCAATCTTCTCGGCAGCCTTTTCCACCAGGCCGACGATATCACCCATGCCCAGAATGCGGTCGGCCATACGCTGCGGCACAAAGGCCCCGAACATATCGAGCTTCTCGCCCTCGCCCATGTATTTAATGGGCTTACCGGTCACGGCACGCATGGAAAGAGCCGCGCCGCCGCGTGCATCGCCATCCAGTTTGGTCAGCACGATACCGGTCAGCCCCACCGCCTCATCAAAAGTCTGCGCCACGCGCACTGCTTGCTGACCGGTAGCGGCATCTGCCACCAGCAGAGCCTCCTGCGGCCTGAGGAACTTGGCGAGCTTGCGCAGCTCTGCCACGAGGGCATCGTCCACTTCCTGCCGACCTGCCGTATCGAAGATAATGCAGTCATGCTCCTGCCCCTCAGCCCAACGCAGAGCATCCTTTGCCACACGAATGACGTCTTTTTCGTTTGCTGACGGTGTATAAACCGGAACCTCCACCTGGGAGGCCAGCGTGGCCAGCTGGTCAATGGCCGCCGGGCGGATGAGGTCACAGGCCACCAACAGGGGCTTGCGACCATCCAGCTTCAGCCGGCGCGCCAGCTTGGCGCTGGTGGTTGTCTTACCCGCACCATTGAGACCCACCACCAGAATATGGGCGGGAGGTGTCAGATTCAGCTCCGCAGCATCACCGCCCAGCAGCGCCGCGAGCTCATCGCGGAAAATTTTGACAATCTGCTCACCGGGTTTCACGGATTTGAGCACTTTCTCCCCCATAGCCTGTTCCTTGACGTGAGCAATGAACTCGCGGGCAACGCCATACTCCACATCAGCATCCAACAGAGCCATTCGCACATCGCGCAGGGCATCCTTGATATTGGATTCAGAAATCTTGCTCAGGCCGCGCACTTTGCGCAGGGCATCATCGAGCTTATCGGAAAGAAGCGAGAACATGGAATCACACTAGCGGAAATCTGTTGCGCTGTCAAGTATTCCGCGCGCCATAGCGGGCACTTTCAACGCAGAACGATGAGAATCCGAATCCATACACTCTTGACAAACGATTATGAGTCTGTTAGATTCACCTGCGTGATGACATCTACCCTCGCCTACTCCCTGCCGGAGCCGAATGTGTGGCTCTTCCGTCTCTCGTTCTGGGGCATTATCGCCATGCTGACGGCAGGAGGCATCGGCATCTATCGTGCATCAAAGAATCAGTTTGCCCTGTATCGTGATACAAAGGATGTGTTCCTGAGCATGCCGGTAACGCTTCTCAACTGGTTTTCGCTGGCCGTGTTGCTCTGGATTGGCAGGCAGGATGCGGATTTGCTCAGCAGCATGAAAGCGGAAGCAGCTCAGGCCGCCACCGTCTGGCTGGGAACATTTGCCATTGCCGTGGTACAGGCCCGCAAATGCAACCCCGGCGTGACCACACGGCAAATCATTTACGCAGGATGCGGCAGACTGCTGCTGGGAACCATGTCTCAACTGGGAGCCCTGCTGGTGCTGGCTGGCTGTCTCTTTGCCTTTTTCGGCAATAGCCATGGCCAACGGAGCAGATTCGGTTTCGGGTCGTATACGTCCGACCTGTCAGTGAAGTTGTTCCTCATCTCGCTGGCCGCGAGTCTATTCCAGATGATATGGTCCATCGTCTATGAAACCGACCGTGAGGAAGTGAACGAGAAGCGAGGCTGGGTCTACGGGGCAGTGAACGTGCTTTTATTCTGTCTGGCCTGTTGGGGCGGCAACCTGCTGTGTGAGCAATACGAACTTGCCTCCACAGACGCCCTGCTCCGTGCGGCAGAGAGGAAAAAGCCCGCCACCGTGCGTCACATTATCGCGTTCAACCCCGAGCTGTCCCGCACAGAAGCTATCCTGGCCGCAACAGATAACGGACACAGAAAAACGCTCCGCACGCTCATCAGAACCCGCAGCGACCTCGCCACCGCCCGCCAACGGGCAGAGGAAAACGGCAACCAACAGCTGATGACCTTCCTCAAATAAGGCATTACACGGAACGCGCCGGGGATTTCTCCCCGGCGCGCCTTTTCTACATACACGTTACAGCACAAATTGTCTTAGAAGGAGAACACCGTCTGCACACCCCAGATAACAGCATCGGACTCCGTGCTGTAGGCGGGGTTAGCGATGTACTGGATGTGGGGAACCACCTTCACATAGTCGTTGATTTGCAGACTGTACATGGCTTCCACCACATGTTCGCGGTTGTTCTCGGCGGGAGTCTGGCCCTTGAATACGCCGTAGGAGATGCCGAAGAAGTCATCCTCGCGGGAGGGAATGAGCTTGAAGTTGGCACCTACGGAGAACTCGGCAGAGTTGCTCAGGTACTGTTTGGCGGCAAAACCGGCGCGGGAATACACCGTCAGGCAATCGCAGGGGGTGTACTCAATGCTGCCCACCAGACCGGCGTTCTGGCGGCGGTTCTCGCCCTTGCCGTCATCCAGATCCACATCCGTGGAGGTGTAGAAGGGGTTGATGCGAATCGTCACCGCGCCGTCAGCCATGATGCGGCCGTATTCACCCACCACAGTGTAACCGTCGCAGAAGTCGGAATTGAAGGGGTTGTACCCGGCGGAGCACCCGGTACGGGAAACACCCACCATGGCATAGCTGTTGCGGGAGAGTTCCACCTGCAGAACGGCACCGGCGTTGCTGTCAACCAGAGGCAGAATGGTGGAGTTGATGAAGCCGCTGTTGGTGAAACCGGCAAAGGAATCGTTCGCAATGCTCACGGCATCAAAGTAATTAGTGAGGTTCACCATACCGGCGATGATACAGGCCCGCTTGCCGGCGAAATAGTGCATGAGCGCCACTTCCGGGAACACGCCCTCGTGCGGACCCATGTGGTCGGCATGAGCATAGGTGGAATTGCCCACCATATCAGCAAACACGGTATCGCTCTGAGCAGACTCTCTGTCCAGTCCCCAAGAACCGGAGAATTCCACACGCAGCCAAGTACCGCCGTTGGCATTGTCCTCGATGAGGCGCTGGTTAAGCTGAGCATGTATGAGAGCCAGATTGGTGTGGCGGGTAGCTCCGGGAACATTTTCGGTGTTCCAGAGGCCGTATGCAGCGTCCACAGCCCACTCGGTGCCGAACTTTTCAAAAGCCTTCACCTTGTAGGAGGGGTCCCCCTCAGCGGGGGTGAACATGTTGATACCCTGGAGAAGGTCACCCACGGCGGGAGCTTCGTCCTGAGCCAACACGGGGAGAGCCATCAGGCCCGTCATTGCTATTGCATTTATATTGCGTAACATATCAGTTTGTTGGTTGTAAATTGTTCTTTTTCAGTGTTGGTGTTTATCATCGCGGGATTTACCGCAGCCACAGCCGCAGCCGGAACAACCGCCCCCGCAGTTCTCACTGCCGCTGCCGCAGCAACCGCCGCCGTTCTTCTTTTTCCGCAGCATGGACAGGATAATCCACCCCGTCACGGCAACCAGAATCAGGATAACGATGATATCTCCCATAATCTCTCAAGTATAATTGTGTAGTTTATTTTTTGACGGCGTACTTGTTGGGACGCACAATCATGTAGAGAATAACGGCTGCAATGGCGCAGGCAACCACCTGCCCTGTACCGAACACTCCCGTGGTTGCCCAGGTTCCCAGCTGGTATACCAGCAGTGCCACTACATAGGCCCAGACGCACATGTAACCGATGGCGAACCAGGTCCAGCGGGCGCTGTTCATCTCGCGGCGGATAGCTCCGCAGGCGGCAAAACAGGGCGCGCACAGCAGGTTGAATATCATGAAGGAAAGTGCGCTGACGGAGGTAAAGACCCCGGCTTTCTGCAGGTTGGCGGCCACTCCGCTCGTCTCTTCATCCAATTCGGCCTCGAAGAAGTAATTCATCACGCGGAAGAAGAGGTTGGGCTGCTCTGCGGAAGCAGTCTCTTCTTCTTCGGCTGCGGCGGTTTCTTCCTCTTCCCCGGATTCTGCGGGGGCGGCACTGCTCACCTCGCCGTCAGCACGCCATGCACCCATCACCAGCGCGGTAAAGGCATTGGTCTTGCAGAGGTCACCAGTGCGGGGCAGCTCATCCTCCTCTGCGGCGGCTTCCTCCCCCTCAACGGGAGCTTCCTCCACCGCAGGATACAGCACACCGAAAGTACCCACCACGTTCTCCTTGGCAATCAGGCCGGTGACCGTACCCACGGCGGGACGCCAGTCACCCCAGCCCAGCGGGGAAAAGATGGGGGCAAAGGTGTTACCCACGTTGGCAAGCATACTCTGCTCAATGGCGGCTTCATCCTCAGCGGTATTGAGGTATTTGAAGCTCCAGTTGTAATTGCTCAGCGTCCAGATGAGGGCACTGGCCAGGAAAATCACGGTACCGGCTTTCTGCACGAAGGCCTTGCAGCGCTCCATGGCACGCACGTTGATGTTCACGCCACTCGGCATGTGGTAGGGCGGCAGCTCCATCACAAAGGGAGTGTAGGAACCGGCAAACATGTGGGTCTTGCGCAGCATCCAACCGCCCAGAATCACAGAACCGATGCCGGCAAAGTAGGCGATAGTGGCGATGGATGCATCCTGCCCGATGACCGCACCGATGAGGGCAATGATGGGCAATTTGGCACCGCAGGGCACGAAGCAGGTCAGCATCACGGACATGCGGCGGTCTTTTTCGTTCTCAATCGTGCGGGTCGCCATCACGCCGGGCACACCGCAGCCCATGGACACCAGCAGGGGGATGAAGGACTTGCCGGACAGACCAATGGCGCGGAAGATGCGATCCATCATGAACGCCACACGTGCCATGTAACCACAGTCCTCCAGCAATGCCAGCAGCAGGAACAGCACCGCCATCTGCGGCAGGAAGCCCAGCACGGCACCCACACCGGCCACGATACCGTCCGTTATCAGCGCACTGAGCTGCGGACTGCACTCCAGCGTGCAGCGTCCCAGCAGTGCCACTCCGAAGGCCACGGCACTCAGCACCACGAACCAGAGCCCGAACTCACCCCGATTGGCACGACCGGAAAGCCCCATGGGCAAACGCCGCACGCGGGAGGAGACTTCGCCGAAGCGATTGGTCCCTTTGCTGCCCGGCAGGAAAAGACAGGCACCCAGCAGACAGGCGTTCACCGCCAGCAGGGCATACATGGCCACGCTGTGCAACACACCGGGAAGATGCGGACACATGTATTCCATCAGGAAAGGCAGCACAGCCAGATAGAGCCAGGAACCGCTGCGGTTCAGGTCGTGCAGACGGCGCAGCATCGTCGGGAACAGCAGCACCATGGCCAGCACCGCACTGAACATCGTCAGGGCTTCCGGAGAGGCCGGAGTATCACCGATGAATCCGGCCAGCCAACCGCCGACTATCGGCCCGAACAGCACATCATTGGCCCAGCCTGTTCCCCAATCACCCACGGTGTTGATGGAAAGGTAATACACCGCCCACATCACCAGCACAAAGATACCCAAGCCCAGCACACGGTGGGTCATGATGGCATCCAGCTTCATGCTGAAATTGCTCTGCGCGGCGGCTTTCTTCAGCACCTGCGGAATGAAAGAGAGAATGACATCATAGCGTCCGGCGGCGATAACGGAAGCAATATCATCATCCATTTCCCGCTCCACTTCCATGCGGAGCGTTTCGATGTTGTGCCGTTCTGCCGTGGTCAGGTCTGCCGTCTCCTCGCTGTCATTTTCCAACAGCTTCACCTGCGCCCAGCGGCTGCAATGCAGCGTCTCACCCAGCGTGGCAAGCGCTTTTTCCACCGCCGGAGCAAAGCGGAAAGGCTGCGGAGCCGCCGGAATCTCACCCAGCATCAGCTCCTGCAACTCCTGCATGCCGGTCTGGCGCAGCGCACTCACCTCCACCACAGGGCATCCCAGCACTTTACTCAGCTCGGCGGCGTTCACCCTGTCACCCCGCTGTGCCACCAGATCCATCATGTTGAGCGCCACCACCATCGGCAGCCCTGTCTCCAGCAGCTGGCTCGTCAGGTACAGGTTGCGTTCCAGATTCGTGGCATCCACCACATTCACCACCATGTCCGGCTTCTCATTCAGCAGGTAGTGACGTGTCACCACCTCCTCCGGCGAATACGGAGAAAGAGAGTAGATACCCGGTAAATCCAGAATCTCCACCTCCTCATGATCGCGCAGATAACCACCCTTGCGGTCTACGGTCACTCCCGGCCAGTTGCCCACGTACTGGTTGGCGCCGGTCAGCTCATTAAACAGGCTGGTCTTCCCGCTGTTCGGGTTGCCGGCCAATGCTATCGTTCGTTTCATGTTTGTTAAATCTAACTTATTAGCTCAAAAAATTCAGTCCACGAAGATGCAGGCTGCCTCCGCCTTCCGCAGAGAGAGTTCATAACCACGCACGGTCACTTCCAGAGGGTCGCCCAACGGAGCCATCTTTCGCACGGTCACTTCCGCGCCTTTGGTCAGTCCCATATCCAGAATACGCTGACGCAACGGACCATTCCCCGTCACCCGGGCAACTTTCACGCTGCGACCAATCTTCACCTGGTTCAGTGTCAATTTGTCTGTTTGTTGTTCCATAATCAGTTCGCGGCGCATGTTAGCACAACCTAACTTATTTGTCAAGCATTTTTCTAAAAAATGTGAGTCTTAACAAACATTTCTTGAATAGAAGCCCCGATTCTTTCCTATCCGGAGCGACTTTTCACGTAAAAACACACGGTAAAAGAGACGCTCCGATGCCGGAGGGTATCCGGTCCAGTTTAGAATCGGGGGGTAGGAATTTTACTGCTGCTGACGAATGGAGGCGCTCATCAGTTCAGCCACTTTCCGGCCACTCATGAGCATACCGCCGAAGATGGGGCCCATGCGGAAGCTGCCGCTCACACCGTTGGCCGCCATGCCGGAGACAAAGAGCCCGGGGTAGATTTCCTTGGTATTATCGATGGTGGAGCGCTCGCCCTCAGCAGCGTCCATGCTCATCTCGCCCACCACACCGCCGGTGGGGGTATCAAGCTTCACGCCGTTCTTGCGGGCAACCGTGCGGGCAATTTCGCAGTCATGCCCTGTGGCATCCAGCACCGTTTTGGAGAGCAGAGTCAGCGGGTCCACATGCAACCCCTCGCGCAGGACAGGAGTCCAGTTCACCACCACACCGCCGACACGCCCCTGCTTGTACACCACATCCTCCACGGAATAGCAGTTGAAGATGACCGCGCCGGCCTTCGTGGCCTGATAGAGCAAACCGGCCGTGGCATGCACGGAATCCACAATGTATGTCCCCTCCTCATAAGGACGATGGGAGAGCTGCAGCTCTTCCACAATCGGCATGGCTTCCTCCTGCACCACAATATCATTGAACATCATGGCACCGCCCCACATCCCGCCTCCGGGGGAAAGTTTGCGATCCAGCAGAGCCACCTTGTGCCCGGCCTTGGCCAGATAATAAGCCGCTACAATGCCGGAAGGCCCGCCGCCCACGATGGCGGCATCCAGCTGCAGACAGCCGGACAGCTTTTCGAAATAGGACTCAATAATACCGCGAGAAATGAGCGTTTCCATAACGACAGCAAGTGTACGATACCGCCCCCCCTGCTGTCAACGTCAAATTTTGTACTTGCCAAACGACAGACATTCATGGAAAATGAAGCCGCTCATGAAATACATTCCGTCAGATTCCCGCCTGTATGGTATCGTTGATTTAGGGTATGTCCGCCCGGAGGAGGCGGAAAACACCACACGCACCCTGCTCTGCGGCGGCATACGCATCCTGCAACTGCGAGCCAAGGGCGTTGAATCCGCCACGGTGGAAACTCTGGCGCGGCGCATGCAGCCCCTCTGCCGGGAGGCCGGTGCCGTCTTTGTGCTGAACGATTACCCGGAAATGGCCTCCCGCATCGGGGCAGATGCCGTGCATGTGGGTCAGGATGCCGGGTCGCTTGCTTCCGTGCGCGCCATCGTGGGCAAGGACATGCTCATCGGCCGCTCCACCCACAGCCCGGAACAGGCACTCGCCGCCGTGGCAGAGGGCGCGGACTACATCGGCTTCGGGCCCCTCTTCCCCACCGGCACCAAACCGGGACGCCCCTCCATCGGCCTGCAGGATATCGCCGCCGTGCAGGAGAAACTGGGAGATTTCCCCATGTTCTGCATCGGCGGCATCAACGGCACCACCCTGCCCTCCGTTCTGCAGGCCGGTGCCCGCCGCGTGGTCATCGTCTCCTGGCTGCTGCAACAACCCGACCCCGCCGCCGCTGCGCGGGATATCATCGGTTTACTGGCTGAACGATAAAGATTTACCGCTGCGATCGAGCAGAACGTTGCAGCCATTGCCGCAAACGAATCCACAAGCCGGACAGGGTATCGTCTTCCGCAAAGGATTTGGGGACATCTGTACTGCAAGTAATCCATTCCTTACTCCCCGATTGATACAGCATGAGAGAGTCCGTTTCATCCTCCCGGTCTTCCTCCAAGAGATAAAACTCACCCTTGGAAGTCTGAATAAATATGCGTTGACCGCAACAGCCATCTCCGGTAATTTTCAGATACTCAACAATACCTTCGGTCGTTTTATCCGTTTCGTACGTTCCGTAACACAAACGCTCCGCCAGAGAGGGAATACTCTCCTCATGAAAGGAGTAATCAGCCATAGCTATGATACGCTGAATCATGGCCGCTTTCTCCGAGTTTTCGGCTCTGCATCCTCGTACTATTTCTTCTGCCTGTCGCAATTCTACTCGATGAACTTCTTCCTGCGAAACTTCTTCTCTCTCCGCAGCAAAGTAAAAATCATCTCTCAACCGTTCCAACAACTTCAGAATAGCATTGTGAGTTCGATGCACCACATCCGCGTCTCTCAGCACATGGCAGGCATACTCTCGCTCAAAGCAACGTGCGGCCAGCGCTGCCTCTACCTCCATGACAAGCGCACCGAGCGAATGTTTTGCACGGGCCGCGCACAGCGCCGCCAGTTCATCATAGAGTTTCTGCACTTCAGCTGACTGTTGCTGTATATCCGCGGCGTTTCGGTTCTGCCGGAGTTTCGCCTCACCGCAGGTAATGGCCGCTATCAGACATTGAATCCGGTCGGTCTGACCGCAACGTAGTCCCTCCAGCACGGACGCTTCCAGGGCTTCCGCAGCTTTCACAGCCAGAGCGGCATTCTCCGGCGTATCCTCCCACGACAACCGCTCCCATATGTAACGGAACACACAAGTTCTGTACTCCAACTCAGAAATGCCCCCACTCCGATATCTCGCCTCTACCAGCTTCATCCGTTCGGCATCCGCATGTCGGATTTGCTGCAACAAGAGGTTCTTTTCTTCCCCGTCTGCGCGGAGCAGGCTGATTTTAAGCTTCAGCACCAGAATTTCCGCATCCATCACAGACAGATAATCTGACAATCCCTGCTGATACTGTCTCTTCTTTGTACTCAGCTGATTTTCCGCCGTCGTTACAGCCTCCGGCGACACCTGAGGCGGTGGGCAGAGCGAAGAGCCCGGGACTATCAGGAACTCCGGCTTCTCCCCCGCATGGGCAAAGGACAGACAAAGGGCGGCTATCAGGGTAAGCAAGGTACGTTTCATCATGAGTAGAAAGGGAAAAATCTTTATTCCTTCTGCATGCAGTTCAGGATAACGGAAATAATCATTTCCATTTCATCGGGACGGGATTCGGCGATGAGAATGACCAGCGCCACCAGCGTGGCATCCGCCATGCGTTTTTCTCCATCGATAAACAGCAACCCATTGCGGTCGAGAAAATACAGGAACATCGCCGCTGCAATACGCTTGTTGCCATCCAGGAACCCGTGATTCTTCACGGCGAAATAGAGCAGCCGCGCCGACTTCTCCTCCACCGTGGGATACAGCTCCACCCCGCCGAAGCTCTGGTAGATGTTGCCCACAGAGCCACGGAACGAATCATCCTTTTCCCGCCCGAACAAATCGGATTCTGCCGAAAAGCGCATACTTTCAATCACCTTGCGGCATTCCTCATAGCGAAGGACATATGTGCCGGTTGTTCCGGCCGGACGCGAGAGGCACTGATGGTCATAATCATCCAGCAGAGACAATCCGTTGTTGTAATGCTCTATGACATCCAATACCTGCCGGGCATCCAATCTGTCAACGGCACGCCGCACAAGTTTAATCACCTGCCCCAGCTGGCGCATGCGGTTTTCATGCACGATATAGCCGCGCATCAGGTACTCGCGCAGACGCTGTGTTGCCCAGATGCGGAACTGCGTACCGCGTTTGGTATTCACCCGATACCCCACGGAAAGTATCATATCCAGATTGTAATAACGCACCGCTCGCCGTACTGTGCGCTTCCCTTCCTGACGAACTTGTAAGAATTCCTTACAAGTTCCCTCTCGTTGAAGCTCAGCATCTTCGTACACATTACCAACGTGCATGATGATATTATGCACTGTTGTTTGAAACACCTCCGCCATCATCTGCTGCGTCATCCAGAGACTCTCATCCTGCAAACGCACGTCCAACTGCACCTGACCATCCGGCGAGGTGTAGAGAAGTATTTCCCCATGAGGGCAATCCGGCAACATATCACTCATATGGCTTGTATCCTAAATCAATCACACCATGATGTCAAGAGGGAACGCTCCTTCATCTGCTCCACCCCTGCATGAGATACAGTTGTCTATTCACAAGGCGGGGTGTGCCACCGGCAGAGGGGGTAAAATAGAGCGACCAGACAGAGGCATAATACTCGCCCCACTCACCGCTGTACACCGTAAATGGCTCGCACTCGGCTGTCCGACACACCTTCCGATAGGGTACGGGGTGAAATTGAAGCTTCGGCAACTGCAGCTTGGATAAAGAGCCGTCGATTGCCTGCACCTCTGCCTTGACGCTGAATGTACCCTCCGGAAAACTCAACGGCACGACAAGAACCGGCCTGTAAATGCCGGGTTGCCCTTTCGCATGCAGTACCAGAACCGGTTCATTCGGCAGCGGAGGCACCAGGGCATCCAGTCCATCACGAGTGGGATTGGCAACAAGCGGAGCCAAAGCCTCCTCCAACAGCTTCATCCTTTTGCAATCGAAGCAATCCGGAGCTGCCTTGCCGAATTCATCCTTGCCGCAGGTTATTGAAACTTTCCACCCATTGGATAATTCTTTCGACCAAAGGAAGTCCATCCGGGAGAAGATGTCCCAACGGCGGCCTCTCACGTCCGTTTCCTCTGGATGCACCAGCAAATCCAAATAAGCAGGTGCACGATATCCGGGAGACAAAGCCCGATGGCAGAAAGCGCGGAGCTTATACTCAGCCAACAATTCGGGGGCAACAGCAGCCAGTTTTTCCGCATTCGGTGTCTGTTCCGTCAGCACTTCCGAATCATCCACCGACAAGCTGTAATCCAACTCACAAAGTTCTTTCCATTTCTGCACGACAGGAGGCATCGGCGTTCCATCCAGAGGGTTAAAAAACATCATACCCACCGGGACAGCCATGTCCGGCGTATTCTCCGGAGTCATTGATTCCGGCAGCTTGTGCGCATCGGCAAAAGTATCATAACACCCCATATTAACGTGAAATGAGGAGGCGAACAGGCAAACAAACGCCACAAAACCAGTCGGGACAGACCACAGCCAGGCCTCCCCGATACCGGCTCGTTTCCGAACAAGCAGAACAATCGAGCGAATCAACAACCATGCGGGCAGCAACACAAACAACAGAAGCTGAGGAAACAGAAAGCATGCGACCTGATTTCCCAGCAACTGACGCTGCACCAGGGTTGCCTCTACCGTCATGTGCGAAATAATCCCCACCATCACAGCACAAAACACGCTGCCTACTCCGACAACAAGCGGCATCGCCCAACTGCGGCCGAACAAGCCGCCGACAAAAGAAAGCATCTTATTCATATTCAGTCAATATCTGTCATTCTGCATTGTGAGACAGCATCGCGTATCTACCCTATATAATCACATTCCGAGCCCAATCCGCAAGTTTTTCTGAAAAAACATCACGCTCGCCTCATCAAACCGCATTTTTCATCCTTTTTCCCGGTTGTCCCGTCCCGGGCTTGCCTTAAGCGGGAGTTCCGTATATAATGAGTGCGAACCATGAAGCATTCCGAAACTGTCAGAGAATTACCCATTCGTCAACACAGCCGAGGCTGGCTTATCCTGAGCCCGCTGGTGGTCTTTTTCCTGTTATATGTGGGCGTATCCATCGCCTCGGGCGACTTCTACACCATGCCGGTGACAGCAGCCTTTCTGGCCGCATCTGCCTGGGCTCTCATCGTTTCGCGTCCATCCGGATTCATGAAACGCGTGGAACGCTTCTCTGCCGGGGCGGCCCACCGCAACATCATGATGATGATATGGATTTTCATCATGGCCGGAGCTTTCGCGGCCGCTGCCAAATACATCGGAGCCGTAGATGCTACGGTCAACCTGACCCTGGCGCTGTTGCCGGGCAGTATGGTACTGGCCGGTATGTTCCTGGCAGCCTGCATCATTTCTCTCTCCATGGGGACATCCGTCGGCACGATTGTGGCGCTCATGCCCGTAGCTGCCGGATTGGCAGACAAGGGGGATTTGAACATCGCCCTCATTTCCGGTGCCGTGGTGGGCGGCGCGTTCTTCGGTGACAATCTTTCCTTCATCTCCGACACGACCATCGCCGCTACCCGCACCCAGGGATGCAGCATGAAAGACAAGTTCCGCGCCAATTTTCGCATTGTCATGCCGGCGGCAGTCGGGATATTCTTTTTCTATATTCTGCTGGGGCTGGATAACGCAGCCGTCGTCACGGTCGGGCAGATTGAGTGGGTGCGGGTCATCCCCTACCTGTTGGTGCTGGTCACGGCCATCTGCGGCATGAATGTGATGCTGGTGCTCACCATCGGCATTCTCTCCACCGGTCTGGTAGCCCTGTGCAGCAGTTCATTCGGAGCCATGGCCTGGACCGGAGCCTTGGGCAACGGCATCGTTGGCATGGGAGAGTTGATTATTGTCACCCTGCTGGCAGGTGGCATGCTGGAGCTCATCCGCTACAACGGCGGGCTTTCCTACATCATTCGCCACCTCACGGCCGGGGTACACGGGAGAAAAGGCAGTGAGCTGAGCATTGCCCTCATGGTATCGCTGGCCAACGTATGCACGGCCAACAACACCGTGGCTATCGTGACCATGGGCGATATCGCCCGCCGGATTTCCCGACAGTTCGGCATACCGGCACCGCGGGCCGCCAGTCTGCTGGACACGTTCTCCTGCGTGATACAGGGGCTGCTTCCCTACGGGGCGCAGCTGCTCATGGCCTCAGCCATCGCACACATCAGTGCGCTGGACATCATCCCGTATCTGTACTATCCCTTTGTCATGGGACTGGTAGCTCTCGGATTCATCATCTTCCGACGCAACAAGGCGGATTAAACAGGCTTTGTCCCATTCCCCTCAACACTTAAAAAGGCATCCGGTGGTGACCGGATGCCTTTTTATCATAATGGATAAATGGGATTCTTACTGCTGCGCGGCAGCCTTGCGGGCTGCTTTTTCCGCAGCCTTGGCGGCTTTGGCTGCCATCTTTTCCTTCTCCTCCGGGGAGAGGATGCGCGGGAATACCGGACTGGGAGCCTGCACCGTGTGACCGGACTTCAGAATGCCCCAGTCAAGCGTCTGCGGGCTGAGGGCAGAAGCATCCACCTGCAACTGGGACAGAATACGCGCAGAGGCATCCGGCAGGACACAACCGAGCAGGAATCCGACCTGCACACAGCTCTCCAGCAGGTGATTGAGCACGCGCTGCAGCTCCGGGAGACGGGCTTCATCCTTCGAGAGCGCCCAGGGCTGCATCTGCTCAATATAGCTGTTGCAGAGCCCCACATGTGCATTCAGCGCTCCCAGAGCATCTGCCGTGTTATAGGCATTCATCAGCTCCGCGAAACGGCTCACCGTGGCCGCCATGCTCTGACGCAGTCCGGCAGAGAGCTCATCATCCCCCTCACCGGGGCTGACCACGCCACCGCAGTAGCGCACGCACATGTTGAGAGAGCGATTCACGAGGTTGCCGATATCGTTGGCCAGCTCTGTGTTGTAAATCATCTTCATGCGCTCAGCATCATAATCGCTGTCATAGCCGGTCTTGGTATCACGCACCAGGTAATAGCGCACTGCCTCCGGGCCGAACACATCGCACAGGTCATTGGGGTCAACGATGTTGCCCAACGACTTGGACATCTTCTCGCCCTTGATGTTGAGCCATCCATGCACCAGCAGACGCGGCATCTCCTCATCCGCAAAGCCCATGGCGTGCAGCATGCACAACCAGTAGATACCGTGTGCCGGCACCAGAATGTCCTTGCCGATGACCTCGCAGGCGGCGGGCCAGAGTTTCCCGAACTCCGGCAACCCGCTCCCCTCCTCTGCCAGATATCCGGCAAAGGAGATGTAGTTCACCAGCGCGTCAAACCAGACATAGGTCACAAAATCCGGGTCAAAGGGCAACGGAATACCCCAGGAAAGGCGGTCTTTGGGGCGGGATATGCACAAATCAACGCCCTCGGCGCGTTCAATGGCCTTGAGCAGATTCTGGCGGCGGAACTCGGGGGTCACCACCTCCGGGTGCGTCTCCACGTAATTCCGCAGCCATGCCACATGCTGACTGAGGTTGAAGTACCAGTTTTCCTCCTCCAGCTCTATCACCTCACCCCACTCGGGGTCGAAATTGCCGTCCTCTCCGCGCTCCTTGTCCGTGAGGAACTGCTCCTGGCGAACGGAATAGAATCCCTTATATGCTTTCTTGTACAGGCAACCCTTTTCTTTCAGGTTGCTCAGAATCTTCTGCACACAGAGCTTGTGGCGGGCATCCGTTGTGGCAGCCCAGCCGTCATACTGAATTCCGAGTCGCTTCCAGAGCGAGATGAAGCGCTCCGTCACCATGTCGGCGTATTCCTGCGGCTGCATACCGGCCTCCTCAGCCTTCTGCTGCACCTTCTGACCATGCTGGTCCACACCCGTCAGCAGGAACACATCCTCACCACACATTCGGTGCCAGCGAGCCAGAACATCTGCCAGTACCTTCTCATAAGCATGCCCGATATGGGGCGAGCCGTTCGTGTAGTCAATTGCTGTTGTGATGTAGAACATAGCGGGTCAATGTTAGCACGCGGCCACCGCTGAATCAAGCGCAAATTACCGGCTTCAGTGGCATACCGGATGTGTACGTAATGCCCCTTCGCCGCATGAACCCCGAAGCACCTTTCAGCATATTACCAGGATTCGCCATGATGCCAGCTATCCCTTTTCAGCGCAAATCAACAAACTGTTGCATCGTCTGAGGAATGGCAGCCATGTCACCAAATCCATTTTTCTGACTCATTCCCCATGACTCTTATCCGATTAAAATAGGGCATCATTCATCAGGTCAACAACGCTGCCACCAGGAAAACAGAGCCCCAGATGCGGAAAAGCCAGCGCCAGCGGGCAGAATAGTAGCGCGTTACCCTGCCCGCACCATCACGCCGGATGGAACAGGAGGCCACCACTTGCCACTCGCTGCGCTTCACCACCAGCGTATACAGCCACAACATCGCCTCCAACAGCAATGAGCCGCCCATGTAGCAGAGAGCATAACCGAGAAGGGTCGGTTCCGTCGCACCCGGCAGCTGCGTGGAGCCCCGGATTGCTCCCAACATCAATCCAGTGTAACCCAGCCCGTACCCATGCACCACCGCTCGGTCTCCACCGGGTATTGCCCCGGCGGCGGCCAGCTGCATCAGCCGTTTTTTCTCCCTCTCTCCCGGGAGCAGCAGGCAATCCACCAGCAGCCAATGCAGGATTTCTTTCAGGATACTCTCCATAGCGCGTTGTTTCGGCGGGAACATAGCAGATTGCTGCGGCCGGCACAAGACTTTTATCCTCAACCTGCCGATTTTTCACCAACTTATGCCGACATGTGTGCGTTTTTGCCTTGAAAATACGGTTAGATATGTATATAATGTTCCCGCGCCGAATTATAACCATTATAAAACACAACACAAGATGACTGCAACACATACACCGGTCGGAATCCGCCGCCAGGCTGCCAGTCTGGTCAAACGCGCGGGGGTTCGCATGACGCGTCAGCGCCATGTGGTGTTGGAAGTGGTGCTCAGCTCCTGCGACCACCCTACCGCAGCCACCATCTACGAGCGCTGCCGCCAACACCTCAGTGGCATATCCCTCGCCACGGTCTACAACAGTCTGGAGGCCATGACGGAAGCAGGTATCATCAACCACCTGCATTTCGACAACGGCCCCTCGCGCTACTGCGCCAACCTCGTCCCGCATGTCCACATGCAGGACGCTGCCAATAACCGCGTGATAGACGTACAGCTCAAGGAAGGACTGCGCCCGGAGGACGTTTTCGACCTGCCGGACGGGGCTCGCGTCTGCCGCATGGATGCCTGCCTGCACGGCTTCATCCCCGATTCTGTCAAACCTGCATAATATGAGCCTGATCATCAGAGATCTGCACGCCCGCGTCAAGGATGGCGCGGATATCCTCAACGGCATCAACCTCGAAATCCCCAAGGGCGAGGTGCATGCCATCATGGGCCCCAACGGCTCCGGCAAGTCCACTCTTTCCAAGGTGCTCTGCGGCCACCCGGCCTACGAAATCACCGCCGGCAGCGTTGAGATGGACGGCCAGAACCTGCTGGCCATGTCGGTCGATGAACGCAGCCGGGCCGGTCTTTTCCTGGCGTTTCAGTACCCGGTGGAAGTTCCCGGTGTGACCAATGCCAACTTCCTGCGCGCGGCGCTGGAGGCGCGCCTGCCCAAAGGTGAGGAAATTAACGTGGTGGATTTCTATAAACAGTTGCGCGGCCGCATGAAAAGCCTCGGCATGGATACCAAGTTCACTTCCCGTGCAGTGAATGAAGGCTTTTCCGGCGGAGAGAAAAAACGCAACGATGTGCTGCAGATGATGATGCTCGACCCCACCTATGCCATTCTGGATGAAACGGACAGCGGGCTGGATGTGGATGCTCTGCGTATTGTCTCTGATGGCGTGAATGCCATGCGCGCACCGTTCCGCAGTTTCATGGTCATCACACACTACAAGCGACTGCTGGACTACATTCGCCCGGATGTGGTGCATGTGCTCTACAAGGGCCGCCTCGTCCGCACGGGCGGTTTCGAGCTGGTGGATTACATCGAGGAGCACGGCTTCGATTTTGTCAGGAACGAAGAGGAGTAAATGCGGTATGGACGAATCTGTCGAATCACCGTTCCAACTGGATACGCGCGGCGAGTTCTCCTTCCCGGAGAACCACAAGTACGATGCCGGCTACGGTCTGACGGAAGCCACCATCGATTATATCTGCGATGCCAAGGGCGAGCCGGACTGGCTGCGCGAATTCCGCAAGGAGGCGCTGCGCAAGTTCAACGAGATGCCCATGCCCTATCACTGGGCGCCGGAGGGTATCCGCAACGTGGATTTTGACTCCTTCCGCTACTATCTTTCCCACGGCACGCCCCCGCGAAAGAACTGGGACGAGGTGCCGGACGAGGTGAAACGCACGTTCGAGCGTCTGGGTGTACCGGAGCAGGAGCGCGCATTCCTGGCCGGGGTGGATGCCCAGTACGACTCCGAAACAGCGTACAACAACATGCGCGAAGAGCTCAGCAAGCAGGGCGTCATCTTTGTGAACTCCACGGAAGGGCTCAAGGAATACGAGCATATCTTCCGCCCCTGGTTCGGCAAGGTGATTCCCGTGGGTGACAACAAGTTCTCCGCGCTCAACCACGCGGCCTTCTCCGGCGGCTCGTTCATCTATGTGCCCAAGGGGGTGAAGCTGCAGCAGCCGCTGCAGGCGTATTTCCGCATCAATTCGGCCAGCATGGGGCAATTCGAACGCACTCTCATCATAGCCGATGAGGGCGCGGAACTCATGTACATGGAAGGCTGCACCGCCCCCATGTACGACAGCTCCACCCTGCACTCCGGTGTGGTGGAACTCGTAGCGCTCAAAGGCGCGAAAATCCAGTACGTCACCGTCCAGAACTGGGCCACCAACGTGTACAACCTCGTCATCCAGCGCGGGCTTGCCATGGAGGATGCGGAAATCCGCTGGATTGACTGCAATCTGGGCTCCGGCCTCACCATGAAATACCCGGCCGTGGTGCTTCAGGGCCGCCGCGCCCGCGGAGAGGTGGTCAGCATCTCGCTCGCGCACGATGGACAGGTGCAGGACACCGGGGCCCGCATGATTCACGCCGCGCCGGAAACGACATCCAACATCGTGGCCAAATCCATCTCCATCGGTCAGGGGCGCGCCAGCTATCGCGGCGAGGTCACGGTGCTCAAGGGCATGCAGGGCTGCCGGAACAACACGGAGTGCGATGCCCTGCTCATCAATGCCGCCAGCAGAACGGACACCTACCCCGCCATCACCGTCAACGGCAACGCCTCCGCCGTGCAGCACGAGGCCTCCGTCTCTCAGGTGGATGAGGAAATGCTCTTCTACCTGCAACAGCGCGGGCTCAACCGCGCCCAGGCCATGAGCCTGGCCGTCAACGGCTTTATCAACGATCTGGTCAAGGAATTCCCCATGGAATACTCCGTGGAACTCCGCCGACTCATCGACCTGGAGATGGAAGACTCCATCGGCTGATTCACCCTCAACATTTTCTACGCTATCATGGATTTCCCGGACTCTGGCAACGATATGAAGCTCGCCATGGAAAAAGTGGAGGCTCAAACCCGCCTGGCAACAGCCCCCACCCCGGACAGACTCAACGAAAACTGGCGCTTCGGGCGTCCGCACAAGCACGCCGCCGCCCTGGTCGAACTGCTGGCAGACACCGCCGGCACGCCCTCCTGCGGTACTGTCACCATCGAGGATGCCTCCGGCTGTACCGACAAGATTGACAAGGAAGATGCCGACAGTGAACTGCTGATGTCCACCATCGGCTCCGACCGCATCCTCGGCCTGCACCTGCAGCGATTCGGCAAGGGCGCAGCCCTCTTCATCGAGGGACAACTCACCGAGCCCATCACCATCACCTACGAGACGGACAGCCTCTTCACCCCCACCACCCTCATCATCGCCGCTCCGGGTGCGCGAGCCCGCATCATCGAGCGCCATATCACCCGAGGAGAAGGCTGCATGGTCTGCGCCCGCATCGTCCAGGCCGCCGAGGGAGCGGAACTCTCCATTGAGCTGGAGGAGACAGGCAGCGGAACCTCCCGCGCCATGAACATCATCAACATCTCTGCCGTTCAGGCAAAAGTGCGCCACCTCTCCCGCCACAGCAACCACGCCTGGGCCCGCGAGGAAACCATCGCGGAAATCCTGCACAGCGAGGGGGAGGCAGACATCCGGCTCTACTCCGCCAATCGGCTCAGCGGCGACCAGGTGCTCGACCAGCATACCCGCCAGATTCACACCGCCGGCCGCAGCGCCAGTGATTTGCTGTACAAGAATGTGGTGGAAGACAACGCCACGGCCATCTTTGCCGGCAATATCTATGTGGAAGCCGGAGCACACGATACGGATGCCTACCAGAGCAACCGCAACATGCTGCTGAGCGAGAAAGCCACCATCCATTCCCTGCCCGGTCTGGAAATCCTGGCCGACAGAGTGCGCTGCTCCCACGGCAGCGCCTCCGCCCCCATGGATGAGGAACAACTCTTCTACCTGCTCTCCCGCGGCATCCCCCTCCACGAAGCTCTGCAACTGGTGGCAGAAGGATTCCTGACAGATGCAGTCGACCGCTTTCACTCCACCGCTGATAACGACTGACCCCCTCCCCCGCCGATGAAACGACTCCCCATCCCCGAATACGTCATGGCTCTGGCACATGTGGCCGCCCTCCGGTCCGAAGACCCCTACCGCAAAGTCGGAGCCGCCGCGCTGGACAAGGACAACCGCGTCATCGGCACCGCCTACAACGGCCTTTTCCCGGGCTTCACCGCCCCGGAAGGCTTCTGGGATTCCCGCGAAGAGCGCCAGAAATACATGCTCCACGCAGAAATCAACCTCTGCAGCCTCTTCAAACGCGGCGAGGCCAGAGTCGTGGCCTGCACCACCATGCCCTGCACCTCCTGCATGCAGGCGCTCTGTGCCCACGGCGTCAAAACCATCTACTACGGCGAAGACTACGCCGCATCCAACGCCCCGCAAATCGCCGCCATGTACGGCGTTGAGCTCATCAAGGTAGACAACTACCCCCTCTCCATCCGCTTCCCCCTCACTGCGGATAAGTGAAGGTGAGCCGCTAAATTTGCTTCAAATCCTTAATTTTGGAGTAATATAGTTTTCTAATATTCGGCACATCCAGCTCCTCTCTCCGTGCTCGCGCCATATCCAGATATTCGCTCTCGCGCTCTATTCCTAAAAAGCGTCGCCCCAACAATGAAGCAGCAATACCGGTTGTACCACTCCCACAAAAGGGATCCAAAATCCACCCGTTTTCAGGCGTAGAAGCAAGAATGACTCTGGTAAGCAGAGACAATGGTTTCTGTGTTGGATGTTTACCGCAGGATTTTTCCCAAGGAGCTATAGCAGGCAAATGCCAGACATCCGTCATTTGTTTTCCTCCGTTAATCCGGCGCATCAATTCATAGTTAAAAAAATGCGGTTTCTTGGAGTGCTTTCGAGCCCATATCACAAACTCCGTTGAATATGTAAAGAAACGGCAGGAAACATTAGGAGGAGGATTTGTCTTGGCCCACGTTACGACGTTTAATATTTTGAACCCCAATTCTTTCATTATCGTCGCGATATTAAAAATGTTGTGATACGTTCCGGAAACCCAGATGGAACCATTATCACTCAATTTTTCGCGACAGAGTGCAAGCCAACGGCGATTAAAATCATCAATCTGTTCCGGCGAAGTCGATTTATCCCAATCTCCCTTATCGACGCAAACAACTTGTCCGGATTGATAACTAATCCCACCATTGCTCAAAAAATAAGGAGGATCCGCGAAAATCGCATCAAAAGAAAAATTGAACTGCGACAAAAGCTCCAGACTATCACCTTGCACCAAGGTATAATCCAAATTCTCTGACTTGTAATGTGAAGGAAGCATCACAAATAGACAATCACGACATCAAACCGCCACCTCCGGCATCTTTTTGAGTGTATGCCGTTGTCCACCCCGTCTGCCCCAGAATACTGATGGATTTAGGAGGAAGTAGAACTCTATTTGAACCACAAACATGTCTAAAGGGGCACTCTGCAACATCTATTTTCATGGTTTTTGCAAATGTTGTCTTAGATAATGCTATACAACCTTCATCATCCAAGCACGGCATTAACTTTCTCACCAATTTAGCGCCAATACCCTTCTTCCCCTGTTTATAGCAAACCTGACACGTCCTATTTCTTGAAGAATGCCATTTGAATCTATGTGTCTCCTTTTCGCACTCAAATTCACACAAAATATCCCTACAAAACTGCCTACCAATAACATCGTAAACATAATAATCAATCATACACGGGCTATCAACACTTTCGGCTGGGAATTTCTCTTTCCAGATTTCCCAAACTCTTCGCCATGCCCTAGCATTCATCTTTTCGATATACTCATATTGGTAGCAGAAAATATCCAGAAAACTTGAAACAAGCGGGATGGCTGTCTCTATAATTCCAGTTCTTAATGCAACTTTAATTGTATTGACATCACTAGCAACGTCTAATCTATCAAACCCTTTAACATTTTCCCAAACCTTTAAAACAACCATATCCCTAAGGAACATGTCTGTTTTCTTGTTACCATAACCTGCGCCTTCGTAATTAATGAGCTCGGTTCGAAGCGTGTATATATCTCGCCCATACACTTCAAGCAAATCATATGGTTCACATCTCTTCTCTAACAGAAATTGAGATATTCTTTTCGCAAACTTATTGCGCTTATCATTTTGTGATTTTTCTGCCAATTCTATTTCTCTAATGAATTTAGCAGGGTCTTGGTTAATTATTTCCTCATCGAATATCGAATTATCAGCCTGATATATTTTTGCAAGTTTTTCAAAATCAAGAGAGCCCCTAAAATCTTGGTTTGCAGTTAAAAACCTAATCCTGCATACTTCCGTTTTCTCGAGCCCGCATGTATCATATATTTGTTCAAACACCCCTCCTTGCGTAGACACATACACCGTATGAAGTGCATCTGCCACCTTTTCACATTGAATATCATTTATTTTGCAATCCAGAATTTTTTCATGATTCTCTTTCCAGAACTTATGAAAATCAGAAAAAAACTCATAATCACCATTTAGCGCATGCGTTTCTCCTATCCCCGGATAATTTGTGTACAAATAATTATTTAAGCTCCTGACTATATTTCTTGCCGCTTCTATGCTGAGAACATCGGTACTGCTTATGATACGTTTAAGTTCTGCACAAAAATCATAAAGTTGTTTCATACACGTTTTCCAAGCTCAAGTTCATCAAAATTTTGTCTTAAAACTCACATTTGAGACGTCGAAGAAATTCGCTTATCGTCGTCAAATTATATATACTCGGAATCGCAACAAAGGCTTCCTGCAATTTATTTTTTGCGGAATACCACCCTTGTCCATCCGTAATCCACACAAACTCGAACCCAGGGACGCTATTTACCTTGGGCGCAACATCTGTATAAGAACGAGCCGTCTCATTCAGCTTCGAGCCACCGCCAGAGTAGAAATTGACTTCCATCAAGTACGTCTTGTTCGGTCTGGCAATAACAAAATCAAAAATCTTTTGATCCACTCCGAGGACACTTTCTATCGCCGGGAATTTCCGGGATGAAACCTGCTCTGAGTATTCAATTCCGGCATCAGACAAAAGCTGAGCCACAAGTTTCTCCATGATGACACCACTTCTGTTTTTTCGGGCATTTGAGTCCAAACCTGTTTCCACGCCAAAAACGTAATCAACCAAATCCTTAACCCGCTTCTGTCTCAATACATTTGCTAAACCGGTGCCCTCTAAAAACTGAACAACACCATCCACACTGCCGTATAGTGATTGTATAGGCAACGCTTGCTGAGCACCATCCAAGAAAAGGCGTCCATCCTTTTTTCTCGTTGCAATCAGGATATCCATGACATCGAACGCTTTTTTATCGCGAGCCCAGATAACCTCAACAGCAGCGCGTATATCATCCTTGCCTATCAGGTAGTTAAGTGTATTCAGGCTAAAAGCGATTTCATCAACGTTTCGACCAATCTTGGCAAAGTCCGAATAGAAGTCGAGACCGGCATTTGTTTCTTTCAGTTGAGAAAGAAACTGAGAAAATCGCTCCTCCATACTAAAATCATTCATAACGAGAGTTCCAGTTGAGCATTGAACATATTATCGCCTGAATTATAGGGTTCCCCGTAATTACACACAAGTAGTTCTGTTAGTTTGCCTCGTTTGGCCGCATTGGAATTCACACTACGAGATGCCCACACCCGCGCAATGTTATAATTCAGATAAAGCTCATCAAAGAACGTATCATCAGCATTCTTCGCCTTACAATCAGAATTACTGAGCATGAAATGCCCGCCTGCTTCATGGATTCGGTCACAGAAGCGTTTCAGACGAATCTGAGCGGAATCATTGAATGCTTCCTTGCTGTAATTATTAAAGCTGGAGGTGTTGCTCAGGGGTCTGTAGGGAGGGTCAAGGTAAAACAATGTATTCCCCTGCATCCGGTTGAAGGTTTGCTCAAAATCACCCGTCAGAATCTCCACATTCTGCAAAAGTTCACTATCGGCATAAATCACCTCGGCACTATAAATCGAAGGGCTTTCATATTTTCCGAAAGGCACATTGAAGCCACCTTTGCTGTTCACTCGATACAAACCATTGAAACAAGTTCTGTTCAGAAAGAAAAAAAGAGTTGTATTCTGAACCGAAGCAAGGTTTTTAGTATTGAAGAGATCGCGCATTCGATAATAAAAATCACTTTTCGCCTCCTCACTATTGAGCGAATCATACTCCCTCTGTATATCCTGCAATGCAGCCAAGAGCGCATCAGGTTCGTCTCTAACAGTCTTGTAGCAAGTCGTCAAATCCGAATTGATATCATTAATGACCGCCCGTCGAATATTCGGATACCTGCACAACATATAAAAGAGCATGGCGCCACCACCCACAAATGGCTCAATGTAGGTGACATCATCCCATTTTCTGAATTCAGAAGGCAGCAGCGCCTCCAGCTGGCTAATCAGCTGACCTTTTCCTCCTACCCACTTGATAAACGGCTTTGCTCCCATCATGTAATGTTGCTGTCTCTCGACATTCTAGCAGAATCTTCCGTTTTTTCAAGAACAGACTGGGAGTTATTCTTTTTAAACACATCCTCTTCCAACACCCCACTTTTATTCTATTATTACACAATAACTCACAATCCGCATTTGCAATCGTTTTGGCAGTTATATTTTATTAAGCTTACATCATTTTCATTAAATATATTTACATATAGAGTTGATTTTTTTACAAATTGCGATATAATATTCTCAACAAGCCAAACACTACCATGAACCACACATACTACGCCATAAACGAAGAAAGTGGAACGACAAATGATATCGACTATATGATCATTGCGGTCTACCGTGACGAAACTTTACTTTCCAAAGAAAGGGTAACTCGACTGCTTGATGGTTGTTGGGATTTTTGCATAGACTTCATAGAAGGAAATTATACCGCATTTGATTTGATTGCCGACATCGCAGGTGAAGACCGCGCCGCATGGCACATTGAAGAAGATTGCTTCGATGCATGCTGGGATGCCCCAAATGAGCCTATAGACATTCTTTTCCCAACAGAATACCGAATGACAGCCGAAGAAAAACAGGCAGGTCGAGATATTCTCAACAAAAACGTGGCCGAATATCTTGCAAAGCCCCTGATTATTGCTCCGGCGATAAAACATCATTGTCTGAGGCATAGCGAACGCTAGCTTTACGGAAGAAATTTTTGGCACTGCGTCAAAAAAGTCGCGTGATGACGGACAGAGGCGCACCAGCCATCAAGAGTTGTGGTAATATGTGGTTGGAATGAAAATAATACCAACTCTTGAAATGAAGGGCTGGCGCGCCTCTGCGTCAGATTG
>JAFUQZ010000038.1 GCA_017472085.1 Akkermansia sp. | reverse complement strand
GCGTTTTCGCACAAGGCGACAGCCTTGTTTTCACAGCACCCGCCAGGGAGCTTTTTCATCTGTGGCTTTATAGCCGTAGCATCGGATGAAAAAAGCCTGCCTGAGCAGGCTGATGAAAACCGGCAGCGCCGGGATGAAAAAAGAAATGCCTGTCCGGCATTTCTGCGAAAACCACCCGCAGCGCGGAGTGGTGTGCCAGGAATAGTTTTTCACCCGCACGCCGTGCGTTTTCGCCAGTCAGTTGCTATGGCCGACACCTTTGATGGTGATGAGGGTGATTTCCGCGCTGTTGAAGAGACGGAAGAGCCAGCCGCTCCAGAGCCGGGTGCCGCGAGAGACATAGAGCTGTCGCTCGCCCCGGGAGTAGTGCCCGGTGACGTAGCCCTTGTTGGCAAGGGCGATGAGAGAGCGGAGCCCGGGCATCATGCCGCCGTGGGTGTGGCCGGAGAGCTGGAGGTCGGCGGTGTTATCCGGGTGGACAAAGGTGGCGGGCTGGTGCGCCAGCAGGATGGTGGCGCTGCCGGTGGGCGCGTTGCGGAGGGCTTCTCTGTAATCGGGCTGGCGGTCGATACAGCGGGAGAAGCGGCGCTCGGCTTCATCGCGCACACCGGCCAGATAGATAGAGTCGGTGAGTTGTACCCCCTCGTTGTTGAGAAAACGGATACCGCGGGCGGTCAGAAATTGCTCCCACTCGCTCAACCCGCTGTATACATCGTGGTTGCCGCCTACGGCGTAGATCCCCAGCGGGGCACTCAGTCTGCGCAGCGGCTCCAGGTTGTTACCGAACTGCTCTACGGTGCCGTCCACAAAGTCGCCGGCGATGACGATGGCATCCGCTTTCTGCGCGTTGGTGATATCCACCACCCCCTGCATGAAAACGGCATCCGCAATATCATCCGCATGCAAATCCGCCAGCAGCGCCAGACGCAGCGGGGCAGAATCGGCGGGAAGCTGTGGCAGGGAGAGGGTGATTTCCTCCGGCTCCGGCAGTTGCAGGGAGTTGTACATGCCCACGGTTACGGTGCCTGCGGTCAGTACCAGCAGCCCCGCTCGCAGACGGTTGCCGATGCGGCGCCAACGCGGTTTTTCCGTTTTTCGGAACAGGGTGAGACGCAGCACGCCCAGCAACAGGCTCAGCAAAAGGAGCAGGGGGGCATAGAAGAAGATGACCAGCCAGACCCAGTTGGCCGGGATGAGAATGGCGGGCTCCAGATGGGGGGTGAAGTAGGATTCCCGCCCGCCCAGCAGGTAGAGCAGCTGGATTTTGCAGGCGGCTGCGGCGGTGATGAACAGGTAGAGCAGCTTCCACCGCCGGCGGCAGCACAGCGGACGGATGAGCAGCAGCACGACAACCAGAAAGAGTATCAGGGATAGCGCGCAGGAGATGTATGCAAGCATAGGGAGCGGGGCGGAATCAAGAGGGCGGTGCGGGAATGTTCTGCCGCACCGCCCTCATCGTTGGATGATTACATGTTGGCCTGGTAGAGCGGCTTGTTGCCGTTGGCCGGGTTGAGAATGGCGAAGGACTCGCGGTGGATGGAGGGATCGCTGCGGAAGATGAGGCGGCCGGAGCATTGGCGTTCCAGCTCCATCAGCAGCTTGGAGTCCTCATTCTTGAAGCGGGAAAGCACATCGCTGTTCACCACCACAATCATGTCGCCCACCGTGTCGCGGTAGCGCTGGATGGTGGCCTTAATCTGGCGCTGAATCTCCACGCTCATGGTCATCACGCTCTTGATGCGGCCGCGGCCGTTGCAGTACGGGCACTGGTCGTTCACATAATCCAGCAGCGATTCGTTGATACGCTGGCGCGTCATTTCCATGAGGCCGATGGGGGTAATCTGCATCACCTGCGTCTTGGCCTTGTCGCGCTTGAGAGCCTCCTTCATCGCCTTGTAGACAGCCATCTGATCCTTGCGGTGGCGCATGTCGATGAAGTCCACCACGACCAGACCGCCGATGTTGCGCAGGCGCAGCTGGCGGGCAATCTCGCGGGCGGATTCCAGGTTGGTCTCCAGGATGGTCTTGTCCAAATCCTTGTTGCCCTTGTTGCGGCCGGTGTTGATGTCGATGGCGATGAGTGCCTCCGTTTCATCGATGACGAGGTAGCCGCCGCAGGGCAGCAGCACCTGTCGCTGGAAGGTCTCGTTAATCTGTTTCTCAATGCCCAGTTCCTCGAAAATGGGCTGGCGGCAGGGATAGTGCTGGATGTGGCGCTTGGCGCGGCGGGATATCTTGCCGGCAATCTCCTGCATGCGCTGGGTGGTTTCCAGATTGTCGCAGACGATGTTGTCCACGTTGTCTGTCAGGAAGTCGCGTGCGGTGCGCTCGATGAGGTCCGGCTCGCGGTACACGCTGACCGGGGCGGGCTGAGAGGCGAATTTCTCCTCCACTTCACGCCACTGGGTCAGCAGCATGGCCAAATCGCGCACGAAGTGGCGGAAGCGCTGCCCCTGAGCCACCGTGCGCATGATGATTCCCATGCCCTCCGGCACGTTGAGCTTCTGTACAATCTGGCGCAGGCGCTGGCGCTCTTTCGGGTCGTCAATCTTGCGGGAGATGCCGAACTGGTCGGTGAAGGGCATCAGGACGATGTAACGCCCTGCCAGCGAGATGTTGGTGGTCACGCGCGGTCCCTTGGAGCTGATGGGCCCCTTGGTCACCTGCACCATAATCTCCGAACCGATGGGATAGATGTCCGGGATGTCCTTGCTGGTGATTTTTTTCTGCTGCTTGCGGGGACGTCCTTCGCGCTGAATCTCTTCCAGTGAGGAGTCCAGAGCCAGCGGCAGCGCATCCCAGAAGTGCAGGAAGGCGTTTTTCTCATAGCCGATGTCCACAAACATGGCCTTGAGACCGGGTTCTATGTTCTTGACGCGGCCTTTGAAGATGCCGCCCACGATGTTATCTTCGCCCTCGCGCTCAATGCTGTATTCCTCCAGAACGCCGTCCTCCAGCAGGGCGACACGGCGTTCCAGTTTCTCCGCATTGATGACGATGGTCGTGCCCTCCTTCGGGTTGCACTGTCCGAACCCGAAGAAGTGTTTGACGCTATTAATCATTTTGGAAATAAGTGACAAGGTTTTGGTTAAGGTTAAGAGGTTGTTCACCCGGAATCACCTTGTTCTCTCAGCTGTGGCCGTTCCGAAACGCAGAGAGCAGCACTTCCTCCCCGAACTGAACCGGGGCGGCAGTGTTGCTCTTCTGTCTGTTGGCTGTGGGGCAGGCAGGGCTGCCGTTGCGCTGAGATGCGGTGACGCCTGAGGGTGAGGAAGAGGGGTTATCAGTCCTCAAACACGTCATCGTTCTCCTGCAGGTAGCGGCCGGTGCCTTCTGCCACGGCGCTCAGCGGGTCCTCCGATATCACAATCGGAAGCCCCGTCTGCTCGTGCAGCAAATCGGCCAGTCCTCGCAGCAGAGCTCCACCGCCGGCCACGGTAATACCGCGGTCATACAGGTCACTGGCCAGCTCGGGCGGGCAGTGATCCAATGTCTGGCGAATGGCGCTCACAATGATATTGAGCTTATCCTGAATCGCTTCGCGAATCTCTTCGGAGCGAATGGTCACGGTCTTGGGCAGGCCGGTACCGCGGTCGCGGCCTTTCACCTCCATCTGCAGCTCCTGCTGCAGGGGGTGAGCCGAACCGATACGTACCTTGATGTCCTCTGCTGTACGCGGCCCTACCAACAGGTTGTGAGCCGCCAGCATGTGGCGCGTGATGGTGTCGTCCATGGCATCGCCGCCGCATTTCTCTGATTTGCTGTAGACGATGCCGGAAAGGGACAGGATGGCCACTTCCGTCGTGCCGCCGCCGATGTCCACAATCATGCTGCCGATGGCTTCCGATACCGGAAGTCCCACGCCGATGGCCGCTGCCATCGGTTCTTCCATCAGCTGCACATCGCGCGCACCGGCTTCGTATGCCGACTGCTCAATGGCCTGACGCTCCACCTCCGTGATGCCGGAGGGGTGCGCGATGAGAATACGCGGCTTGCGCAGCGTGCGGCGCTGGCAGGCCTTCTTGATGAAGTAGCGCAGCATCTGGTGCGCTACATCGAAATTGGCAATCACGCCATCCTTCAACGGGCGAATGGCCGTCACGCTTCCCGGGGTGCGCCCGATCATGCGCTTGGCTTCCTCGCCCACGGCTTTGGCCTTATCGCCCTTCATGGCGACTACCGAGGGCTCGCGCAGCACAATCCCCTGGTCCTTGATGTAGACCAGCGTGTTGGCTGTGCCGAGGTCAATCCCGATGTCGTACGAGAGCAAGCCGGCTAATTTCTTGAAAAAACTCATTGATGATTAAAGATTGTATAAGGTGATGTCAGATGCGCCTGCCCGCTATGGTCCACGGGACAGCCCTCCTTTTCAGGGGATGTGACTGTTCCCTCCCGTGCCGTCGCGCGCTTAATCTGTGTTATGTTACGCGCATCCACGCGGAGTATAGAGATTGCACTTTCCGCTGTCAAGAAAAAAGCAAATCCTGCGTTTTTTGCGCTTTGTCAGCATTTCTTCCTCTGTTCTCTTGTTGCTTCTTTTCGCCTTTATGGTCAATCGTCTGTCGGTTATCTGATGTCGGAATTTTCATACTGAAAACAATCAATGATACTTAAATAATTCCGGGCTGAACTGAGGAGATGCGAAAAGTGCGTGCGTATACGCGTGCGGGCGGAATATAGGCTTGACCGCGCGTGGGTAATACGGTAGAAAAGGGTGTTCATGCTCAGAAGAATCATCACCGTAACAGCCGCAGCGCTGTTGTTCTGCCAGTGTCAGACCATATCGCTGGAGGATGACTGCCGTGCCATTGCAGCCCGCGAGGCCGAGATTGCAGCCGAACCGGCGGGGGACTATTTTATCGGGCGGCGTTACTACATCCCGATTACGCGTTTCTGGGGCTATCTTCGGAAACCCGGGGAGAGCTGGCGCAACGCACAGCTGGTGATGATGGATGAGAGCAGGGTGCGCACGCCTGACCGGGGTATGGAGCCGCCGGCAGCGAATGCCGTCTACGGCACGGACCAGAATGTGGAATACGTCATTCGCGGTGAGTACACCGGGAAGAAGGCGTATGACCCCAGCACCAATCAGGTGCTGCCGATGTTCCGCGCCACCTCTTACGAAGTGCGGAATGCGAAACCGGGCTTCCTGTTCAAGCCGTCGGAAAAATATGATACCGATTTCGTGACCCTGATGCCGGGCATCATGCCGTCGCCCAGCATGTGCGAGGCCATGACCCGCCAACCCGCCGGCAGATAAAAACTTTACCGAAAAATCCTTTACACGTTACCTATGGCAAAATCTAAAATTTTAGTCGGCCTTGAGATAGGAACCACCAAGACCTGTATGGTGGTGGGTGAGATACGCCCGGATTCCTCAGCCACCATCATCGGCATAGGCGAGGTGCCCAGTGCGGGTATCCGCAAGGGGGAGATTGTGGACCCGACGATGGCTCGCCAGTGTGTGAGCGATGCCTGGCAGCTGGCCCAGGACCACGCGGATGTGGATATCCTCAATGTGTTCCTCTCCGTGACCGGCGATCACATGCAGGGTGAAAACAATATCGGCTCCTTCCGACTCCCGGATAATGAGGACGTGATTGATGAGGAGCATGTGGACAATGCCCGCGAAAAGGCTGAGAAGCTGGAGATTGCCACTGACCGCATCGTCCTCAACCGCGAGCTGGGCGGATATTCCATCGACGGCGGGGAGCCGACCCGCCACCCGGAGGGCCTGACGGGTCGCACGCTGGATGTGAACTGCCATGTGGTGCATGGTGTGCGGACTCGTTTGCAGAATTCGCTGCTGTGCGTTCGCAATGTGCCGCTGGAGGTGGAGGACCTGGTCTTTGCGCCTCTGGCTACGGCCCAGATGGTGCTGACCCGCCAGCAGAAGGATGCCGGAGCGCTGCTCATCGATATCGGCGGCGGTACGACGGATTTCATCTGCTACAAGGGCGGGGATGTCATCGCCTCCGGCTGCGTTCCCCGTGGCGGTAACACGATTAACCAGGATATCGTGCGCCTGACGGAGCAGCGGGTGGCTGCCAAGGCGGCAGAGGTGCTCAAGTGCACGGAGGGCAATGCCTTCGGCGATGTGAAGGACCGCTCGCTGGCACAATACCGCGATGAGTTGGGTATGCACGAGGTGAGCATCCCCCGTGGTGAGCTCAATCGCTTCATCCGCGACAGCCTGGCGCACACGCTGCTGCGCGTGCGCGAGCGCATCCCGCAGGAGGTCTTTGCCCGCAACGGCATGAGCATCTACCTCTCCGGCGGAACCAGTCTCATGCGCGGACTGGATGCCCTCACCAAGTACATCTTCTACAATGTGCCGGTGCATCAGCCCGCCCCCATGCAGCCGGGACAGAACCACTCCTACCTGGCAGACCCGCGCTACTGCACGGCTATCGGGCTCATCCGCTTTGCCCAGCGGTATGATGATGATGCTTACACGCAGGGCGGGCGCAGCTGGTGGAGCCGCTTCCTGCGTTCCCTGGGTATCGGGCGTTGAGCGTAACCTTTTTTTACCGAATATCACTATGCTTCCCTATCAGACAGTTTCCCGCAAGGAGGACGGTATCGTCATCGTCGGCCTCGGCGGCGCCGGGGCCAACATCCTGCAGCGCTTCCGGGGGTCCAGCGCTGAGAATGTGCGCCTGTGTATCATGTCGCTGGATGAGCGTCTGGGGCGAGAGGCCGGTAATGTGGAGTTCATTCAGCTGGGCGCCGGACTGAACCACGGACTGGGCTCCGGCGGCGACCCGGAGATGGGGCGACTGGCCATTGAGGAAAGTCGGGAGGAGATTGCCGGCCTGCTGGAGAATGCGCGTTTGCTGGTGATGGTGGTGGGGCTTGGCGGCGGAACCGGTTCCGGCGTGGCCCCTGTGCTGGCAGAGATGGCGAGCAAGGCGGGCGTGTTCCTGGTATCGGTGCTGGTGATGCCCTTTGCGTTTGAGGGACGCCGCCGCCGCGGGCAGGCAGACCGCGCGCTGGAAAAGATTGCCGGCGTATCGGATTTGGTGTTCTGCTTTGAGAATGACTACATGGAGGACCTGTTCCGCACCCGCAACGGCGCCATGGCTGTCTTTGAAGAGGCCAATACCATTCTTTCGCAGGCTACGGCCTCTATCCCCATGCTGGCCAATTCTCCCGGTATCATCAACATCGGGCTGGATGAGCTGGTGACTGCCCTCCGCAACAATGATTCCCGCTGTATCTACGGTACCGGCACGGGCTATGGCCCTCACCGTGCGGAAGACGCTGCCCGCGCGGCTCTGGAGTCTCCGCTGGTGGCCTTCCACAATGCACTGGGACTGGCGCACACGGTGATTGTCCACATTGCCGGCGGCAATAACATGTCGCTCTCAGAACTTCGCACCGCCATGGAGACCATCCGCGCGAGTCTGGGCAATGATGAGGTCAACTTCTTCTTCGGGGCGGCTGTCAAGCCACGTCTGGGCGAGGAAATTCGCGTGAGTCTCATCGCCTCTGTCGATGCCGGAGAGTTCCGCGCCGCTATCGAGGCCGAAGAAGCCGAGGCAGCGGTCACCGAAGAAGCGGAAGAGGAAATTTCCGTTGCAGAAGAGGCAGATGAGGATGCCGGAGAGGAAGAAATTCCCGGGGAAGAGGAGGATGCGCTCAACGATGCCGATGTTGAGGAGGATGAGACGGATATTTTTGCTGAAGAAGAAGAAGAGGCGGAGGTCATTCCCCCCGTCCCGCAGCGTTACGCGCCTGCTCCCCGCCCGGAACCGGTGACGGCCCCCGCCGTATCTGCTCCGCGTCCTGTGGCTGTGCCTGCGGAGCGCCGCCCCGCTGCGTCTGTGCCGATGCCGCCGCGCAGCGTTGTTCCCGCTCCTCGCCCCGTCACCCCCGCCCCTGTGGTGGTTTCCCGCCCGGAACCCGCGCCGATGCGCCCGGAACCCGGTTTGTTCGACGGCAGCGGCAGCCAGGGCTTCTTCAATCTGGACGGCCAGCCGGTGCAGGGAACTTTGCCCCGGAATTCGGAGGACGAGATGGATGAGCGCGTGCGGAGTCTCTTTTCCGATGATACTCCGATAGTTTCCCATGCTCCCCGTCATTACAGCCCGGAGTCTGCCCGCCGTCGTCGCATGGCTGATGATGAGGAAGAGGAAAAGGATTTTTCCCTCCGCTACAATGACCTCCGGGATATGTTTCCGGAGTAAGAATCATTCCCCTGCCTGAGCCGTCATGATGCCGCCGTGCGCAGATGAGGCGGGCGTTGCACCGCGCCCGCGCGAGACATGGATAGATGCCGCCCGCTGCATCGCCATGTTTTTCATCATCTGGCTGCACACGGGAAAGTCACCCGCCTGGAATAGTGATTTGGTGGGAGGGGCGCTCTGCCTCTTCTTTGTCTTTGCCGGGTACTTCATGCCGCGTCAGCCGGGCAGGTGCGCGGCCCGCGCCCTGCGGATGCTGTGGCTGTGGGTATTGTGGTCGCTGCTCTCTGCCGGGCTCTACATGCTTACCAAACAAGGGGCTGTCTGGAGCTGGGAACGGCTGCTGGGCTGGGGAGAAGGCGCTTATAATACCCCGCTCTGGTTCCTGCGCAACCTGGCCGTCTACCAGCTTCTGGTGGCCGGTATGCTTGCCCTGCGCCTCTTGCCGCGGCATGCCTGGATAGTCGTGGCCCTGCTGGCTGCCTTTGCTTACACCTGCGAGCATAGCCAGCACATCACCCTGCGCTTTGACTGGATGGTGGCCTTTGTGCTGGGGGCAGCTCTGCGCACCGGTACGAATCCGGAGACTCTCAGCGCCTGGCTGCGGAGTCATGCCCTCGTGTTGACGGTGGCCATAGCGATACTACTGGTTCAGATACATGTACTGCCGCTGTTGGGGCGTTCGCTGGACATGTCTGTGCGCGTCTGCTCCCTGCCGGTGGAATCACTGGCCTATACCATTCTGTATTCTCTTGCCGCCATGGGGCTGGTGCGTTGGTTGCCCCGCGTGGCCGCTGCCATGGCTGCCTCCGGCCGCAGCATGATATTCTGCTACATCACCCATTCCTTTGCCCTCGCCATCTTCTATAACCACCCGCAGATAGACTTTGCCCGGAACATCTGGGTTCCCGTGCTCCTGCTGGTCGTCCTTACCTTGTTGTACGGAGCTCTCACCCGCCGTTTCCCCCGTGCCATGCGCTTCCTCTTCGGGTGCTGAGGGAAAAAGCAACATCCCCTGCATGGGCGAACCGATGCAGGGGAACACAATGAAAAAGACTATTTTGCTTGGATAGGTGTTATTGTTTGGTCTCTGTGGGAGCATTTTCGATATGCTCTGCCCCCCAGCGCCCCTTGCGGATGTCGCGGATGTTGGCAGAGACGCAGCGCGTCCATTCGCCGCGGCTTTCACAGTACACGCGGGCTACCTGGGTCACGGACACTCGCCCCTTGGCCTTGTGTTTGCCCAGAATGCGTGCCAGATCCTGCACACATTCCTCTTTTGTCTCATAACGTCGCTGGCCGCGGCGTCCCATGATGCCGGCCAGGTTGTTCTTCTTGCGTGCAGCCTTGGAGGTGGCATGAGCCGATTCGTGGCGGATGATGGCCTCCATCATCACAGGATCCACTCCATGCTCGGCAGCCGCCTCACGGATGGCGGGGCGCAGGGCTGTAACCGCATCGGGCTCATTCGCCATTGCACCCATCACCAGCATCAGACTTGTCAGTATGGTAATGGTTACTCTCATGTCGGACGACATGATAGCAGCCGGTTCGCGACTTGTCAAGCTTATTTTCTGGCAGTTATGGCTTATCTTAGAAAAGTTAAATTTAAATTTAGTTAAATAATTCCCGTGAACCCGCATGGTTACAGGGAAAGACGGGTATTGCAGAAAAGGGGACGCTGTCGTTGATTTTTTTTCTGCTCCGAAGGCGGAGGCACAGGTGGGAAACGGACAATTTTCTTGTCTGCTCAGGATATGTTTTCTTCTTATCGTCATCACTTTTTCTGAGACGGTTCAGGCTGTCACGGTCTATGGTTTCGGAGAGAGGGTGCGCCATTACGAATGTGGGGAGAATATGACGTTGCGTACGATTGTAGGTGACATCTTGCAGAAAGAAATCAATCTCTCTTATCTCCCTGGCTGCCGGATTGTTCCTGCGACATGATGAAATCATCCGGCAGGTGCGGTTGGGAAAGCAGGGGGATATCGAGGTGAATGTTCATTTGAAGAATCGGGAACGGGTATATGCCATTCAGGTGAAGAAAAACGGCAGGATGCTGTTGGAAATGCCCCGGATATTGACGGAACAGTAACGTGGTATGTCCGGTTTACAGACGCCGGTGTGAGTTTTTTTGGGGGGGTGATTTCTGACTATATAGTCATGGCATATTGATTTTTCCGGGGTGTGATAATCAGGTGAATATGGTAGAATGCCATTGTTGCCGGCCGCAAGGCGGCAGCGGAAGAACTTTTCTGCAAACTCACGAGAGATAAGCTATTGGTCCCCGGTTCGAATCCGGGAGGGGGGCATGCAGCCGCCTTAGCTCAGTGGCAGAGCAGTAGACTCACCGCATCCCCGAAGTTCAAGAAATCGCTTTCAGGGGAAGCACCCTCCGCGGAGGGTGAGAGTAAATCATCATGGATTGGCACAAGCTATGGAGACAAATCATCAACGGAGAGTCGGTGTATTCACCCGGACGGAGAATGGAGCCCTGCAACTGCGGAGCACGGGCAATGCCTGTTTGGATTTGTTTGCCGAAATCGGTTCCGCGCGCAACATGGTGTGCGAAGCGCCGGAGGCGTTGGAGGGGCTTTTCCTGGAAGCGTATGCCCACGATGCGGCCACGGCTGTGGCGATTTTGTTCTGGAGCCGTTCGGTGCGGAGCGGGGCAGGGGAGCGGGAGGTGTTCCTGCATCTGTTGTCGATTCTTTGGGAATTGAGCCCGGAAACAGTACGCGACAACCTGGAGCTGTTGGGGGAGCTGGGCTGTTACCGCGATTACGTGCGCGTGGCAGAACGCATTCCTGCGCTGCGGGGAGAGGTGGTGCGGATTTTTGCGGAGGGGGTGCGAGCGAACAATTACTATGCCTGCAAGTGGTTGCCGCGTCGCTCGGCGTTGTGGGCAGAGGTGCGCGCCGTGCTCAGGATGAGCAACGGCGATTTCCGGCGGGCGGTGGCGGCGGCCTCTCCCACGGTGGAGCAACTGCTGGCGGCAGGCAAGCCCGAATCGGTGGAGTACGACAAGCTTCCCACTCAGGCCCTCAACCGCTATCGTGCTCTGTTTGCGCGGAGGGATAAGGAGCGTTTCTTCCGCACGCTGGCAGAAAAGAAGCTGAATACCACGGCCGGATTCCCGCATGATCTCTTCCGCCCCTGGTTCAGCAAACCGCTGCAGGGAATCACGCGCGAGGAGATGAACCGCATCATTGATGCCCAGTGGCGCAACCTGGATAACCACCTGCCTGCGGATGGCGGCATTCTCCCGGTGCTGGATACCTCCGGGTCGATGCGGTGGGGACATGCGGTGACGCCGCATCAGGTGGCCTATCCGCTGGCGCTGTATTGTGCGGAGCGGTTGAGCGGGCCTTTCCGCAACCGCGTGTGCAGTTTCAGCTCGCAGGCCCGCTGGCTGGAGCTGCCGGAGGTCGATTCCGTCACGGAAAGGATGACGGCTCTGCTGGAGTACGGAATTGTGGAAAACACCAACGTGGCAGATGTGTTCAGACTTCTGTTAGCGACAGCCCGCCGCAGCGGAGCAGGGCTGGAGACCATGCCCCGCTGTCTGCTTATCCTCTCCGATATGCAGTTCGATGCCGGTGCAGAGTACAACGAGACACTCATGGACAGGCTGCGCCTGGATTTCAAATATGCCGGTTACGAGTTTCCCGCCATCGTCTACTGGAATCTGAATGCCACGAACACGGGAGCGCCGGATTCCGTGCATGATAACGTGGCGATGGTGAGCGGCTTCTCTCCGCGCATCCTGCGCGCTGTGTTCAGCGGTGAGACGGCATCCGCATCCCGCTCGCTGCAACTGAACCCGCTTGAGGCGATGGAGAACGCGCTCTCGCCCATACGTGCAGCTCTCCATCTGTCCCGCCTGAACACCTTGCCCCGTGTGCTCGCGTATACCATCACCAACAGATACCGCGGAACATCATACCGCCTGCCTGCCCGAAGCTCAGAATGAGATGGCCACCCCCTCCACCCCCCCCTTGGCCATGAACTCTGCGTGCCGGAAGTGACGGTCGGCACGCTGTGCCCGTCCAAGCGCAGGTACAGCCCGAGGTGCGCCCCCATACAATCGCGGTTTTCCGAGGTACGGGGGCGAAATCGGGGGAGCCCATCTGTCAGAGAATGGATGAACAAAGGGTAAATACAAGTAAGTGTCTGTTTTTATCCCAAAGGAGGCAAAATGTTCTGCCTTCTCGGCTATCTATGGAGGAGTAAATTCCATCATAACCACCAAGCTCATGATACCCTATTTGGAAACTGCGCTCACGCGTTAATTTATTCCATGACCTGAAACGGGTTGATTTAAGACGTATCTCTTGGAAATCCTCATCGGTAATTTCCAGGAATACAGCATAGTCTCCATTGATGGCTCTTTCATAGTGCTTGATTCTGATGTGTTCCTGTGTGGGAATGAAATCATGCAATCTGCTTTCCATTGCTTGAAGAGAAGGGAGATTTTGCCATATTGTGATGCATGTGAATATTGATATCGCGATGATAATCCATGCGCTTTTTTTAATGCGTACAAGATGGGATTCATATTTCGCTTTTGTTTTATGATTAAATTAATGTATCAAGTATGCGCCGGAGTTGTTGAAATAGACAGCGCTCCTTATACATATATCTAGTTGCAAGAAAAATAAGTAAAGGTATCCATTGCCTTTTTGTCCGGATAACTCCCAATATTGATTTAATGAATCGAATTCATATTTATCCAAATAAATTTTGCAATCATTAAATAAGAATAAATAATATAATTCGCTTTTTGTTATCCGTAAATTTAATTCCTTGATGTCAAGATTGTTCTTTTCTGTTTCATTAAAAATCAAATTTTCTATATCATCATAATTGTTAATGAGTTGATTTGATTTTATCGTATTTGTTAAATTATAGTGATACATGCATATAAGCATATAATCAAAAACTATTCTCAATAGTTGCTCTTTTTCGTTTTTGTATTCAAAAATGCCTTTCAGATAATTATCTAATTTTGGCTTGATGGTCAAATCGTCATTGAAATTTACCATATCACCATCATTTCTTATTTGATCATAGATCGCAGAACCGACTGAAGACTCTGCGAAACATAATACAATAAGAAAACATAATTTTATTCTTTTGAGCATTCTGAGTTATATTTCGTTTGTTTGTCTTTCGTGAATTTTCCGGCATCCTCATTTCTCTATTACCGATGTTGTCGTAATTTGTTTATAAATGAAAGAAGTTTTGAAATTATCTTATTCTTCATATAATGTGACAACATTCGGAATCATTGGTTTTATTGTTATGGTGTCGGATAATTGACTCCAAGTTTACTAATTATAAATAATTGCATTGTGAAAATCGTTTTCAGCTTCCCTTTCCGACTCTTCTTCTGAGAGAGTTGAAGAGTAACCAGTTTTTCATTCTAAGCTATCATCAGAATGTACAGTTTGATTGCTGTTAGAGTATGAATGATTCGACTTTATCCATTTGTCTGAAATATACCCCCAATATATTTCACTTAAATTATCTTCCAGTTCGCTTGATATATGATACTCGCGGGAACATATTATGTAAATTTTATGTTCATCTATGTCAATGGATAGATTGTATAACGGAAAATCGTCATCCCGTTTTTTTTCTGATTCAATCCGATGGTGAATAAGTTCTTTTAGCCCGCGTATATCTTCGCGAGTCAATATTTCTGATTGATATACTTCTGGTATCCTTAATCCTAATTCCAATTTGTTGCAAAATCCATAACGCTCGAAATTGATGTGCTTTTCTTGATTTAGAAAATGCAGATATGAACAAATTATCAAAACAAAACCAAAACAAAATAAATATTTTTTGTTTATTGTGGATGATGTCATGTCTTCAAGTTGCTTTTCAGAATTAATCGTTACAGTTAGTGCAGGATCGCAACAGGCGATTTGCAGATATCCTCGGTAGAGGTATCGCTGGTGGAGCGTGATGTCTCCGTCTGCTGTTACCTTCTTGGTGGCGCGGCGAGGCGCATTCGTTGACCGTGTTCGTCTCTGCATTGGTGAAGCTTACGGGGCGGTTTTCAGCATCGTAGGTGACTTCCCATGTTCCGGTGGAGGTTTTCACCAGCGTCTGGTTGCCGTCAGCATCGAAAGTGGGAGTGAAATCATCCACGGCGGTGTATTGGTTCAGCTCATTAGCGGTATAGGTTGTGATTATTTCGCTTTCTGTGGCTGTTTCTCGGTTGCCGATGTTGTCGTAGTCATAGGCGTAGTTACTGCCGTTGACAGTAGCGGACCTCAGCTCGCTGCGGTTGTTGTAGCCGAAGGTGTCGTTCTTTACTGAGCCCTGGCGGGAGGTGTTGCGGGCGGTTGGGCGACCGAGCGAGTCGTAGCTGTATTGACGGCTGGCTACCAGCGCGGCGCCGCGCTTGTAGGCCATGTCGGTGAGCAAATCGCGCTGAATCTCATAGCTCTGCGTCATGGTCATGCCGTTGGGCTTGGTGAGCTTCTCCGGCAGGTGAGAACTGGTCAGATTGGCGTAGCCGAACATGTTTATCTTTTTAGTGTGGATTAGAAGGGGAATTTTGAGGAGGGAGTTTTACGAATATTTCTTCGATAGTAGTTTCTTTCCATGTATAATAGATGTAGGATAAAGGTAGGGATGGAATTGAGGGAAATACCATTTGCTTGCTGCCTCCTATACCGTAATCGGATACACGTTCCGGATAGATAGTCTGCCCGTTTTTCATTTTAGCTGCCAAAAATGCAAATGAGTTGTCATAGTTAGCATGAATGGAAACAAAGAGCCCTTTGTTATATATACGTTTGACTGAGTTGTCCGATTTGTTTTTTAGTCCTATGCCTTTTTTTAATGTAATTTTGGCATATTTTGGTGATGTTTGTGACGATTTTTTATAACTTCCCCATACTCTGATGCTGTTGAAAGGAAACGTCAGGTCACTTTTTTGTTGTTGAATATTGAATTGGCATTCGGCAGCTAATTCTTCTTCATCTTGTTCAGGAAAAAGCTTAATATCGCTTACAGTAAAGAAAACTTGATTTATTGATTTCTTTTTATGTTTGAAGATGTCAAATAACTCAACATCAAATTGTATTTCAATTTCTTTTTGTTTCTCGTTTGCTTGAAATGAAACAGCATCATAACTAAATGTTGGTGATGTGATAAATATAATAGATGAAAAAATGAATTTATTCATTGTAATGGGACTATTTTAATATCTCAGCGGCAAAGAAACTGCCGCTGAGATGAGTTAAGGTGATGTTTTCTATGCTTCAATAGTGTGATTTTCTACAAAGGCATCTTGCGAAGCTAGGCGAGTGGGAGCGGAGTACCGGATGCCGTCCTTCTGGATGGCCAGCGGGCGGGTGGCGATGGATTGGGTGGGATCCCAGGTGATGAGCCAGAGTGCCGGGTAGTCACTGCGGGTAAGGTCACAACAGGCAAAACGGACGACGGCTGTAAGGCCGGTTGGACAAACACGCAGTGTTTGCCCTGAAAGGGTGAAGGCGCAATGGGGTGCGCCTGAATCAATTTGCAGGTAGGCTCGGTAGAGGTAGCGCTGTTGGAGCGTGATACTCCCGTCTACTGTTACCTTTTTGGTGGCGCGGCGGCCCATGTGGTCATAGGCGCATTCGATGACCGAGTTCGTCTCCGTGTTGATGAAGCTCATGGGGCGGTTTTCGGCATCATCGTAGCTGAACAGGGCAGGTTGACTTGCAGACACCCCATTGTCTGCTCGCCCCCAATTCGGGGCAAACTTGCTTCGCGGTTTGTCCAATCCCCCTCCGAGCCCTCGGGGACTTTGCATCCCCGCTCCCCATTCAGTGACCTTGCGACCACGGACATCGTAGCGGTAGCAGGAAGTGTTACCCTGTGCATCCGTTACCGTGGCGGGCAGGTCGTGCGCGGAGTCGTAGTCGGTCGTGGTCACATTCCCTGCGGCATCCGTGACTGTGAGCGTGCGCCCGGCGATATCCGTCACCGTGGTGGTCGTGTTGCCTCGGCCATCTGTTCGGGTTTGAATCATCCCATTCGCCGTGTAGCTGCGGCCGGCGGTGGTCGTTACGCCTGCATTATCCGTCTGCGAGAGCGCGAACCCATCCACGCTCACCGCTTCGGCGGTGATGTCGCTGGTAGGCAGGGAGTTGTAGGACTTACGTTTCGTTCCGTCATGATACTCTACCCATTGCGCGGAAGTCAAGTTTCTTTCGTCAATTGTTAGATTTTTGCTCTCCAGGGTATCTGAGAGTCGGGAAACAAGCGACTTCTGCACACTC
>JAFUQZ010000037.1 GCA_017472085.1 Akkermansia sp. | reverse complement strand
CGCAGAAGCAGAGTTCAACGGAGATGCAATCCGTGATACCCCAACCGCCACCATAGAGGGTGACACCTACCGCACGGCAGAGCCGGATCGCTGCGGCTTCACCCTCCGCTGCGGCGTCCTGCTGCAGCCGGAGGACACCCGCCGCAGCATTCATCTGAACTATGCCTTCGAATCCCGCAACAACGCCGCGGCCCACGTCATCTCTGCCGGCTTCACCGGGATATTCTGATGAAAGGCATGATACACATGCAAGCAATGCGCGGCCTGCCTTGCGTGGAAAAATGTCTGAGCGAAAACTTGACCGAATAAGGGATTTCTGGTAGTGTGTGGGGTGATGATGAAGCGAGTGATGAGTTACCTGCTGGCGGGAGCTGCGGCGCTGGTGCTGTGCGCCTGTAACCGTGAGAATCCCGACAGCCGGGAAATCCGCATGGGATGTTTCCCGAATGTAACTCATGTGCAGGGGCTTGTGGCGCGAAATATGAGCCGCCACGGGCAGGGATGGTTTGAACGCTACCTGCCCGGCTATACCTTGCAATGGCACACGTTCAACGCCGGGCCGACGGCGATGGAAGCCCTGTTCGGCAAGACTGCCGATGTGACCTATGTGGGCCCCAGCCCGGCGCTGAATGCCTACGCCGTGGCCAATGGGCGGGAAATCCGCCTGCTGGCGGGAGCTGTCAATGGAGGCGCAGCGCTGATGGTATCGCCGGAGAGCGGCATCCGCACGGCACAGGATTTCCGTGGGCGCAGCATCGCCACCCCCCAACTGGGCAACACGCAGGATGTGTCCTGCCGCGCCTGGTTGCTGAAAAACGGTCTGACCTGCACGTTGGAGGGCTCGGGGGACTGCCGTGTGGCGCCCACCCCCAATTCCATGCAGCTCCAACTCATGAAACAGGGTGATATCGATGCCTGCTGGACGGTGGAACCCTGGGTCACCCGACTGGAAATCATGGCCGGCGCCAAAATATTGGTTCAGGAGCCGCAGGTGGTCACCACCGTGCTGGCGGCCCGCACCGGATGGCTCAAATACCACCCGGAAGAAGCCGCCACCCTCATTCGCGCGCATCGGGAGCTGACCCAATGGATTCTGGAGCACCCGGATGAAGCCCGAAAGCATGTGATTGATGAGCTGTGCGAACTGACGCAGGCGGCCATCGAGCCAGAGATTGTGGAGAAGGCATGGGAAAGGCTGACGCTGACGATGGATATCGATATTCCCGGGTTGGAGCAGTTTGTGAAAGATGCTCAACAAGCCGGGTTGCTGGACCGAGTCCCCCCCCTGCAAGGAATGATTTACACCCCCGATTCTCAGGAAAAACCGTGATACACGATAAACTAGAACAAGAAATCAACGCATTCCCCACCGCCAAGCTGAGTGTGGAGCACGTGTGCAAGGACTTCCGCACCCGTAATGGCTCCGTGCGGGCGCTGGATGACGTATCGCTCACTATCAATGAGGGTGAGTTCGTCTGCTTCGTCGGGCCGAGCGGCTGCGGCAAATCCACCCTGCTCAACATCATCGCCGGGCTGGACAAACCCGACAGCGGACTGGCACTCATCGATGGTGTGCCCATTACCGGGCCGGGGCGCGACCGCATGGTCATGTTCCAGGAGCACGCGCTCTTCCCCTGGCTGGACGTCATCGGTAACGTCATGTTCGGGCTCAAACAAAAACCCAACCTCACGGACAAAGAACGTCTGGAGGTAGCCAAGTATTACCTTTTCCTCGTGAAGATGGATAGATTCGCCCATTCCAACATTCACGAACTCTCCGGCGGCATGCGCCAGCGCGTGGCTCTGGCTCGATCTCTGGCGCCGAATCCGAAGATACTGCTGATGGATGAGCCTTTCTCTGCGCTGGACGCCATGACGCGTGAGCGCCTCTACGGCGATATTCAGGATGTGTGGGCCAAGCGAAAGAAAACCATCATCTTTGTGACCCACAACGTGCGCGAAGCCGTCTGCCTGGGCAGCCGGGTCGTGCTTTTCTCACCGCACCCCGGGCGCATCCGCGAGCAATTCCCGGTGAATCTGGCGCGTCCCCGCAACATCAACAATCACGACCTTGCTGACCTTTCCATGCAGATAACCTCTGCGCTGAAGGGCTACACCGCCGCCGAATCCGATTAATTCCGCTTCACCCGATATGAAACGCTTTCTCTTTTCTCTGATGTTCTTTCTGCTGCTCATCCTGATATGGGCAGGATGCACGGGCGAGCTGGCCTTTCTCGGGCTCAGCGAGAGCCTCTGGTCACCTTTCGTGCTGCCCTCTCCCGGCGTGGTGGCGCAGTACCTCTGGGATAACACGCTGAACGGCAAAATCCCGATGTCCATGCTCATCACCCTGCGCCGCCTGCTCATCGGCTACGCCATCGGTTTGGTGCTCGGAGTACCGCTGGGCATGCTCTCCGCGCGATTCCGCAGTGTGAGCGATACGCTGGGGGTGCTGGCGCTGGGCCTGCAAGCGCTGCCGAGCGTGTGCTGGGTACCGCTGGCCTGCATCTGGTTCGGACAGACGGAGGCAGCCCTGCTCTTCGTCGTCATCATGGGCACCCTGTGGAGTGTGCTGCTCTCCACTCAGAACGGTATGCGTAGTGTGCCGCCCATCTATGCACGGGCCGCACGCACCATGGGCGCCGGCCCGCTGCACACGCTGGTGTTCGTCACCCTGCCGGCCTCTGCTCCCTTTGTGGTCAGCGGCATGAAACAGGGCTGGGCTTTCGCCTGGCGCTCCCTCATGGCGGCAGAAATCTATGTCTCCGTAGTCTCCGGCTTCGGCATCGGCCAATACCTGCACTACGGGCGCGAGTTGCAACGCATGTACCAGGTCATCGGTATCATGTTCATCATCATTCTGGTGGGGCTGCTGGCGGATAAGATTCTCTTCTCCCCGGCAGAAGCGTGGCTGCACCGCCGCTGGGGCACGGACAAGGAGTAAGAAACGATGAACTGGATTGATGAACTGAAGAATTTGCTGGGCGATTGCGTCCGGACGGACGCCGCCACCCTGCAGGCGCATGCCGGGGATAAATGGCATGCCGCCGCGCTGCCGGAAGCCGTGGTGCTGGCCACCTCCACGGAGGAAGTGGCTGCGGCCATGAAAGTGGCTCATGTGCACGGTGTCCCCGTTACCCCCCGCGGTGCGGGCGTGGGCTATGTGGGCGGCTGTGTGCCGGTAAGGGGGGGGCTTGTCATTTCCACGGCCTCCATGACCCGCATTATTGAGGTGAATCCGGCTGATGGAGTGGCCATAGCAGAAGCAGGCGTACTGACCGCGGATTTGCAGGAGTCCTGTGCCCGAGAGGGCTGGTTTTATCCGCCGGATCCGGCCTCCCGCAAGGAATCCAGTATCGGCGGCAACATCGCCACCAACGCCGGTGGCCCGCGCTGCCTGAAGTACGGCGTCACCCGGGCTTATGTGCTGGGGCTCACCGTCGTGCTGCCGGACGGCAACATCCTGTCCTGTGGCGGTCGCACTCATAAAAACAAGCAGGGCTTCGACCTCGTGGGGCTTTTCTGCGGCTCTGAGGGCATGCTCGGCATCATCACCCGGGCTATCCTGCGTATCATTCCTGCACCACCCGCCCGGGCTGCGCTCCATGCCTCCTTCCCCCGCTTTGCACTGGCTGCGCAGGCGGTGCAGAATGTGCTGCAAGGCGGGCATCTGCCCTGTGCACTGGAAATTACGGATGCGTTCACCCTGGCAGCCGCGCGTCGGCATCTGGGGCCGGGAGTGCTGCCGGAAGCAGCGCAGGGGCATATCATCATCGAGATTGACGGGCGCACCGATGCCGTTGCCTCTGAGCTGGAGGCCATTGCTGATATCCTGAAGAGCACCGGAGCCGTTGATATCGTCTCTGCAACAACAGAAGAGGCAGTGGAAGCCATCTGGCAGCTGAGACGGGAGTTTTCCTACAGTCTGAAAGCGACCGGGCTCACCAAACTGAACGAGGATATCGTCATTCCCCGCTCACAGCTGGTGGCGCTGGTGGAATTCTGTGAAAGCATGCAGCAGGAAACCGGCATTCCCGTGGCGTGCTTCGGGCATTCGGGAGACGGCAACATCCACACCAATATCATGGTGCTCAAGGATGCAGATGGCAAGGACATCCGGCCTCCTGCCGATGCGCTGGTCAACCGGCTCTTTGAATGGGTGGTCAGCCACGGCGGCAGCATTACCGGGGAGCACGGCATCGGGCTCGCCAAAGCGCCATGGTTTGCCGATGCCATCGGCCCCGTGGCCATGCGGCTGCACCGCACACTCAAACAGGCTATCGACCCCTCCGGCATCCTCAACCCCGGTAAAATGGGGCTGTAAACAAGACTCAACGCTGTTTCGGTTTCCAACCGGGAGAGGTTCGTCCACCACCGCCGGTATAGGGCTCCAGCGTGGTAGGACGGTAGGTTTCCGTTGTCATGATACGTTGAAGAGGTATTGTCACCTCATCCTCGTCAATGTAGCGGGCATAGGGGCTCTCATCCGTCCAGATAAACGACAGAACCGGATTGACTTTTGTCACCACGGTTTTGGTTGCCACCTGATAACCCGGCTTGATGGCCACAATGCCAAGATCCTGCTCCTGCTCTACCTCCAATGTGAGATTACTGGTTCCCACCTCCTTACCATTGAGGAAGATCTGCGCACCGGAGGGTTCTGTCCTGATGGTAAATTCCTTGGTTCCATGGCACGATATCAGGCCCAGAGCGACCACTACCGGCATGAGATATTGCACAGACTTCATACACCTGCACTCTACCGCATGAATCTCTCACATTCAAGTTTTTTCCCGTTTCAGGACACATTTTTCGTAAGCACTCAACCAAAAGGCTTGTAGTGGGACGTGCGATAATGAGAACCTATGTTCACATTACCGCACAACACCATTGCCTATCTGTACAAGGAAGCCATCGACATGCGTCTGGGGATGTTCCGATTGCAGGGAGTCAT
>JAFUQZ010000036.1 GCA_017472085.1 Akkermansia sp. | reverse complement strand
GTATCGTTAGTCATGTTATTCATAGAGGAATTGGTGGTATTGGTAGTGGGCATGTGTGACTTCTCAGCCGAGCGGCTGACCGGTAGATGTTGGGATGGTTTATTCATAGGTGTAGAGGGTTGGGGTCAACCCGTGTAGAGATATAACAGAAAAAACGGAGAAGACAAGAGATTTCCTCCCATTTTTATTTCGTGCCCCCCTTTAAGCCGCGTGTGACGCGGGATGCGAGACAATGAAAAAAGAGCATGCAAAAGCGCTTTTCTGCATAAAAAACGATTGAAAAAGGGGAAAATGGCGGGAGCAGAGGCAGAAAATCGCAGCTGTTGCGATTATCTGATGGTCGCACCCGGTTCGGTATGGGTGCCGGGCGGGATGACGCGGCCGGGTAGGATGACGCTCTTGCAGCCGATGCGGGCGTGATCGCCGATGGCGCAGCCGAGTTTGTTGCGCCCGGTGGGGGTGAGTACGCCCTGCCAGGGCATGCGGATTTCCCCGGCATCGTGCCGGAAGTTGCTGAAGATGCAGCCGCCGCCCACGTTGATGTCGTTCCCCAGCACGGAATCGCCCACATAGCTGAGGTGGGCGATAAAGACGTTGTTCCCGATGATGCTGCTTTTCACCTCCACGGCGTTGCCGATGACGCAGTTGTCGCCTACGGAGGTTTCGCCGCGCAGGTAGGCGTTCGGGCCGATTCTGCATCCCTTGCCGATGCGGACGTGGCCCTCAATCACGGTGCCGGGGTGGATTTCTGAGCCCTCACCCAGTTGCAGCACGCCCTCCACCACGGCGAGCGGGTGCACCCTGCCGCGGATGTCGGGCTGCATGGCGCGCAGCTCTTCAGCGGCGGCATCCAGCTGTTGCCAGGGAGGTATCATTGAGCATTATCCCGGGGGAGTTTCTGCAGATAGGGTTTCAGCAGGGTGTACAGCTCAATCCGCTGCGGTTCTTCCAGCTCCAGATCGTCCATGTAGACCTGCCCGTTGATGACGCGGCCGCCCAGACACTGGGCATTGTCACCATACAGATAGAATAGTTCGGATGAGCTATCGCCGCGGTTGCCGTCCTCCTCATCCCGGTAGTATTTATCGGCCACGAAACGCATGTCTGCCGTTTTCAGCAGGGAACGCACTTTCTGCAGGTCTGCGGCCGACAGCAGATGGAAGTCGGACTGTTCGCTGACCCAGGCCGGCTGGTGAGGGGTGACGGCAATTCGGGGGCAGTTGAGAGTTTCGAGAATCATTTCTTCATTCACGGTGCCGGTCTGCTGGCAGGACGGGAGCAGAGAAAGCGACAGCAGGAGCGAGGCAAGGAAAGGGGCTATCTTCATACGGAGGTGCATTCTTCTGAGTGCCATTCTACCCCAATCGGCTCTGTATGCAAGAAAATTCTGATTTGAGGGCATCCTTTACCCTGACTGGCGCGAATTTGTCTTGACCTTTTCACGGAAAAGTAGTTTCATAGGCGGCCGTCCGCAAACAAGTCATGCTAGTTTCACAGCTCAAGTCGAAAATTCATCGTGCCATGGTCACTCGCGGTGACGTGGATTACGAGGGTAGTATCGAGATTCCTCAGGATCTGGTGGAAGCTGCCGGTCTCTGGCCGGGAGAGAAGGTGCTGGTGGCCTCCGTGACCTCCGGCAATCGCTTTGAGACCTATGTGCTGGTCGGGCCTCCCGGAACCGGACAGATTATCGTGAACGGTGCGGCGGCACACCTCATCAAAAAGGGTGAGCGAATCATCATCATGAGTTTTGCACTGGATGACAAGCCCATTGTGCCCAAACGTGTCATCTGCAACGAGCTGAACGAAATTATCGGCTGAATCCCTTTACAAATGAATCATTTTAAGCTACAATCACCGCCATGTTGAACGCATCCATCTACATCGTATTCGCCCTTCTTCTCATCGTCTGTTCCCTGCTGCTGCTGGTTGTGTTGATGCAGCGTCCCAAGCAGGAAGGACTTGGTGCCGCTTTCGGTGCCCAGATGACAGACCAGGCATTCGGCGCGCAGACCACGGATGTGCTCAAGAAAGGCACGGTTTTCTTCGGCTCTCTGTTCATGATTCTCTGTTTTGTGCTGGCTCTGCTCATGAACATGCGCTTCCAGCAGCAGAAGTCTGAGCTGGGTCGCGAGGGTGCCACTCCTGCCGTGATTCCGGCCGTGGCCACGGAGACCCCGGCTGATGCTCCGGCTGCTCCCGCCGCTCCTGCTGTGGAAAATCTGGAGAATCTGGTCACGCCTGCTCCGGCAGAGCAGCCTGCGCCTGCCCCGCAGAACTGATCCGGTTGCGGCGATAATCCCCGTCTGCCTCTCCGCGTATGAACTTCGGCAGTATTCAGCAGCTCACCGCGGAAGCCACGGCGGCGGAAGTGCAGGGCACGGTGATGGTGCAGGTGACAAAGAAGCTCACCAAGACCACCAAGACCGGGAAACCCTATCTGGAAGTGGAACTGGCGGATGCGGCCGGTTCCTTTTCGCTTAAGATTTGGGACAACGCTCCCTGGCATCCGGCATTCAATGCGCTGCAGCCCAACGATGCCATCGCCGTGACGGGCAACTGGAGCGTGAATGAATATGGCCTGAACGGCGCGGCCTTGGATTGTCGCAGTCTCACCCCGGAGGAAGAGGAACAGATGCTCTCCGGCAGCCCGGAGCTCTGTGCCCGGCAGAAAGAAGACTGGGAGGCGATACTCGCTCTCATCGCCGGTATGCGCGACCCGCGCCTGCGCACGCTCTGTGAAACCGTTGTGGAGAAATACGGTGCGCGCTTCCGCCGCAGCGGCGCAGCGCGGGTGAATCACCACGCCCGCAGGGGCGGTCTGGTGGAGCATGTGGCCTCCGTCATGCGGGTGGCAGCAGCCCTTTGCACGGCGTATCCGAAGCTGAACCGCGATCTGGTGCTGGCGGGCGCCTTGCTGCACGACTGCGGCAAGATGTGGGAGAACGTGTATGAGGAGCACAGCCTGGTCATGCCTTATTCTCTGGCCGGTGAACTGCTGGGACACATCCCGGTGGGAATAGAGCTGGTCAATCGCCTGTGGGGGCTGATGCTGACGCCGGACAGGCGCGAGGAGTGGAAAACGCTTGTGCCCTCCACGGAACAGGTCCGGCTGCACCTGCTGCATCTCATCGCGTCCCACCACGGCACGCTTGAATACGGCTCTCCCGTTGTCCCCAAGACCCCGGAGGCGCTGGCTCTCCACCACGCGGATGATATAGACGCGAAGATGGAGATGTTCCGCGTCGTTTACACGGAGTCTCAACCGCTTTCTGAATACGTGATGCAGCGCAAGTTTCCTCTGCCGTCCAATGCCGTGGTGCCGCTGCCCTCATTTGAGGGAGGTGAAGCATGACCGAAGCCGTTGTCAGCCTGATATCCGTTTCCCTGCTGCTGATTATCTCTCAGCTCAGCCCGGGGCCGGATTTGTTCTATGTGGTGCGCACCTCGCTGGCGCAGGGATTTCGTGCCGCCTGTGCCGTGGTGACGGGTATTACCATCGGCATCACTATTCAGCTTTGTATCGTCTGTGCGGTAGGCAGTTGGCTGCTGGAGCAGGAGTGGAGCCGCTGGCTGCTCTATGCGGCGGCAGCCTGGTTCCTCCACCTGGCCTGGAAAATCATGCCGCGACATTTTCGTGCATCGGAGGAAATACGGCAGGAAGTCACTGAGCGCGAGCCTCTGCCGCGCCTGCTCTGGCAGGGTTTCCTCTGCAACATCCTCAACCCCAAGTGTACCCTCTTCATCTGCGGGCTCTGTCTCGCTCCCTTGCAGGCGTTCGGTGACTCCCTTGGCTGGTTTAAGCCGGCTCTGGTGGTGAGCATGGCGCTGGCCGGGCAGGGGGGATGGATGCTCTGGAGCGGGCTCTTGCAATGGTCGCCCCTGCGCCGTGCCTATGCCCGCCATTCCGCCTGGGTTGACCTGGTGTTTGCCCTCCTGCTGGCTCTCATGGCGGTGCTTCTGGTGTTGCAACCGGGGTTCTGACGGGAGGCTTGACACTGCGCTGACAGTATGTTAGATTGAAGAAGTATTTACTTATGAACGCTCGTACTGTTGACGATTTTTTTCAATTTTTGAATGGAATTCATGCGACCGGAAGTCATGCTCCTCGCTCCTATGTCACGGCAATAGAAAAAACGAATGAGGCCTTGAAGCGTCATGGCGTTTTTCTTAGTTCTAGTGAATGTATCTGGGATGTAAAAGATCGGGAAAGATTGAAAAAATTACATGCACTTGTTAAGTCGGAGCAATCTAAGGGCGAGATGGGCATTTTTAAAGAGGAACCGTCCAAAAGCTACTGGAGTAAGGGCTTTTGTTCTGCCGCAATTAGGGATTTTATTAAGTATGTTGACGTGATAGAACAGTACGATGATGTTTGCTGCAATGTCAGAAATACTACGCAGTTTTCAACCGCTTTAGAGGCGATAGAAAGAAAGATTTGCGGAAGAGATACCATTCGGCAAGTAAGAGTGAGAGTAAATCAGTACCTTTTCAGGAAAATGGTTTTGGATAACTATCAACACCGTTGCTGTGTAACAGGACTGAGTATTCCAGAAGTGTTACGTGCCAGTCATATCAAACCGTGGGCGGAAGATGAGGGAAGTCGCTTAGATCCACAGAATGGACTGTGCCTGTCTGCCACATTTGATGCGGCGTTTGATAAATATCTCATATCGTTTGATGAAGATTTAAGACTTATTTTTTCGCCAGCGTTGCGTGAGTATTACAGCCAGGATGCCTTTAAACGCATTTTTCTACCCTATGAGGGTAAAACGATAGAACGGCCTAAGTGTTTTTTGCCGTCACAACGATTTTTGCGAACGCATAGGAGAATCTGTTTGACTGTAGTAGCCCCATAAAGCAGTGAGATATCGGTGACAAAAAGCATGCTCCTCCTCGGTAAAGCGTAACCTGACGGGTATTTTTTGGGCGCTGCGTCAGATTTTATGACTAGCATGGGGCAAGCTGAGCAAGAAAAGAGGGACTGGAGGCAAGGCGAAGTCTGAGATACAAATGCTGCAGGTCAACAATACCCCTCATTTTTAGCTGAATCTTTGATATTTTTGAGT
>JAFUQZ010000035.1 GCA_017472085.1 Akkermansia sp. | reverse complement strand
TTAGCCATGGAAGGTGTGTGTTTTATGCAACCCCAATATAAGGTTTATTGGGATAAATACAACCTTCCATTTTTATTTTTGTGCCAGCAAGAAAGAGGTTATCACCTTGCTCCTCCCTGAAAAACTTTGGGACACATGTGGTATGTGTGTCTACTGGATACTTCAATCTTGACGTGTTGGAGCAGAGATGCTAGAGTTCTTGCATGAGTATGAAGTTCTGTTGGGAACTGCGCCCGACGGATGGAGATGAAGATTTCGGAGCGGAACTGAACAGCCAACTGCCACGGTTGGTGCGGCGGTTGCTTGCCCAGCGCGGTGTCTCCGGCCGGGATACGGCGCTGCGCTTTCTGAATCCACGTCTGGCTGACCTGGAGGATCCGTTCCTGCTGGGTGAGATGGAGGCCGCGGTAAAGCGAATTTTCCGGGCTGCAGATGAGGGGGAACATGTTTGTATTTACGGCGATTATGATGTCGATGGCGTCAGCGCTGTGACGCTGATGTACACGGTGCTGCGGGCGTATGGAATCCACACGGACTACTTCATTCCTGTGCGCACGCGCGAGGGATACGGCCTGAGCGAGGAAGGAATCGCCCACGCTGTGGAAAAATGCGGTGAGGTACCGCAGCTGATTATCACGGTGGACTGCGGTACTTCTTCCGTGGAGGAGGTGCAGCGGTTGAATGAGATGGGGGTGGATGTGGTGATATTGGATCACCATGAGGGTGGTCCGCATGGTCGTCCCCCGGCAGTAGCGGTGGTCAATGCCAAGCTGGAGCAGGACAGTCCCTTTACCTATCTGTGTAGTGCCGGGGTTGTGTTCAAACTTGCGCATGCGATGCTGAAACTGCGTCGTCTGCCGGATTTTGACCTGAAACAGTATCTTGATCTGGTAGCCACGGCCACGGTGGCAGATATTGTGCCGCTCGTGGGTGAGAATCGTCTGCTGACGCGCCATGGCCTGCGGGTGATGGAGCGCGGCGGTAATGTGGGTATTCAGGCGATTAACCGGGTCACGGAACTGAGCAAGCGGCCGAGTGCAAGCCACGTTTCATTTCGGATAGGACCGCGGTTGAATGCGGCGGGGCGGATGGACAGTCCGATGGATGCGTTGCACCTGCTGATGACGCCGGATCCGGCCAGAGCCATGCAGCTCGCCCTGCGTCTGGAGGAACACAATCGTGCCCGCCAGCAGGAGGAGGAGAAAATACGTCGTGAGGCGATGGAGATGCTGGAACGTGATTTCAACCCGGAGAAAGACCGGGTGATTGTGCTGGGATCCCGTACCTGGCATCCCGGCGTGGTGGGAATCGTGGCATCGCTGCTGATGCGGCGCTATCATAAGCCTACGTTTATCATCTCTCTGGACGAACAGGGAATCGGCAAGGGCTCCGGGCGTTCGGTGCCGGGAATTTCTCTGGTGCAGGCGATTCATCACTGTGCTGATACGCTGATTTCCGGCGGCGGGCATGAGATGGCTGCCGGGCTGGTCATCCGTGAGGAGATGATTGATGCGTTCCGCCGGAAGTTTGATGCATTTGTGAACGAGACTGTCTCTGCGGATAAACTGAAGCCGATACTGGCCGTAGATGCTGAAGTGGCTTTCCAGGAGCTGACTCTGGAACTGCTGGACAGTTACGAACAGTTGGAACCATTCGGCAATTCCAATCCGCAGCCGGTGTTCATGAGTCGCAATGTGATGCTGTCGGATGCGCCCCGGCATTTGCAGGGAAATCACCTGCGGCTGTCTCTGCGGCAGGGATGCTGTGAGTGTGATGCCATGTATTTCAATGGCGGGCATGTGCGTTTGCCCGACCCGCCCTGGGATATTGCCTTCACCATTGATCGCAATGTATGGCGGGGCCGCACTTCTGTGGCCATATCGATTCAGGACATTCGCCCGGCAGAGTGATGGGAAAACGCCTGGTCAGGTCGCCCCGCCGCCGCAAGGTGCAGAGGGATGAGGATGCCCGCCATGGGGATTGGCGGGTAGAGCTGGATAATCCGTGGGAAGCAGAGCACCTGCCGGTGCAGCCGGTGCGTAATTTGTTCCAGCGGACACGGGCTCATGCAAATTATCTGCGGAATGTGGCGGTGCCGTATTACGGGCAGGATTGGTCCGGAGCGGATGAGGCTCAGGATTGGGTGCCGGCGCATGGCGTGAAACGTGTGGTGCGGCTGGCGATAGCACTGTTGGTGCTCCTGCCGCTGTCGGTAGTGCTGGTTTTTGCCTTGATGATGCAGCTGTATCATGCCGTCCCGACTATCAGCAATATCGGCTTCTGGCTGTCGGTGCCGGTGTGGTTTTCGGTGATGGGCGGATTGCTGTTCATCTCGCTTAAGTTTGCTTGGGTGGCAGAGTCGGCGCTGGTGTACGTGTATGTGCTGGGGCATGAGCTTACGCATGCTCTGGCGGCTTTGGTGAGCTTCGGCAAGGTGCAGTCGGTGCATGTGGATACGAGCGGCGGTTATGTGGAGACGGATGCAGATAACCTCTTCATTGCCTTGTCTCCGTATTTTGTGCCGCTGTGGATGCTGTGCTGGCTCGGAGGCGTGTATGCGTTAAATTATTTCTGGCCCTTTGAGGCGTATGCCCCCTGGTTTTACGGCGGTTTGGGATTCTGGTGGTTTTTCCATTTGTACTGGACTGTCTGGATTATTCCGCGCGAGCAACCGGATATGTTGGAGAATGGCCTGGTGTTTTCCACGCTGCTGATTATGCTGGCCAATATCGGGATTCTCCTGGGGATATTGTGGTGTTTCGGGGTGGTGAGTCTGAGTGGGTTTGTGCGAGAGTTGCAGAACTGCATGCGGCTGTTGGGAGCGCTGTTCTCAGATGTGGGCGAGTGGCTCTGGCTGCTGCTGAACTGATTTTGGAAGATGTGAACGGAGATTTGCCTTGCATGTAGGGCATTTTCTGCCATAATTCTTTGCACGCTATGCTGAATCAGGAAGTGTATACCGAGGCGGAGGCTGCCGCCATTCAGATTCCGGGAGGAAATGCCGTTATTCTGCCGGAGGGGTCGCGTATCTATGTGACCCAGATGCTGGGGAATTATATCACGGCGGCATCGGATATTGGTCTGGTGCGTATTTCCCGTGAGGAAGCCGCCCGCTGCGGGATTATTCCTCCTGCGGAGTCTGTGGTGGAGTCGGATGATAATCTGACGCTGGAGGAACGCGTCTGGAAAGTATTGGGGAATATCTATGACCCGGAAATCCCGGTTGATATCGTGAACCTGGGATTGATTTACGGGGTGGAGGTGATTCCTCAGCAGGAGGGAGGAAGCCAGGTCAATGTGCAGATGACTCTGACTGCTCCCGGTTGCGGTATGGGCCCGCATATTATGGCAGAGGCAGAAATCAATATCTCTGCGTTGGATGGGGTGAAAGCCGTGGATGTTGAGTTTGTGTGGGACCCACCCTGGAATCAGGATATGATGACGGAGGAAGCCCGCATGCAGCTGGGGCTAATTTGATTTTTTTTCGCTGACGATGCCGAAGGTCACTCTGGAGCTGACGGAAAAGGAAATGCGCCACCTGGCAGAGGTGTGCGCCATGTCTCTCACGGTGCTGGGGCAGGCCATGCCGGAAACGCGTGATGCCCGGGCAGATGCCTGGCATCGCCTGCTGGTGGATGTGCTGAAAGCCGCTCGCACGGTTCCCTCCATTGCCCGTGATATGGAGCTGAATCCGGATTGCGGCTACTGGTTTTTCAAACGCCCGTATGTGGATGAAGCTTTCTATTCGGACGTGGTGGATGAGTACCGCGAATCAGTGTTCTGGGAAGAGTTGGTGACCCGGATGGCTTCGCAGAGTCTGCTGGAAAACCTGGGTGCTGAGGCATACGATTCTCTTCCTGCGGAAGAGCGTGCAGGGCGGGTTTCGAGCATGGAAAAAGCTCTGTGGAATGAGGTCTCTCATCACGGACTGGATCGCCTGTTGTTCATGCTGCCACCGGAGGAAAGCTGAGATGTTGCACCGCATACCATCGCGTCAGTCTCGGCATATTTTGTTGGGGGTGACGTGTGCGCTGCTCTTTCTGCTCAGTCTGGGATTCTGCATATTTTATATTCTGTGTGGCACCAATCGGGAGGTGCCGCTGCTCTGTGGCGGTATTGCGCTGGTTCTGATGTGGCCGTTGCTGGTGATGCTTCGCTGCATTTGGGGAGAGCAGGTGATTCAGGTGGAGCACGCCGGCGTGGTAGTTTCGCTTTATTTGTGGAGTATGCGGTTGCGCCGGGCGGTTATTCCTGCTGCGCGGATGCTGCATTTTGACTGGGATGCAAGCTCGGATGGAATCTATGCGCTGCGCCTGCTGTTGCTTCGGTCGGATGGTCGCTCATCCTTTTCAACGGTGATGCATACAGATTCTGCTTATGCTCTGGCCGCCGTCTGGCGTGATTTGGAGCTGCATTACCCCGGCAGCGGCTTACGCTCGGACCGACCAATCGGGGGCGAAGGTCAGCAGAACAGGAGCTCTCTCAGCCTCAGCATTGCCCTGTTGGCGATGGGGCTGGGGGTGGGAATGTGGCTGTTGCCTCACGTTGTCCGCCCCCTGAAGGTATCGGCTCTGGGGCAGGTGGGTATTGCAGAGGTGGTGTCTGTGGAATGGGGAAATACACAAACATCCGGCAGCCCCTATCATCTGCGGGTACTGCCGGATGGTTCTGATAAATCGCTGAGAACAGCTTCTTCGTTCTACTCCCATAACGGGAGAGTTCCTCATCCCGGTCAGAAAATGCCTGTGCTCTGGAAATCAGACGAGGCCTGTTATCTGCCGGGGGAGGTGCTGAGCTTTATGACTCCGCTGCCGATTCTTGGCTGCTGTCTTGGGTTGATGTGGTTCGGAATTTGGGGGCTGTTGCATTCAGCACGTCGTCCACGGTGATGGCATCGGTGCAATGCTCCTTGCCCTGGTCGCAGCTGTTGCGGTAGCACGGATGACAGGGCGCATGATGGTATACCGCCTTGTCATGTTCCCCCATGGGGCCATACAGCTCCACGGGGCGACTGCTCATCAGCACGGTGCTGCGGCAGTTGCTGTGGGCTGCCAGTTGTGGCAACAGTCCGTCCACAGCATAGAGCTCTGTGTGGGGGCCCAGTACGGTGCAGACATCTTCCGGCGCAACACAGCAGCAGTTGATACCCAGACGGGCAGCCATGGCTTCTGCCTCTGTTTTGTCTCGGGTAAGTGCCAACAGGGTCGGCTTCGCAGGCAGTTTTTCCGTGAGTTCTTTCCATTTGGCTTCCGGCCAGCAGTCAGCATCACCCAGCGTGGAGAAGGGGGCAATGAATGTGCCGGAGGCCTCGGGGTTGCCGTTTCCATCCGTTGCAATGACTCCTTTTTGAGTAGAGAGCTCGTGGGTGTACTCCAAGAGGTGCAGGTAGTGCTGACTGCGGTGCCGGGATTGGAGCATTTCCGCTTTTTTGTGCCTGGAGCGTATCTGTTTTCCGCATTTTTTCCGCAGAGCGTTGTCCCCGAGAGCGCTGACGTATATGGGGGAGAGTTGAAGCAGATTGCGGAAGAGGCTCTTGTCCTCAGAGAACATGAACAGGACGTCGAAAGGCCCATCTTTGTAGATTTCATCACTATCCAGTTGCTCGAATGCCGAGCATTTTTCGTCAGATGTCACCACATGAGTAATGTAGGGCTCTTTCTTCCAGAAGTTCTTTTGTTCTGCCGGACAGACCACCGTCAGCTGGGCATCAAATCGGCAGTCGCTCAGAACTCTCAGGGCCGGAATGGTCAGAATGGCTTCTTCAAAGGCTGCCGGTGTCGTGGCGATGATGCGGAAAGGCAACCGTGTGTTTGCTCTTGCCACTTCATTTACTTCATCATCCTGAACCGGGGCAAACTTGTTGGTGCATTTCCAGCGGTGGTGCATCCAGAAACCATCAATAATATCTTCGTTCTGGCATTTCTCCAGAGCCAGATTCACCTGCATGGTGAGCTCGGCCATGGTGTCGCACTTCTCGGGAAGTTGGATTTCTCGCCCCAGCACGGCATCCCAACATCCCAGCTTTGTGTTGCGGGTAAAGACGGAGAACAAATGCCCTTTTCCCTTGCATCGCTTATAGAGCAAGGCCGGAAGAGGCGTGACCCCCGTTACCTTGCCGAAATAGGGCAGGAAGAGGCCTTCCTGGGTAAACTGGTCGCTGAGCACGCCCAACAGACCGCCGGTCCGTGCCAGTTTCAGCACATTTCGCAGGCCGTCCTCCTTGCTGAACATTTCACACCCGTAGGCCGTGCGGGACTTGTATACCAAATCCTCCAGCAACGGATTGCTCATCCGGCGGTACATGGAGCCGAAGTGCTCCACCTTGGTGAAATACGGACGGATGCGTGCCAGAATCTCCCAGTTGCCGGCGTGCGGAATGCAGGAGATGACACAATGCCCGTTCTGTCCGCATGCCTCAAAATGGTCTGCTCCTTCCATGCGGATGGAGCGTTCCATTTCTTTCTTGCTCATGAGCCCGGTGCGCAGTGAACAGGCCAGATTCATGGAGGTGCGAACCATGTTGCGCCGCACCATGGAACTCAGCTTGTCCTTACGCAGCGTAGGGTCAACGATGATGCGGAAATTACGCGCCACAATGGCTCGCCTTCTGGAGGAAACTGCCCATACCAGATACCCCACGCACCGCCCGATGAGGGCAACCAGACGGATGTCCATCAACCTCAGGACGAAGCAGAAGCTCTTGTATGACCACAACCCTGCATATTGCAGGAGTGTTGCCCTGTGTTGTTTTTCGGGAGTTTTTCCAGCCATGACGGGTTGGGATTAGTTAAATGTATAGTGCCGCTGGATGTAGAATGGCTTTCTGGTGTAGGGATCCCACACTTTGGAGCCTACCTTGCTGTTGCTGTAATCCAACTGGTAGTTGGGAGAATAAGGGGAAACCAGAATGTTCGAGAATTCGCAGGGAAGGCTGTAGGGAAGACCGTCCTCCGCGTACTCGACTTTGCCGTTCAGATACCCGGAGGGGGGTAAATCCGTAGGGCTGACAGCAATCCATTTGTTCGAAGCAGGCTTGCCGTTGTTGTCCTCGATGACATGGGGAGGACGCACCCCGGGATATTCATCACGAATGAACTTATTGGCCACTTGCTGGAAGATGCAGGAAGAAAGCGTCATGGCGCATACTGCAGTAGTCAGGAGGTGGACGGTATGTTTTATTTTCATGGTGTTGTCGTATGTTGTGGTTAGCGTGTGATTAATTAATCAGAAGTGAAAGAGTACGGCACGAGCCGGATGGTGCTGTCGTTGCCGTGAAATCCTTTGCGGAATTCCGGGCAGTAGCCATGCTGCTCCATCATGGAGGATATTTCCGGATAGCAGGCCAGAAGTGTTTCCAGAGCCGGTTTGAGCATACGGATGTGATGCTGCGGTACATGGACTTTTCCGATGGTGCCGCCGCGGGGCATATTGCCAAGCAGAGGGGGGCCTCCGCAGAAGTCTGCTTTCAGCACGGGTCTGCCATGCTCCGTCTCTCTGCTGAAGCTGAGATGCACTCCGGTAGTCTGGTGCAGGTTTGAACCAAGAATCCGGTCAATGATGACTTCCATGTACCCGTCATGCACGCGTACACCCACTCCGTGGCACTTCGAGATGATGGAAAAAAGACCTGTTTGCCTCAGGCGGCAGGTGGAGCGCAGATAGCGATTCAGTTCAGCTTCAGTTATGGTTACCTCCCGACCGTTGGCGTTGCGGATGATGGCGGTTATATCCTTTGCGGTGCCGTTATCGGTGTAGCCTGCGATATCTGACATGTCCTGCGGTATCCACATGTTGAGCAGCAGTAACCCCAGCATGAATGTGAACGTCAGAAACAGAAGCACTGCGGTAGTGGTCCAGAAGTTGAATTTCTGCCACAGCAGATTCAGCACGGTGATGGGGGAAAAACGGGGCGTATCTTCTTCTTCCCCATCGGGCTGGTAAAAGGAGCCACGGGTGAAATCCTGTTGCCCGTCACCCTCTTTTTTGAACAGAAAGCCCCACAGAGAACGGTCTGTTCCCGTTCTCCGTCGATTGCGTTTTCTGTTGCCACCGGATGCCATCAATACAAGCGAACAGCCGGGATTATAACCATTTTTGTTTGCAAAGAAAAGTAAAAAGTATGACCTTGCCGGATTATCAGGCAAGGTTAAGCGCCCATTTGAGATATTTGAGCGATTCTCCCCAGATTCTGCTGCTGGTGCTGCCGAGAACGACGACAATGACGGAGCGCCCGTTGTACGAGCCGCAGGAGATGAGGCACTTGCCGGCGGCGTTGGTGTAACCCGTTTTCATGCCATGCACCCAGGGATGAGTTCGGAGCAGGCGATTGGTGGAATTCATCCTGCGGATGCGCCCGTCTGCCTTCACGAAATCATACGTGGGAATGTTGATATATTCCCGAATCGTGCGGTTGTGATAGGCATAGCAGGCCGCCCTTGCCATGTCGTGCGCGGTGGAATACTGTTCTGCCGGAAGCCCGTTGGGATTGGCGAAATGGGTGTTGTACATCTTCATGCGTCTGGCGCGCTTGTTCATGCGTTCCACGAATGCATCCACGCTGCCGGCGGTATCACGCGCCAGAGAGAGCGCCACGTCATTGAAGCTGCCGATGAGCATGGCTTTGAGCAGCTCACTCTTGCGGTACTCTGTGCCGGGCTTGAGGTTGAGCCGGATGGGCGGGGCCTTGCAATCGGCGGGATGGATGGTGACCATGCTGTCCAGATCGCCTTCATCGCAGACGCAGAGAGCTGTGATGATTTTCTGCGTGCTGGCCACCTGTCGTTTGGTATCCGCGTTGTACGAATAGAATATCTGCCCTGTATTGGGGTCAATCACACAAACCGCTGCACAGTTGGGGCGGGGGGCCGGTTCCTGGGGCATATTGTAGGCCCGGTAGGGCGCTTGGGCAGACGCAGAGGGGCGGGAGATGGTGCGAGCGCCGGCCGGTATAGGGGCGGGATTATGGCGAGCACCGGGATGCGTCATGCCGGAATAGGTGCCGTATGTTCGATTGTACTGGGAACCGGTTAGGTGAGAGCTGTATGCCGGGGAACAGGTGCTCAGCAGAACCGCTGTACAGATGGTGAAAAAAACGGCCAGAAAACGCATGCGCGGAGTCTACCCCGAATGCTCCGTTTTTTCAAGTCAAAAGTATGGCTGTATCGAGTCAGCTCAGTTGACAGAGAAGTCGATATCTCCCGCCGGTTACGGGGGCGATAAGTCGTTGAATCTGTAGTCTCATCAGGAGCGGATTAAGCTCCCTTGCCCCCATCCCGAGAGCCGGGCAGAGAGTATCGAGCGTATCATGTCCTGCTGCAATGGCAGACAGGATGGAACGCTGCGTCGCATCCGTGGGTAACTCCGGTTGGGCAGACCGCTGTTTTTTCGGTGCGGCAGGAGGGGGCGTGAAGAGATTCAGCTGTTGGGGCAGGCTGGTCCATCCCATATCACTTTCCAGCTCATGGGGTGTTGTACACAGGATTGCACCGTCCCGGATGAGGGCATGGCATCCGGTGGAGGCTGTGCTTGTGATATTTCCGGGGATGGCGAAGACGCTGTTGCCGTAATTTTCTGCGGCCAGATGCGCGGTGTGAATGGAGCCGCTGCGGAGCGGCGCTTCTGCCACCAGAATGGCCCGGCTCCACGCCGCCACAATGCGGTTGCGCTGCGGGAATGTGGTGCGGCCGGGGCGGGTGAGCATGGGGAATTCGCTCACCACGGCTCCATGACCGTTGCAGATGGCGTCTGCCAGCTCCTGATTTTCGGAGGGATAGATGCCGGCCATACCGTGCCCCATCACCGCGATGGTGCGGCCTCCGGCATCCAGGGCTCCCCAATGACCGGCCGTGTCAATGCCTCGCGCCAGCCCGGAGATGATGGTGGAACCGTTCTCTGCCAGTTCCCGGCCGAACCTGCGAGCCACGGTCTGCCCGTAGGCCGAGGCCTCGCGCGTACCGACGATGGCGACACTTCGATCCGCATCGGAATCACGCCACTCTCCGCGCACGTAGAGGACGATGGGCGGGTCTGTCATGCGCCGGAGGATGGCAGGATAGTCATCATCCAGCAGGGTTACAACGCGTACCCCATGCTGAGCGGCACATTCCAGCTCTGCGTGAACATTGGTGCTGTTGCGCCAATCGGCTATAATTCGTGCCAGCTTGGCCCCGATGCGGGGTGCGTTTTCCAGAAGCCCGACCGGAGCTTCCAGCACCAGCTCCGCGGTGCCGAAATACTCCAGCAACCCCTGAATCCGAATGGAGCCGAGCCCGGGAATCAGGTTCAGGGTGATAAGGGCTTCTGTGGGGGATAGCATCGTTTAATTATCAGCGCTCTACGGTGAAATCCAGCCCCAGATCCATGGAGGGGACGGAGTGGGTGAGACAGCCGAAGCTCATGAAGTCCACCCCTGTCTCAGCGGCAGCGGGGGCTGTTTCCAGCGTGAGACCGCCGGATGCTTCGAAATACGGCTTGGCATTGCTGCCGCGCATCTCAATGGCCTTTCGCATGTCATCGTTGCTCATGTTGTCCAGCAGGATATAGTCCACACCGCTGAGCTTGAGGAACGCCTCCACCTGCGTCAGATTATCGGCCTCCAGTTCCACCTCCACACCGGGACGATCAGCTTTGAGCTTGTTGATGCAGTTCTGCAGGTGGGTCGTATCACCATCGGTCATGAGGTGATTGTCCTTCACCATGGCGCGGTCGTACAGGCCGAGGCGGTGATTGTTGCCTCCGCCGTGAACCACCGCAGCTTTTTCCAGCAGACGGTAGCCGGGCGTTGTTTTGCGGGTGTCCAGCAGCTTGCATCCCGTGTGGGCAATGGCCTGCACATACTTGTTCGTCATCGTCGCCACACCGGAAAGACGCTGGATGAAGTTGAGCGCCGTACGCTCTGCCCCCAGAATCGACTGGGCCTTGCCCTCAATCATCATCACAATGGCACCGGGGGAAACATGATCCCCGTCATGCAGGTACACCTCCACTTTCAGGGAGGGATCCACAGCCTTGAACACGGCGCGCGCCACTTCCACGCCGGAGAGAACACCCGATGTGCGGGGGCGCAGCAGGGCGCGGGCCTGCAGGGTTTCGGGCACGAAATAGATAGACGTCACATCGCCGCTGCCGAAATCTTCGTCCAGGGCGAGTTTTACCAATGCTTCCACGTTGTCAGACACAGTGCTCATGCGCCCTATATTAGATGACCCCGGGCCATTTGTAAAGCGGGATTTGCGGATTCCCCGAATCTCCCGCCGTTTCTTTTATAATGGACGCGGATAGGAAGCTAGAATTACTCCTCTCACTAATTTTCTATGTGATGGTTATTGTGGCGTCGTCCCATACGTCCCCGTTAATTGTTGGGGAGTTAGATTGCATTTTCATTAACAGGCGGCATAATTTCCTCATGCAACGAGATTACAATACGGAAAGAGTTAAAGTAGAAATGGTCAAGAAGGGTATTGAACGCAGCAATTTTTCATCCCTTGCGAAGTTTATGATGAAATGTCCCCTTTCCCATACGAACTCAACCCCGCTCGAACGGCTTAGTAACACACTATGCAGCATCAGAACCTTGTTCAGAAACCGCTACCGCAAGTAAACCCATACCTTTTTCACAACGCCGCATGATTACCCAAAGACAACCACACTTCATGAATCACCCACCAATGAACGCACCGCAATCACCGGAGGATATATTGAAACAGCTTATAGGCGCTTGCGATTTCTTGCCGCAAATGCTTCCATGGCAATGTTTCGGGGTGAAAGCAACTTTAACGGAGCTGATGCCGGATGTCAAATCCCGCAATTGGCAACGAGCGCGCAATAGCATTGACATCAACCGCGACATCCTGATATGGCAAATTGAACAACAAAGCGAAGTGCCTGTTGAAGTAAAAGAACACCAAAAAGAGGGAGTTCGCTGGCAAGCTCAGTCCTTCAAATGGCTAATTGACGGAATGGAGTTGGAGCAGCAGCGCTGTATCCTTTTCGGGAAGGCTTAGAGGCAAACCTTGTTCGCCACTGCTGACGGGGACGGCATCAGGAAAAGGGGAATGCGGTTGACAGCTTCGGCGGAGGGCTGTTGTGATGGCAGGGCGTTGATATGCAGAGAAAGCTTTTTCATCAATCACTTCGAAACAAGAATATCGACTATGGTAAGGGGCGATTTTTTGTGACGATTCAAGTTGTACACAATATGTCCGTTCCGGGGGACGATTGCAGGCGGGAAAAGTGTATTGAACGAGCTGGGCGAAGGTGTGAGGCAGACGCTTGAGGTGCTGCCAATCAAGTAACCTGAGATGGTGCCGGGGGAGCATGTGATTATGCCCAATCATGTCCACGCGATTATTTGCATCAGCAGGAAAGCGACCAACAAGGAAAACCATCTCGGTTTTCTTGTCGGGCGTTTCAAAGGCGCGACGGCGTTTTTGTACGGCAAGATGAAGCGAGCCGGGATGGTGTCCGACATAGGCGAATGGGTAGTACGAATTACGAAGTACGATTGACGAATGGAAAATTTGCTGCGGCGTGCGAATCAGAGAGAGATATAAAGGGGGCTGTCCGGAGTAGGGATTTAAGATTATTTTTATGCAAATCCAAGATTCAATCTTGAATTTACATAAAAATAATGGTACTGTATGGGCATGGGACGAAGGGAATTCATCGAGCGTGATGCGAGCGCACAGATTCTGGAGGCTGTTGAGATGTATCCGGTTGTGACTCTGTGTGGCCCGAGGCAGTCCGGTAAGACTACGCTGGCGAGACACCTGTTTCCGGGGTATGATTATGTGAGTCTGGAAGATCCGGATGAACGAATGGCTTTTGAGCATGACCCGAGGGGCTTTTTGCAACAACATGCTGCGCCGTGTATTTTTGACGAGGTTCAGAATACGCCCGAACTGACAAGCTATTTGCAGGGAATGGTGGATAAGGAAGACCGCCCCGGTATGTACATTTTGACGGGGAGTCGGCAGATGGAGCTGCAGGAGACGATTACGCAGAGTCTGGCCGGCCGTTCCGGTATGGTGGATTTGTTGCCGCTTTCGCAGCATGAGTTGCAGAAGGCTGGCAGGGTGCAGAGCCGTGACGAGAAGCTTTTTTATGGCGGTCTGCCGCGAGTACACGCACAGAAGCTTAAGCCTGCCCGCGCGTACATGGATTATCTGCGTACGTATGTGGAGCGTGATGTCCGCCGGATTATCAATGTACGCAATGTGTCGGCGTTCGAGACATTTATCCGGCTGCTTGCCTCGCGCGTGGGACAGATTGTGAATTACTCATCGCTGGCAGGAGACGTGGGGGTGAGTGCAACGACCATTAAGGAATGGGTTTCGCTGTTGGAGGCTTCGTATATCGTGTTCCCCTTGCATCCTTATTACAAGAATTATGGTAAACGTCTTATCAAATCACCCAAGATTTATTTTACTGAGACCGGTCTTGTGACAGCTTTGCTGGGCATAAAATCAGAGGAGATGGTGGGACGAGACCCTCTCATTGGCTGTATTTACGAGAATTATGTGATTTCTGAGTGCCTGAAGAATCGGTTGAACAAAGGTTTTTCTCCGGATTTATATTTCTTTCGTGATTCGAATGGTTTTGAGATTGACCTGATTCTGGAGCATCAGAGAGTACCCCTCCCCATTGAAATCAAATCTGCTTATACATACAATCCCGACATGTGTAAAAACCTGCGCATGTTTGCAGAACTGGTGCCGGAGAGTAAATCGCCCACTCTGATTTATGCGGGAAAAAGTATGGGAGTGCAGCGCGGCGTAAATGTTCTGACGGATGATGACATCCATTCTCTGGTGGAGTGATATTCTTCGTTTTTTTATGCAAATCCAAGATTCAATCTTGGATTTGCATAAAAATGTATGCGTTTTTGATTAAATATATCACGCTCTGCGGCGGAGGTGGGCGGGGAGGATGCGGAGTTGTTCGCGGTATTTGGCGATGGTTCGGCGGGCGACAGGCATGCCGTCTGCGGCCAGCAGGGATTCCAGTTTGGCGTCTGAAAGAGGCTTGGCGGGGGATTCTGCGGCGATGTGTTCGCGTATTTTGGCCTTGATGGTTTCCGGGGAGACAGCTGTGTCGCCGGCGGTGGGCAGGGCGGTGGTGAAAAAGCGGCGCAGTTCCGTGAGTTTTCGGTTATAGCGCAGGTATTTGCCGTTGACGGCGCGGGAGACGGTGGAGACATGCAATCCGGTATCCGTTGCGATGTCTTCCATTTTCATGGGGCGAAGGTGCTGTTCTCCCCGCAGGAAGAAATCGCGTTGTCTTGCCACAATGGCCTGTGAAATGTGCAGGATGGTCTGTTGGCGCTGTTCGATGGCGCGGATGAGGTCGCGCCCCTCCCGGAAGCAGTGGGAGAGATATTGCCGCACTTCTTTCTTATCGGCTTGTTCGGCCATCATTTCCCGGTAGGCGGTGGACAGAGCCAGCCTGGGGATGTTTTCTCCCGTCAGCTGCACGGTGAGCTCATCTCCGACCCGTTCTACAACAATGTCCGGCTGAACAATCATCCGTTCCTCCGGCGCGAATCCGGCGCCGGGGTTCGGATTGAGCCGGGCAATGCGAGCCGCTGCATCGGTCACACGGTATTCCTCGGTTCCTATCTTGCGGGCCGCTTCTGCATAACGATGCTGCACCAGTGCCTCCCAGTGCTCCCGCAGCAGCTGCATGGGTAGTCCGTCTTCTTCCCCCAGACGTTTCAGCTGCAGCATGAGGCTGTCGCGCAAATCCGCAGCTCCCACTCCGGGCGGGTCTAAATCGCGGATGGCGGCGAGCGCGGCTTTCAGTTGCCGGAGGGGGATGTGTTCCTGTTCGGCGATGACGGTCGGAGCTTCTTCGAAGAAGCCGCGCGGTGAGAGGTGTTGCAGCAGGGTGAGCGCGGCCTCTTCTGTGGCGGAGGGCAGGGCGCTTCGCCGCAGTTGTTCCTCCAGATGCCGGCTCAGGGAGGGAGCTTCTGTGACGGAGTTCAGACGAAAGGCCGAAATCTCTGTATCGGTTGGGGAAAAACTTTCGGGGGTGACGGCCGGCTCCGTTTCTTCGAGCGTTGGGTTGGCGGCAACGGCCTGCGCGGCCATTTGCTGCAGCTCCGTATTGGTGGCCTGAAGGGTGCGCATGAAGAGCTGCATGGCGGCAGTAGCCACCATGCTCTGCCTCATGTCTTGTTCCATTCCGGGCGGTCTCATGGCGTCAATCAGTCGTTGAGCATCTTCATCAGCTCGTTACATTCCTGCATCAGCGCCAGACCTTCCTCCGGCGTCAACCCGGGGGTGCGAATCTGCGAGCGCAGGGTATCAATTCTGGCGCGAACGGTTTCGCGGGCAACCAGGGTGCAAGCCTGTTCCACATGCTCTGCCGGGTGGGGCAGCTCAATGGCGGCGTGCGGGAAGTCTTTCATGGCGGCGGCCTGTTCCGGCGAGAGCCGGGTCAGTAGCTTTTGCCAATCTTCCTCATTGCCGGGCGCGGGCAGAGCCTCAAGTATCTTCTGCAGAATCTGGCCGCCGGAGAGGGTTTGCATGGGCTCCACCAGGTCCTCGATGCGTTCCACCAGCATGTGTTGTACCTCTGTGCTGCTGAGCGCCAGCTCAATGACACCGCGGATGCCGGAGTGCAGCCGTACGGGAATCACCGGTGCTGTCGGTTCATCCGGCATCGGCACTTCCTCCCCCCATTCCTCCTCGTATGCGGGCTCTGCGGATGCTCCGGTGCGGGTGAACGCCGGGGCGTCCTTGCGGGCGCGAATGATGGCGTCCACCGATTCGCGCAGCGATTCCAACCCTGTATTCAGGCGGGTGGCCAAATCCGCCACCGCCACATCCCTGCGGTTGCGGTCGGTGATTTCTGCTGCCAGGTCTGCCATGCGGGGGATGAGCGCGGCGCGCGCATTGGCATCTCCTTTAATCTGCTCCAGTTCCCGCCCGACCCGCACCTCCAGGTAAGGGCGTGCGTTCTGCAGGGCGTTGCGCAGTGCTTCCGCTCCCTGTGCGCGGATGAGAGAGTCCGGGTCTTCTCCTGCCGGCAGACTGGCGTGGTAGACTTCCAGCCCGGCCTGAGCCAGCTTGCGGAATGTTTTTTCGCTGGCTTTGATACCGGCATTGTCCCCATCGTAGCAGAGGATCGCCTTCTTGGCGTATTTGCGGAGGATGTTGGCGTGGTCTTCCGTGAATGCCGTCCCGAGCCCGGCCACTGCATTGCGCACATCTGCCTTTTCGTGACAGGCGATGACATCCAGCTGTCCCTCGCAGACCACTACGCACATGTCAGCCTTGGCAATGGGACCGGTGGCTTTGTACAAGCCGAACAGCAATTCACCCTTGCGGAAAGCAACCGTTTCAGAGGTGTTGACATACTTGCGCGGGTCCTGTCCCTCCTGCATGATACGGCCGGAGAATCCCACCACCTCACCGCGTATGTTGTGAATAGGGAACATGAGGCGGTCGCGGAACACCGGGTAGGCACCGCTGCGTCCCTGTCCCAGCAGATAGGCATCTGTGAGTACCTTGTGGTCAATCCCGCGAGAGGCGGCCAGTTGCCCCAGTTCGTAAAAATCCCCGGGGGCCCAGCCGAGCTGCCAGGCTTTGGCGGTTTCGATGTTGAACTCGCGGTTTTTGAGGTATTCCCGCACGTGTGCGGCCGCTTTGTCCCGGCAGAGTTTGCGGTGAAAATAGTCTGCCGCCAGCTGATTGGCCTCAATGACCCGGCTGCGCATGCGTCGCTGGCGTGCCATTTCCGGGTTTTCCTCTTCCTCGATGACGGCGACTCCATTCATATCCGCGATGCGGCGCAGTGCCGTGGGATAATCCAGGTTCTCGAACATCATCAGAAACTTGACGGCATCTCCTCCCACGCCGCAGCCGAAGCAATGGAAGGTCTGCCGTGCCGGGTTCACATGGAAAGAAGGTGTTTTTTCCGCATGAAAGGGACAGCATGCTTTCCATGCGTTACCTGCACGCCGCAGCTGAATGTAGCGCCCCACCATCTCCACAATGTCTGTGGAGTTTTTGATGCGGGCGACACATTCCTCGGTGATGCGGGGCATGGAGAGACAGGGGGAGCGGTCAGTTTGTCAGCTCGTGCAGGTGAGCCTCGAAGCCGGGGTAGGAGGTGTTGATGTTCTGACAGTGCAGCAGGGTGGTTTCTCCCTCTGCCATCAGCCCCGCCACCAGGAAGCCCATGGCAATGCGGTGGTCGCCGTAGCTCTCCAGCGTGGCGCCGTGCAGGGGCTTGCCCCCGGTGATTTCCAGGCCGTCCGGGAATTCCTCCACTTCGCCCCCCATGGCGCGCAGGTTGCCGGCGGTGGTGGCGATGCGGTCACTTTCTTTCACCCGAAGCTCAGCGGCGTTGCGGATGACGGTAGTGCCCTCTGCAAAGGCGGCAGCGACGGCCAGCACGGGGATTTCGTCAATGAGGTTTGGGATTTCCTCTTTCAGTACAGTTGTTGCCGTGAGCTTGCCTGCTGCTTTCACGGTGATGTCGCCATACGGTTCCCCGGCATCGACCCGGTTGGTGACGGTGATGTCTGCCCCCATGCGGCGCAGCACGGTGATGATGGCATCGCGGGTGGGATTGAGCCCCACGTGGCGAAGCGTTATTTCGCTGCCCGGCACGATGGAGGCGGCCACCAGCCAGAAAGCTGCGCTGGAGATATCCCCGGGAATCACAATATCTGCCGCCTTGATGCGCACGGGGCCGGTCACGGAGATATCCAACCCGTCCTCCGAAACGGAGCAGGGTACTCCGAAGTGGGAGAAGAGACGCTCCGTGTGGTCGCGGGTGACGGCGGGCTGGTGCACACCGGTTGTTCCCTCTGTCAGCATGCCTGCCAGCAGCACGGCGCTCTTGACCTGGGCGCTGGCCATGGGCAGCTCATAGCGGATGGGGTGCAGGGTGCAGCCCTCTATGCTCAGCGGGGCGCAACCTGCTTTCTTGCCGCAGGCCGTCAGGCGGGCTCCCATGGAGGCGAGCGGGTCAATGATACGTTTCATCGGGCGGCTCTGCAGGGATTCATCGCCGAACAGTCGGCTGTTGAAAGGCAGGGCGGCCAGCACTCCGGCCATCAGCCGCATACCGGTGCCGGAGTTGCCGCAGTCTATGTCCTGCTTGGGTGCATGGGGGCGCATCCCCGTGCCGGTGAGGGTGAAATTCTGCGGGCAATCGCCGGGGGTGACTGTTGCCCCCAGCTGTTGCATGGCCCGGAGGGTGTTCAGACAGTCTTCGCTGCAGAGATAATTCTGCACTTGCAGACTGCCGTCTGCCAGAGCTCCCAGGATGGCGACTCGGTGGGAAATGCTCTTGTCTCCGGGTACGGTAATAACGCCGTGCAGACCGCTTGCGGCGCGGCTCACGGTGATGCAATAATCACTTGGCATGAATGATGATACGTTTCTGTTTAAATCCTTCCTTGATGGCACCCTTGAACCACGCATTGACCCCCAGTTCCCGCTGCGCGCTGATGATGGCGGTGCGCAGGCTTTCGCGGCACTCATCCAGCGAGGGAGTATAGGGCGGCGTTATCGGCCCGGCCAGCAGGATGTGCCATCCCCATCGGCTCTGGGTCAGAGTCGGTGTCCCGGCGGGGAGTGCCGTGTCATCGAATATCATCAGCTCGGGCAGGGGAAATGTTCCGTTGTCGTGGATGATGTCCAGATTGCCGCCCAGGGGCGCACTGCGGTCATCCTCGCTGGCTTCGCGTGCCAAAGTGCCGAAATCCTCACCGGCTTCCAGCCGTTTGAGCAGAAGTTCTGCGCGGTTCTTCACCGCCTGGGCATCCGCTCCTTCCGTTGCCAGGAATATATGGCGAAGCGGGCGGGAGGCCGGGATGGTCAGTTCGTCCCTCACCTGCTTGTAGTGAGCGGCGATGGCAGCGTTATCCACCTCACTCACGTCCTGTACGGCTTTCTCCAGCAAAACCTGTTGGCGCATGCGGACGGCCATTTTTTCTGTGAAACTGCGGCGGGTGTAGCCCTGTCCTGCCAGTTGTGCCGTGAAATCCTGTTCATTCTCGGCACGCGTCTCCAGACTGTTCACAATTTCCTCTGCCGCTTTCCGGCAATCCGGCAGCTTTTTATCATTGTAGCGGGCGCGGAGTCGCAGCAGGTTATCACGCACCAGTGCCATAATCATGCCGGCTCGCCGTGCCGGGTCATCCACCACTCGTCCGGCCAGCGTGTTCTGCTCTGTTGTGAAGCGCTCCAGCTGTCCCAGCGTAATCGGTTCACCGTACACCTCTGCCGCCAGCTCTGAGGTGCGAAGCCTCTCCCGGTCGTGCAGAAAGGTATGCATGGGACCTTCAAAGACGAACAAATCCAGCGCCATGTACCCCAGTACGGTGGAAAACATTGCCAGCTTGATGGCGTAGATTCTGAGCGGTGTGAGTTTCACGCGCTCATTCTACTCTCCCCATGCGCGTTTTGCAACCAAATAAAGTGTCTATGACCCTTTCCCGCCTTTTTGGCTTGCTTTCCATCGGCTTTTCGTACATCATCATAAACGTACCGCATTACTTCTATTTTCAACCAGAATATCAGAGAGATGAAACGCCTTTTCTTCCCCCTGCTCGGTGTGTTGGCGGCTTTTGCCCCGCTTGATGCCGTTGAACCGATGATGCCTTCTGCCGATGTGGTGGAACATTTTTCCCTGCAACAGGCAGATAAAAAGAAAAAATCAAAAAAACGCGATCCTCGGAAGGAAGCGGCTCGCAAGAAGAAAGAACTGCGCGACATGGGGGTGAAGAATGTTCGCGTGGCTTCTCCCGGCGATTGGCCCAAGGGTGTTCCCGTGCCGGAGGAGACGGTGCTGGAGAGTAAGGGACAGCAGCCCGGTGTCGGGTTTGTTTACGAGACGAATAACTATCGTTTCCATTCTCCCGTGTCGCTGGATGATGCCGCCTGCGAGACCATCGGCCGCCTCTTCGAATGCGCCTATGCCGCCAACAAGGCAGTGGGTGAGGTGCTCCCCGTGCCCCGTACTGCGGATGACCGCAGTGCAAAAAAGTATCTGGTGGAACTCTGGCCCACTAAACAGCAGTATATCAGCAAGGGTGCTCCGCCTGACTCTGCCGGCTTGTTCTCTTTCGCCGCCCGTCGCTCTGCCTCAGAGCAGGGGAAGCCCCTCGGCCCGCTCTCTGAAGAGCAGATTGCCATGGACAAGGTGATGGTGCCGTTCGAGTCCCTGGGCCTGGGCAGCAATGGGTCCGTGGTGTCCCGTGATATCAATACCCACGTGCTGGTGCATGAGCTCACCCACCAGAACTTCGTCCGCAACGGGCTCCCCATCTGGGCCAATGAGGGTTGGGCTGAGTACCTCGGCTATATCCCCTATGTGGGGGAAACGCTGGATTTCAACCGCGGTTTTTCCATGGTCCTGCATGAGGCAAAGAAGCGCAACGGCTCCGGTGCGCTCGACTTCCCCTTCAGCCTGGAGGCTTTTCTCACCATGGACCAGCCCACCATGTACAGCCACATGAGTGCCGGGAAGGATACCTACATGCTTTCGGTCATGCTCATTTCTTTCTATGTGCATCTGGATGGCAAGAAGGGGGTGGAGGCCATGAAGGCCTATATGCAGGCTCTGCTTGATAACTCCTCTCACGAGGCGGCGGCTCAGGAACTCATCAAACCGCATCGTGATGCTTCCAAACTGGAAAAAGATTTCATCAAGATGTGGAAACGCAGGAAGGTTGAGGTTTCTTTCGGAAAGTAGTCCTCCATTCCCGCTGCCGGACTCCATTTGTTGCGCGCTCGGATGTGTTTCCGGGCGCGAGCATGCTTAGCCGCTGAAAACAACGAACAAAATTAGAACAATTCTAAAAATGCGGCTTGACAAACAAAAAAATAACTGGTAGACTGATCGCATTCCCACGGAAGAGGGGATACTTCTACATACACACCAAACACATACACAAGAAAGGAAACAGCACCATGAAATATATTTGCACCATTTGCGGAGAAGTCGTAGAGAGCGACACGATGCCCGAGGTATGCCCGGTTTGCGGCGCCGATACCTTTGAGGAGATGAAGGAAACGGAGAAGAACTATGCGGATGAACACCGCGTGGGCGTGGCTCAGGGGCTTGATGAGGAAATCGTCAAGGGACTGCGTGAGAACTTCACCGGCGAGTGCTGCGAGGTAGGCATGTATCTGGCCATGAGCCGCCAGGCTGAGCGTGACGGTTACCCTGAGGTTGCCGAGGCATTCCGCCGCTACGCATGGGAAGAAGCAGAGCATGCCGCCAAGTTTGCCGAGCTCCTGGGCGAAGTGCTCACCAATGACACGGCAAAGAACGTGCAGATGCGCGCCGATGCCGAGTACGGAGCCTGCGCCGGCAAAATGGCCATTGCCAAGCGAGCCAAGCAGCTGGGCTACGATGCCGTGCATGACACCGTGCATGAGATGTGCAAGGACGAGGCCCGTCACGGCAAGGGCTTCGACGGCCTGCTCAGGCGCTACTTCAGCAAGTAAGTAATATTCAAGCACATATCATATCAGTTGATGCTCAGCAGGTGGGTTTGCCTGCTGAGCTTTTGATGCTACGCGGCTGGCGCGGCACGGGGGCTGTGGCAGAGATACGGGTGGAGCACCGAGGGGTGCGGCTGAGGTGGAAGGACGGCGTGGTGAAGCCGGGTACGGGGGGGGAGTTGTCACACGGGTCTGGCAACGAAGCTGCCGGCGATACCGGACAAGAAGCGGATGGTTGTATTCGCCCATTGATACTGGGGTGCTTCTTTAAGTAATTGCCTCGGAATACGACGTCTCCGTTACCGCTGATATGGAGTCAGCGGTTACATTATCGTAGCCGCTTACAGCGCTGGCTAGTACAGCGTTTGATGAATAACCAGACAGCAGGAATAGACACATCGGTAGAAAAATGCGAAATTGTCGGGGAGTTAGCGAGCGCAAGCGAGCCGAATTTTTGAGCCCAGCGGCATAATCATAGCGAGACCCGCAAGGGCCATTGTCGGACAAAAATCGCACACCGAAATGAATCTAGTGCTTAGGACATAAAGAAGACACCGTAATTTTAGTAACGTGTCTAACGTGAGCTAATAAGCACATCATCATGCCAGGCGGAGCGTAGCGAAGCCTGGCATGA